>DASUFW010000288.1:0-12670 GCA_036274335.1 Burkholderiales bacterium | reverse complement strand
GCGCGCCGGCGCGAGGCGCACCACGTCCAGGCGCTCCAGCATGCGGCGGCCCACCTCGCGCTCGAGATAGGCGGCCTTGCCGTAGGTGGCCGCGGCGCGGTCGAACCGGCGGCGCGCCGCGCGCGCGTCGAGCTCAGCCACGCCCGGCGAGCAGCTTCTCGACCGCGGCGGCCGCGCCGAGCACGCGCCGGTCCGTCATCGCCGGGCCGAACAGCGTGAGGCCCACCGGCGCCGTGCCGGGCGCATGGCAGGGAACCGTGGCGGCGCAGCCGTCCAGGAAGTTGACCACGCCGACGTTGCGCAGGATGCGCGCGTTCCAGTGGAAGTACGCCTCGTCGCTCGCGTCCGCCTCGGCGATGGTCGGCGCGACCGCCGGCGAGGTCGGCATGAGCATCGCGTCGTAGGGCGCGGCCAGCGACTCGACGCCGCGGATGTACTCGGCGCGCAGGCGCACGAGGTCGACGTAGTCCGCCGCCGAGATCTCCCGGCCGAACAGGACGCGCTTGGCAACGCGCGGGTCGTACTGCGCGAGGCGGTCCTGCCAGCGGCGGTGAATCGCGCAGGCCTCCGCGCCGGCGAAGCCGCCCGCCTTGAAGTACTCGGGCTGGCGGTCGAACGCTGCGACCGGGCGCTCCTCGAGCAGCGCCCCCGCCCCGGCGAGGCGCCGCAGCGCGGACTCGAACGCGCGCGCCACCTCCGGCGCGAGGTCCTCGAGCAGCGCGCCGCGCGGCACGAGCAGCCGCAGCCCCCTGACCGCAAACGCGGGCAGCGGCTCGGCCGCCTCCCCCGCGAGCACCGCGTCGTAGGCGGCGCAGCACTCGACCGAGTTGGCGAGCGGCCCGACCGTGTCGAGCGTATAGGACAGGGGAAAGGCGCCCTCGCGCGGCACGCGGCGCTGCGTGGGCTTCCAGCCCGCGATGCCGCACAGCGCCGCGGGCTGGCGGATCGAGCCGCGCGTATCGCTGCCCAGCGCCATCACGCACATGCCGTCGGCCTGCGCCACCGCGGCGCCCGAGGACGAGCCGCCCGGCACCCGGCCGGTGGCACGGTCCCACGGGTTCTTCGGCGTGCCGTAGTGGGGATTGAGGCCGACCGCGCCGAACGCGAACTCGACCATGTTGGTGCGCCCGAGGATCACCGCGCCGGCCGCGCGCAGCCGCGCCACCGCGGGCGCGTCCTCGGCCGCCGGCGGGGCACCGGCCAGCAGCGTCGAGCCCGCGCGGGTGACGTCGCCCGCGACGTCGTACAGGTCCTTCACGGAGACGGGCAGGCCGTCGACGGCCGAGCGCACGATGCCCGCGCGCCGCAGGCGATCCGCGTGCTCCGCGTCGGCGCGCGCCTGCTCGGCGTACACCTTGAGGAAGGCCCGGCCGCCCTCGCCCGCCGGATCGGCGATGCGCGCGAGCGCCTCCTCGACCAGTGCGCGGCTCGTCGTCCGGCCTTCCGCCAGATCGCGCGCCAGTCGCGCGACAGTCCACATGCGTCCGAGTCTAGCGTATCGGGCGCACAATCCGCGCCATGACTGGCGCGCTGGCGCGGCGCTTCACCCGGCTCGTGTTCGGCGGCCGCTGCTTCCTGTGCCGCGGCGCCGCCGGCGACCTGCTGTGCGACGCGTGCGACGCGGATCTGCCGCGCGCCCGCGGCCCGCGCTGCCCGCGCTGCGCGCTGCCCTCGCCGCTGGGCGCGACCTGCGGGCGATGCCTCGCGCAGCCGCCGGCCTACGACGCCACCGTCGCCGCGCTGGTGTACGCGTTCCCCGCCGACGTGCTCATCCAGGCGCTCAAGTTCCGCGGCGAGCTCGCGCTCGCGCCCCGGCTCGGGGCGCTGCTCGCGGCCTGCGTGCCCGCCGACGAGCGCCCCGACGCGCTCCTGCCGGTGCCGCTCGCGCCCGCGCGGCTGCGCCGCCGCGGCTTCAACCAGGCCCTGGAGATCGCGCGCGAGGTGGCGGCCGCCACCGGGCTGCGGCTCGCGCCCGGGCTCGCCGAGCGCTCGCGCGACGGCCCGCCGCAGCTCGACCTGCCCCTGCGCGAGCGCACGGCCAACGTGCGCGGCGCATTCCGCGTCCGGGAGGTGCCGGCGGGCGCCTGCGTGGCGCTGGTCGACGACGTGATGACGACGGGCGCCACGCTGCACGAGCTCGCCGCGGCCCTCAAGCGCGCGGGCGCCGCGCGCGTGCTCAACTGGGTGCTCGCGCGTACCCCGCCGCCCGGCGATGCTTGAGATCGTCCTCGTCCATCCGGAGATCCCGCCCAACGCGGGCAACGTGATCCGCCTCGCGGCCAACACCGGCGCGCGGCTGCACCTCGTGGAGCCGCTCGGCTTTTCCATGGACGACCGGCAGCTGCGGCGCGCCGGGCTCGACTACCACGAGATGGCGAACGTGCGCGTGCACCGCGACTGGCCGGCGTGCCGCGCAGCGCTCGGCGCGGCGCGCAGGTTCGCCGTGTCCACGCGCGGCCCGGTGTCCTACGAAACGGTGCGCTACGCCGCCGGCGATGCGCTCGTGTTCGGCGCGGAGACCCGCGGGCTGCCGCAGGCGATGCTCGAGGAATTTCCGCCGGCGCAGCGCCTGCGGCTGCCGATGCGCCCCGGCAACCGCAGCCTCAACCTCTCGAACGCCGTCGCCGTGCTGGTGTACGAGGCCTGGCGCCAGCTCGGCTTTTCCGGCGCGCGCTGACGCGCGCCTCTTCCTTCGGGTCCCTCGCCAGCAGCGCCTCCACCGCCTGCAGCGCGGTGAGCCTGCCCTCGAGCACCGCCTGCACCGCGGCCGTGATCGGCATGTCGATGCGGCGGCGCGCCGCGAGCCGCAGCACCTCGCGCGTGGTGGGCACGCCTTCGGCCACGTGGCCGAGCCGGCCCAGGATGCCGGCCAGCGCCTCGCCGCGCGCGAGCGCGAGGCCCACCTGGCGGTTGCGGGACAGGTCGCCGGTCGTGGTGAGGATCAGGTCGCCCGCGCCCGCGAGGCCCATCAGGGTGTGCGCCCGCCCGCCGAGCGCCACCCCGAGCCGGGTCATCTCGGCGAGCCCCCGCGTGATGAGCGCCGCGCGCGCGTTCAGGCCGAGCGCCAGCCCGTCGGCGATGCCGACCGCGATCGCCATCACGTTCTTCACCGCGCCGCCGACCTCCACGCCGGGCACGTCCGCGCTGTAGTACACGCGCAGCCGCCCGCCGTGCAGCGCGCGCGCCGTGGCGCGCGCGAAAGCGGCGTTCGCCGAGGCGAGCGTCAGCGCGCACGGCAGGCCGCGGGCCACTTCGAGCGCGAACGAGGGTCCCGAGAGCGCACCGCCCGGGGCGCGCCGGCCGCGCGCCTGCGCCACCACCTGGTGCGGCAGCAGGCCGCTGCCCGACTCGAATCCCTTGCACAGCCAGATGAGCGGCCCGCTCGCGACCCGCGCCGCCACTTCGCGCAGGCCGGCGACCGGCGTCGCGGCGATCCACAGGTCGGCGGCCTCGGGCCACGCTGCGGTGACGGCGACTTGCGCCGGCAGCTCGATCTCGGGGAGGTAGCGCGCGTTGCGCCGGGTGCGCGCCAGGGCATCGGCCTGCGCGGCGTCGCGCGCCCAGAGCGTCACTTCGTGCCGCGCGCCGAGCACGGCTGCCATCGCTGTGCCCCAGGCGCCCGCCCCGAGCACGGCGATGCGCGTCACGACCCCCAGACCGCCGCGGCCGGCAGGTAGCCGTTCGCGCCGTCGGCGTGCCGCACGCGCACCCATCCGCCCGGCACGAAGCCCAGCACCTCGAGCGCGACGTTCTGCGCGGCGACGAAAGCGACCGGCGAGCCCTCCTCGGGCCGGGTGTGCGCCTCGGCCGACGGCGCCGTGACGAGCACCGTGCGCTTGTCCACCAGCAGGCGGCGCTCGACCCAGGACAGCGCGCCGGTCTGGTCGCGCACCTTCACCCAGGCGTCGAGGTTCACGATCACTTCGAGCGGGTAGAACCGGGAGACCACGTAGAGCGGCTTCGCGTTGCGCGACGGCGCGTCGTACAGGATCGCGGCGGCCTCGCCGACGCTCAGGAACTCGCCCGCGTGCGACGCCGCGGCGGCCAGCGAAAGCGCGAGCGCGGCAAGCAGTCGCCTCATTGCGTGGCCACCTCGAGGGTCCCCGCGCCGCCCTCCTGCTGCCGGCGCTGCGCGTAGATCGCCTCGAACGAGACCGGCGAGAGCAGCACCGGCGGGAAGCCGCCGCGCGACACCAGGTCGGAAATCGCCTCGCGCGCGTACGGGTACAGGATCGACGGGCAGCCCACGGCGAGCAGCGGCTCGACGTCCTTGTCCGGCACGTTGCGCAGCGCGAAGATGCCGGCCTGCGCGGCCTCGGCGAGGAACACGGTCTTGTCGCCCACGCGCGCGGTCACGGTCACCGTGAGCACGACCTCGAACAGCGCCTCGGCGAAGCCCCGCGCCTCGTGGCGCACCTGGATCTCGAGCTGGGGCGTCTGCGCCTCGAGGAACACCTGCGGGGCGCCCGGCACCTCGAGGGACAGGTCCTTCACATAGAGCTTCTCGATCTGGAAGCTGGGCTGCTCGGTGTCGGCCATGGTCCCCTCAGCTTGCCTGGACCGCGAGCAGGCCGTCGAGTTCGCCCGCGAGCTCGAGCGCCTGCAGCTCCTCGAAGCCGCCGACGTGGCGCTCGCCGATCCAGATCTGCGGCACCGTGTAGCGCCCGGCGCGCGCCTGCATCTCGGCGCGCCGCGCGGGATCGAGATCGACGCGCACCGCCTCGACGTCCGTGATGCCCTTCTTCTCCAGCAGCCGCAGCGCCGCCCGGCAGTAGCCGCAGTACGGCGTCAGGTAGATGCGCACCGCGGCCACGCTATTTCTCCATCGGCAGGCCGCCCTGCAGCCAGGCCCGGAAGCCCCCGGACAGCGACACGGCGTTGGCGAAGCCGCGCGCGCGCAGCTCGCGCACCGCCCGCTGCGAGGTATTGCCGGAGTCGCAGGCGACGATGAGCGGGCGGTTCTTGAACTTCTCCAGCTCGCCCGCGCGGCGCGCAAGGTCGGCGATCGGCAGGCTGCGCGCGCCCAGGATATGGCCCTCCGCGTACTGCGCGGCCTCGCGCACGTCGAGCACCAGCGCGTCCTGCCGGTTGATCAGCTGCGTGGCCTCCAGGAGGCTCACCGAGGCGCCGCCCGCGGCGCCGCGCACCAGGGGCCAGAGCAGCATCGCCCCGGACCCCACCGCCGCCGCCACCAGCAGGATGTTCTTCTGCAGGAAATCGAGCATGAGCCGGCGATTATAATTGAGCGCATGCACCGCATCGTGCTCCTTCGCCACGGCGAGTCGGTGTGGAACCGCGAGAACCGCTTTACCGGCTGGACCGACGTCGACCTGTCGGGGGCGGGCGTCGAGGAGGCCCGCGCCGCCGGCAGGCTGCTCGCCGCCGAGCGCTTCGAGTTCGACCTCGCCTTCACCTCGGTCCTCAAGCGCGCGATCCGCACCCTTTGGCTCGCGCTCGAGGCCATGGACCGCGTCTGGCTGCCGGTGGAGAAGCACTGGCGGCTGAACGAGCGCCATTACGGCGCCCTGCAGGGCCTCGACAAGGGCGAGATGGCGGCCAGGTTCGGCGAGGCCCAGGTGCTCGCCTGGCGCCGCAGCTACGACACGCCGCCGCCGGCGCTCGCCGCCGGCGATCCGCGCCACGAGGCGCGCGACCCGCGCTACGCGGGCGTCGCGGTGCCGCTCACCGAATGCCTGAAGGACACGGTGGCGCGGGTGCTGCCCTGCTGGAACGAGACGATCGCGCCCGCCGTGCGCGCCGGTCGCCGGGTGCTGGTGGCCGCGCACGGCAACTCGCTGCGCGCCCTGATCAAGCACCTCGACGGCGTCTCGGACGCCGACATCGTCGGCCTCAACGTGCCCACCGGCGCGCCGCTGGTCTACGAGCTCGACGATGCGCTCAAGCCCCTGCGCCACTACTACCTGGGCGACGCGGAGGACATCGCGCGCCGCGTCGCGGCCGTGTCGGCCCAGGGGAAGGCGAAAGCCTGATCCGCGCGCTGGCGCTCGCCGCCCTGCTCGCGGCCTGCGCGCCCGCGCTCGCCGACCGCGCGGCGGACCTCGCCGCGCTGCGCGCCCGGCTGGACGCCGTGCGCGCCGACCTCGACGCCAAGGAATCCAGCCGGCGCGAGGCGCGCGACGCGCTGCGCGACGTCGAGCGCGCGATCTCGGACGCCAACCGCAAGCTGCGCGCGCTGGAGGCCGAGCAGCGCGCCGCGCAGGGCGAGCTCTCGCACGCCGCCCAGCGCGGCCGCACGCTGGAGGCGCGCCTCGCGCGGCGCCAGGAGGCGCTGGGGCGGCTGCTCGCGGCGCGCTACCTGGCCGGGGCGCCGGACGCGCTGCGCGTGGCGCTGTCCGGCGAGAGCCCCTCGGACGTCGCGCGGCGCCTCGCCTACCTCGCCGAGCTGTCGCGCGCGACGGCGCGCGTCGCCGAGGGCCTGCGCGAGGACCTCGCCGAGGCGCGCGAGCTGCGCGCCACGGCCGAGTCGCGCCGCCAGCGCCTGGCGGCGATCGCCGCCGAGCAGCGCCGCGACCGCGCGCACATCGTGAAGGAGCAGCGCGAGCGCCGCGCCATCCTGCAGCGCGTGTCGGCCGACGTGCGCCGCGCCCGGCGCACGCTGGGCGCCCTGGAAGCCGACGAGCGGCGCCTTTCGCGCGTGGTGGAGGAAATCGTGAGCGCCCTGTCGGCCCACCCCGGCGCCGGCTACGCGCGCGTGGAAAAAGTTCCTACCCTCGGCTCGGTGGCCGGTGCATTCTCCACCCTGCGCGGGAAGCTGCGCCTGCCGGTGCGCGGGGAACTTGTCGGGCGGTACGGCGCACCAAGGAGCGTGGGCCCCGCCGGCACGAAGGGCGTGTTCATCCGCGCCGCCGAAGGCCAGCCGGTGCTGGCGATCGCCGCCGGGCAGGTGGTCTTCGCGGACTGGATGCGCGGCTACGGCAACCTGCTGATCGTCGACCACGGCGAGGACTATCTGTCAATTTATGCCAACAACGAGTCGCTGCTCAAGCAGACCGGCGACCCGGTGGGCGCCGGCGAGGCGATCGCCACGGTCGGCGCGACCGGTGGCAACGAGCAATCGGGGCTATACTTTGAATTACGCCATCTGGGCAAGGCGTTCGACCCCCTTCGCTGGGTCGTGCTGAAGTAGCGAAGCAGCCAACCACCGGACACCCTCATGGGCAGACTGAGAAACATCGGGCTGATCGCGATCGGCGCCGTGGCCGGCGTGCTGGTCAGCCTCAACTTCCAGGCCGTCGCGGAGCGCACCGTGCGCGGCCCGCTGCCGGTCGAGGAGCTGCGCGCGTTCACCGAGGTGTTCGGCGCGATCAAGCAGAACTACGTCGAGCCGGTCGAGGACAAGAAGCTGATCGCCGGGGCGATCAACGGCATGCTCTCGGACCTCGATCCGCATTCCGCGTACCTCGACGCCGAAGCCTACAAGGAGCTGCAGGTCGGCACGCAGGGCCAGTTCGGCGGCCTGGGCATCGAGGTCGGCATGGAAGACGGCTTCGTCAAGGTGGTCTCGCCGATCGAGGACACGCCCGCCTTCCGCGCCGGCATCAAGCCGGGCGACCTGATCATCCGGCTGGACGACACGCCCGTGAAGGGCATGACGCTCGCGGACGCGGTCAAGCGCATGCGCGGCAAGCCGCGCACGCAGATCACGCTCACCATCTCGAGGAAGGGCGAGCCGGCGCCCATCGTCGTGACGCTCACGCGCGCGGTGATCAAGGTGCAGAGCGTCAAGTCGAAGGTCATCGAGCCGGGATTCGGCTGGGTGCGCGTGTCGCAGTTCCAGGAGGCGACGCCGGAGAACCTGGTCCGCCACATGGCGCGCCTCTACCAGCAGGGCCAGCTGAAGGGCCTGGTGCTCGACCTGCGCAACGACCCCGGCGGGCTGCTCTACGGCGCGGTCGCGATCTCCGCGGCCTTCCTGCCCGACAACGCGCTGGTCGTGTCCACCGACGGGCGCACCGAGGACGCGAAGAAGAAGTTCTATGCCTCGCCCGAGGACTACCAGCGCGGCCTGCGCGACGACGTCCTGCAGGGCATGCCGGCCGGCGTGAAGAACGTGCCGATGGTGGTGCTGGTCAACGGCGGCTCGGCCTCGGCCTCGGAGATCGTCGCCGGCGCGCTGCAGGACCACAAGCGCGCCACGGTCATCGGCACGCAGACCTTCGGCAAGGGCTCGGTGCAGACCATCATGCCGCTGGGCAATTCGACGGCCATCAAGCTCACCACGGCGCGCTACTACACGCCGAGCGGCCGCTCGATCCAGGCCAAGGGCATCACCCCCGACATCATCGTCGAGGAGCCGGGCACCAACAGCCAGGCGCGCCTGCGCGAGGCCGACCTCGAGCGCCACCTGGAGAACGACCGCGAGGCCGAACAGGCCAAGGGCGCGCCGCGCGCCCGCGCCGGCGCGACCCCCGCGCCCGCCGAGCTGCCCAAGCCGGTCGAGCTCGGCTCGAAGGACGACTTCCAGCTCGTGCAGGCCCTCAACTTCCTGAAGGGCGCGCCGGTGCAGGGCCAGCCGTCGAAGGCCGTCGCGGCGACCAAGTCCGGCAGCTGAACGACCAGCAGCTCCTCCGCTACTCGCGGCACATCCTCCTCGAGGAGTTCGGCGTCGAGGGGCAGGAAAGGCTGCGCGCGGCGAGCGCGCTGGTGGTCGGCGCCGGCGGCCTCGGCTGCCCGGCGGCGCTCTACCTGGCGGCGAGCGGCATCGGGCGCCTGACGCTCGCCGACGCCGACGCGGTCGACCTCACCAACCTGCAGCGGCAGGTCCTCTACCGCACGGACTCGGTCGGCGCACGCAAGGTCGACGAGGCGGCCAGGACGCTCGCGGCGATCAACCCCGAGGTAGCGCTGGCGCCGCTCGCCGCGCGCGTCGGCGCCGCCGAGGTCGAGCGCCTCGTCGCGGAAGCCGACGTGGTGCTCGACTGCTCGGACAACTTCGCCACCCGGCACCTGCTCAACCGCGCCTGCGTGAAGTTCTCGCGGCCGCTCATCTCGGGCGCGGCGATCCGCTTCGACGGGCAGCTGATGGTGTTCGACCTGCGCCGGCGCGAGGCGCCGTGCTACGCATGCCTGTTTCCCGAGGACGGCGAGGTCGAGGAGGTGCAATGCGCCGTGATGGGGGTGCTCGCGCCGCTCACCGGGACCATCGGCGCGATGCAGGCGCTCGAAGCCGTGAAGCTGCTCGCACGCGCCGGCGAGACGCCGCTGGGACAGCTCACGCTGTTCGATGCCAAGGCCTCCGACCTGCGCGTGGTGCGCGTGAAGAAGGACCCGCGCTGCGAGGTCTGCGGCGCGCGCTAGCGCCGCGCCCGCCTCACATCGCCATCGCGAACAGCGCGGCCGCCGCGAGCGCCGAGACCGCGCGCACGTGGTTCCAGCGCGTCCAGTGCGCGAGGTAGTCCGGCCACTGCCCGGCATCGCGCGCCAGCAGGTCGTTGCGCGGCGCATTGCACACCAGCGACACCAGCACCGTGCCGGCGAGGTACAGGGCCGCGCCGAGCAGGAGGAGCGCCGAGTCCGGCATGTGCCAGCGCATGAGGGCCACCACGATCAGCGCCACGCTGAGCGCCCCGGTCACGCCGAGCACGCGCAGGAACCAGGATTGGTGCGCCGAGGCGTTGATCTCGCGCATGACGGGGACCGCGGAATCCGGAGCGACGCGCGCAAGGGCCGGCATGAGGAAGTCCGAGAAGGCGACCAGCGCGCCGCCCACGAGGCCGCAGCCGAGCGCGGCCAGCAGCGCCAGCAGGTAAACCAGATAGCCCATCCACATAGGAGTTCTCCCTCGCGACGCCCGGCCGGAATTTAGCATCTTGTCCGATACCCGGTGCCCGCATCCGCCATGGTGCACGCGCGGCGGGGGTTCCGTCCGTGACGGACTGCGCGCGCGGCGCCGCCCGCGGGCAATCAGGGGCCGGGGCGCCCCTGGCGGATGTCGCGCTCGAACCGGACCAGCTCGTCGAGCGTCGCGCGGTACTTCACCTCGTAGCCGAGGTCCGCCTGGCCCCGGTAGATGGCATCCATCCAGCGCTCGCAGACCTCGAACTGGGGCGCGGTCCGCTCGAAGATGTCGTTGAGCGCGACGTTGGCCTTCTGCCGCGCGAGCGCCCGCGTGTTCGCGTTGAACCGCTCGGCGGCCGCGGCCCCGAGCTCGCGCTCGATCGCCGCATGCGCGTAGATCAGGTAGGACTCGGCCGCCGAAGCGCGCTCGAGATTGCGGCGCCGCCATGCGGCGAGCGCGGCGTCCGGGTCCACCTTGAGGCGGTCGCTGAACCTGCGGCAGTTGGCGGCCAGGTTGTCGACCACCATCCCGTGCGTCACCGCGAACACCGCCGCGTTGTCGCGCGCGGGCGTCAGGGGGGAGCCGGGCGGCGCGGCGGCCGCGCCGCCCGCCAGCGCGAGCGCCAGGGCGAGGAGCCGCTTCAAGCCGCGAGGATCGCGGCGTGCGCCGCGTAGCCCTCGGTGGGCCTGCGCGCGAAGCCGCTCTTGGCGAACAGGTGCAGCGCGCCGAGCGCGTAGCGCAGCAGCGCCGCGGCGTGCACCGCCGCGTCGCCGTCCGAGGCGGTGCGCAGCGCCTGCTTGAGCGTGGACTCGAAGCGGTCGAAGAACTGGTTCATGCGCGCCTGCAGGCGCTCGTGCTCGCCCACCAGCGCGTCGCCGGTCATCACGCGCACCATGCCGGGGTTCTTCTCGGCAAACGCCAGCAGCATCTCGAGCAGCTGGTCGGCCTGCTTGCGGCCGTCGGCCTCCGCGGCGGTGATCTTGTTGGCCAGCGTGAACACCGAGCTCTCGATGAACTCGATCAGCCCCTCGAACATCTGCGCCTTGGAGGCGAAGTGCCGGTACAGCGCCGCCTCGGACACGTCGAGCTTCGCCGCCAGCGCGGCGGTGGTGATCTTCTCCCAGCGGGGGGCCTCGAGCATCTGCGCGAGCGCCTTGAGGATCTCGAGTCGGCGCTCGCCTTTGGCGCGGGGCATGAAAAGATTCTACTAGCGGGAATAGCGAAAAACGAGGCCCGGCAGCTCGGTGACGGAAGTAATGCGCAAATCAACGTAAGGAACGCGGCGCCGTTCCGGGCTCACCCAGACCGTCGCCATGCCCAGGCGTTTCGCGGTGCGCAAATTCTCCAGCATGTCGTCGACCAGCGCGCAGCGCCGGGGGTCGAGGTGGTGGCGGCGCAGCAGCACGCGGAAGCCCTGGAACGAGGGCTTGGGCCTGAAGCGGGTGTTCTCGATGGTCCACACGGCGGCGAAGAAGCGCGCCACGCCCAGCGCCCGGATCACGGCCTCGACGTAGTGGCGCGGCGCGTTGGAGAAGATGAGCTTGCGCCCCGGCAGGCGGGCGAGCGCATGGCGCACGGCCGCCTCGTGGACCACCATGTCGGCGAGCTCGGGGAACTGGTGCGTCGCAGCGAGGAACTCGCGCGGGTCGGTGCCGTGGTGGCGCATCAGCCCGTTCATGGTGGTGCCGTAGCGCGCCCAGAAGCCGCGCCGCATCTCGTTGGCGCCCTGCTCGTCGATCCCGAAGCGGCGCATCAGGTAGGCGTTGATCTGGTCGTGCATCGACGGGAAGATCTTCGCGTGCGCGTCGTGCAGCGTGTTGTCGAGGTCGAAGATCCACACCCGCCGCGCGGCCGGCAGGCCGATGAGGTGCATGGCGGCGCTACTTGCTCTTGATGAGCGTGCCGACGCCCTGGTCGGTCATCACCTCGAGCAGCAGCGCGTGCGGCACGCGCCCGTCGATGATGTGCACGCTCTTCACGCCGTTCCTCGCGGCGTCGAGCGCGGAGCCGATCTTGGGGATCATGCCGCCCGAGATCACGCCCCTCGCCACCAGGTCGTCGATGCGCTTGGGCGTGAGGCCGGTGAGGAGCTTGCCGTCCTTGTCGAGCACGCCGGGCGTGTTGGTGAGCACGACCAGCTTCTCGGCGCGCAGGATCTCGGCGAGCTTGCCGGCCACCAGGTCGGCGTTGATGTTGTAGGTGGTGCCGTCCACGCCGGTGCCGATCGGCGCCACCACGGGGATGAAGCCGCCCTGCTCGAGCGCCGAGATCACCGACGGGTCGATCGACTCGATCTCGCCCACCTGCCCGAGATCCACGCGCCCGTTGTCCTTGCCCGGCAGCAGCAGCTTGCGCGCGCGGATGAAGACGCCGTCCTGTCCGGTAAGCCCGACGGCCTTGCCGCCCGCCTGGTTGATGAGCTCGACCACCTCCTTGTTGACGGTGCCGCCGAGCACCATCTCGACCACGTCCATGGTCTCGCGGTCGGTGACGCGCATGCCCTGGATGAACTCGCCCTTCTTGCCGAGCTTGGCGAGCATCTGCTCGATCTGCGGCCCGCCGCCGTGCACCACCACCGGGTTCATGCCCACGAGCTTGAGGAGCGCCACGTCGCGCGCGAAGCCCGCCTTCAGCGCGTCGTCGGTCATGGCGTTGCCGCCGAACTTGACGACGATGGTCTTGCCGTGAAAGCGCTGGATGTAGGGCAGCGCCTCGGCGAGGATGCGCGCCTTCTCGGCGGCTTCGGGGTTGTGGTTGAGCGGAGCGTTCATTCCCGGGGCATTTTAAGGCGGATAACCCACAGCCGCGCGAGTGCCGCCGCGCTGCCCTCACCTTCCACGCTCCGGAACACCTGCAGCGCCTTCTCCTTCT
>DASUFW010000287.1:0-6268 GCA_036274335.1 Burkholderiales bacterium | reverse complement strand
GGCGGCGGCGTCTTGTGCTCGAGCGGCGTGCCCGAGAAGCGCATGGGGCTCGCCACCATCGGCAGCTTCCCCGCGACCGGATGCTCGACCTCGATCTTCACGCCGCGCGCGACGACCTGCGGCTCCGCAAAGACCTGCGCGATGTCGTTGATGGGGCCGTTGGGCACGCCCGCCGCCTCGAGCAGCTCGACCCATTCCTTCTTGGTCCGTTTGCGGAAGACTTCGCCCAGCAGTCGGGTCAGCTCGGCGCGGTTCTCGACGCGCTTGCCGTTGGTGGCGAAGCGCGGGTCCGCGGCCAGCTCGGCGCACCCCGCCGCCTCGCAGAACTTGCGGTACAGGTTGTCGTTGCCGCAGGCGAGGATCACGTCGCCATCCGACGCCCGGAACGGCTGGTACGGAACGATGTTCGGGTGCAGATTACCGATGCGCCTGGGCGGCTTTCCCGTGGCGAAGTAGTTGGTGTTCTGGTAGGCGAGCAGCGCGATCTGCGAATCGAGCAGCGCGAGGTCGAGATGCTGCCCTTCGCCTGATTGCGCGCGGTGCGCGAGCGCCGCGCAAACCGCGATCGAGGCGTACATGCCGGTAATGATGTCGGCGATGGGGACGCCGGCCCGCTGCGGCCCGCCGCCGGGCGCCCCATCCGGTTCTCCGGTGACGCTCATCATGCCGCCCATGCCCTGGATCATGAAGTCGTAGCCCGGGTGCTCGCGGTAGGGTCCGGTCTGGCCGAATCCGGTCACCGAGCAGTAGATGAGCCGGGGATTCAACCTGCTCAGCGCCTCGTATCCCAGGCCGTAGCGATCGAGGTCGCCGTACTTGTAGTTCTCGAGCAGCACGTCGCACTTGGCCGCCAGCTCGCGCACCAGCGCCTGTCCCTCGGGAGCCGCAAGGTTCACGGTGACGGACTTCTTGCCGCGGTTCGCGGAGGTGAAATATGCCGAGTCCTTCGTGTCCCGCCCCTGCGCATCCTTGACCCACGGCGGACCGAAGGCGCGCGAGTCGTCGCCGACCTTGGGGCGCTCGACCTTGATGACCTCGGCCCCGAGGTCGGCGAGGTTCTGTCCGGCCCACGGGGCGGCGAGCACACGGGAGAGATCCAGAACGCGAATTCCGGTCAGGGGTCCTGCCATCTTCAGTTCCTCCAGGTCACCACAAGTTTGCCAGCATGCGCACCGCCAGCGCGAGCAGGACGAACGAAAACACCAGGCGCAGCCGCTTGACCGGCAGTCGGTGCGCCAGCCGCGCGCCGAGCGGCGCGAACAGCATGCTGGTCACGGCCACCGAGGCCAGCGCCGGAAGATAGACGAACCCGAAGCTGCCCGCGGGCAACCCCGACGTCTGCAAGCCGTGGAGCACGTAGCCGACGGTCCCGGCGACGGCGATCGGAAAGCCGATGGCCGCCGCGGTGCCGATCGCCCGGCGCATCGGTACATTGCGGCGCACCAGGTATGGAATGGAAAGGAAGGCGCCGCCCGCGGCCAGCACGGTCGAAATCGCGCCGATCACCGCGCCCGCGCCCAGGAGTCCCAGCGGCCCGGGCAGGCGACGGTCGGGCTCGGGCTTGAATTCCATGTACATCTGCGCGGAGGCGAAGAACATCAGCCCCGTGAAGCAGATGGCGAGCGGCCTGGTCGGAATGAAGCCGGCCACGAGCGCGGCGCCGAGCGATCCCGCCATGATGCCGGGCGCAATGGCGACCGCGGCGCGCCAGTCCACGCCGCCCCGCCGATGGTGTGCATATACGTTCGACAGCGAGGTGAAGACGATCGTCGCCATCGCGGTCGCGAGCGCGTAGTGCATCAGGTGCTCAGCGGGCAGGCCTGCCGCGCTGAACACCAGGACCAGCATCGGCACCATGACCATGCCGCCTCCGATCCCCAGCAGGCCCGCCAGAAATCCCACGACGACGCCGATGACCGGGTAAGCCCACCAGAGCTGCACTAGCGCGGCTTCCCGAGCAGTTGCGAGACCACCTCTGCAAACCCCGCGCCGGCCTCTTTGCGTGCCACGTATTTCGGCGCCGCCGGAAGATGGCCGGCGAAGCGCGCCACGTTCGCCACCCCGATGGAATTGACGAAGTAGGCGAACATGGGTGCGTCGTTGGGCGAGTCCCCGGCGAACGCGTACTGGTCGTTGGCGTCGTCGAGCTGGACGGCGAACTGTTCCGAGAAAAGCGTCTTCGTCATGCCCAGCTTGTCGTAGCCGCCGAACCAGCCGTTCACGTGGATGGAGCTGATCTTCGCGGTCAGTCCCGCTTCGCGCATCATCGCCGCGATGCGCTCGGCCTGGTCAAGCGGCAGCGGCGCCACGTCTTCGCGGAAGTCGATCGCCAGGTCGGTCTCACGGTATGCCTGGTCGGCGCTCACCGCGCAGCCGGGCACCGCGGCCAGGATCCGCCCGGCGATCGCGCCCAGACGCGCCCGCTTCTCTGCGCGCACCGGCTCGTCGTCCTGGTATCGCTTGACGAGCCGGCCCTCGCGGTAGCGAAAGTAGAAGGCGCCGTTCTCGCCGACGACCGCGTCCACCGGCCACATGCGCGCGATGTGATCGCACCAGCCGGCCGGCCTTCCCGTCACCGCCACCGCGAGACGTTCCGAGGCGTGCCAGCGCTCGAGCGCCGCGTAGGCCTCGGCTGTCAGGCGACCCTCGGTGGTGAGCGTATCGTCGATGTCGAACAGCAGGCCGCGCAGACGCGAAGCACCACGCAGCTCCGACAAGGGCTTCATCGGTCGGTATTCCTCGGGGACTCGCGATTCTATCGCGCCAGCGGCAGGTTCACTCGCACCACGACCCCGTCGCGCGCCGCGGTATCGGCCGCCTCGATGGCGCCGCCGTGGTGCTCGGCGATGAGGCGCGCCACGTACAGCCCCAGTCCAAGGTGCGGGACCGGGCCCGTGTGCCTCTCGCGTACCGACACCATGGAATCGAAGAGGCGACCACGCATTTCCGCGGGCAGTCCCGGGCCCTGGTTTTCCACCTCCAGCTGCGCGTGGCGTCCTCGCGCCGCCAGCCGCACGCGCACGGGCGCCCCCGGCGGCGAGAAGTCCACGGCGTTCTCCACCAGCTTGTCGAGCATCTGCGCAGCGAGGTCCGGCGAGCCCGACACGTCCAGCGCGGCCTCCGGCGCGCGCAGATCGAAAGGGGTGCCCGGGTAGGCCAGGCGGTATCCCTCGACGCAGCCCCGTACGAGCGCCGAGAGGTCGTAGCGCTCGCGATCGGCGGTGCGCAAGGCCTGCTCGAGGCGGGTCGCCTCGCTCATCCGCTGCAGAATCGTCGTCAGACGCGCCAGCCCTTCCTCGGCGCGAGCGAGGTAGGTGCGCGACTCGTCGGCATTCGAAGCCAGCCTCAGGTTCTCCAAAGAGGACCTGACCACCGCGATCGGGGTGCGCAGCTCGTGGGACAGGCGCCCCGCCATGCTTTCCAGGTAAGCCTGGTGCTGTGCGAGGCGGGCGAGCATCCCCGAGAAGCTGCGCGAGAGATCGCCGATCTCGTCGCCGGCGTCGGTTCCCGCCGAGAGCCGCGCGAGCCGGCCCCGGGCGTCGATTGCGCTTTCCGCCTCGTCACGCAGCCGCCGGATGCGCACCGAGATGCGCGTCGCGTAGCCGATGAGCACGGCGCCGGTTCCGATGAACGCGGCCAGGGTCAACAGCAGCAGGCGCTCGAGCGCGTTGCTGCGCAGGCTGGCGACCGGGTTGGTGGTTTCCTCGACGACCACTGCGCCCGCGACTTCGTCTCCGTTCCATACCGGGTGCGCCGCGGAGATCACCACCGCGCGCCCGTCCGGGGTACGGCGCGTGCGCGTACCGGGCGTGCCCTGCAAAGCCGAGCTGATGTCCCGGCCCGTCGCCAGGACGTCGTCGGGTATCGACTCCGCGAAGTCCTCGCTCGGACGCTCGATCAGCCAGCCCGCCGCCTGCCGCCATGCCCGATACCACCACGAGGCGTCGGCCTCCGCAGGCGAAGCGGGCCGCCGGAGGCTCCCCTCCAGCGCCAGGACCTGATAGCGGCGGTTGACCACCCAGATTCTCGATTCGGTGCGCTGTACGCCGCGCAGGATCGCCGCAATTTCCTCGCGCGCCTTGCGCGACGCCAGCTCCGCTTCCCGCGCGATCGGGCGCGACGCCGACCCTGCGGCCGCCTGACCGTCGGCTTGCGCCATGCGCTGCAGTTCGAGCTCCGCCTCGCGACGCGCCGCGTCGTCGCGGGCTGGGGGTGCCATGAGCAGCTGCGGCCGGTCGTGCAGTGCGGTTGCGACCGCGCGCGCGGTGGCGAGCAGCGCGCGCTCCTGGCCCTCCAGCAGGACGCGCTCCATCTCGTTCACGTACTGCACGCCCGCCCAGGGGAGCACGAGCAGCACCAGCGCGACCAGGGCGAGCTTGACGCGCAGGCTGAAGGCGAAGCGGCGCTTCACTCCTTCCAACGGTAGCCCATGCCGTAGGCGGTTTCGATGTGCTCGAAGCCCGGGTCTACCGCCTGGAACTTCCGGCGGATGCGCTTCATGTGGGACGTCACCGTGCCTTCGTCGACCACGAGATTGGCGTCGCGCATGAGCTGCTCACGGTTCTTCACGTGGCCGGGGTGGCGGGCCAGCGCATGCACCATCCAGAACTCGGTGAGCGTCAGCGGCACGGCCCGGCCACGCCACGCGATGCTGAAGCGCTTGAGGTCCAGCCGCAGCGATCCTCGCTCCAGGGCTTCTTCACCGGCGTCCGGCTCGCGCGAGAGCTCGGCGCGACGGAACAGTGCCGCGATGCGTGCCAGCAGGTGCGGCAGGCTCACGTCCTTGGTCAGGTAGTCGTCGGCGCCGAGCCTCAGCCCGGAGACGACGTCGAAATCGCTGTCGCGCGCCGTGAGGAAGATGATGGGCAGGGTGGACGAGATCGCGCGCAGCTCCCGGCACAGGACGAACCCGGCATCCGCGTCGCCTCCGAGGCCGATGTCGATGACCGCCAGGTCCGGGAGCCGGCTGCGCATGCCGGCGAGCGCCTCCGCGCGCGCGCTGAAGGGGCTGACTTCGTACCCGTGCTTGCGGAGCGCGTCGGCGTAATTGGCCCGGATGGCCGGATCGTCCTCGACGATGGCGATGCGGCGTGGCATGCGATTCGACTATAGCCCAAGCCCCGGGCGGCCATGGTGCACCGCCCGCGGATTGCCACAATTCTTCCCGGCCTTGCCGGAATGCCTGCCCGGCACGGCCTCGCCCACCGTTTGCAATGCATTCCATGAACGCTACCGACCACGCCGCCCGGTCCTTCGCCCGGGATGCATTCTTCTTCCTCGTCCTCGCGACGCTGGTCGCCCTCGTCACGGCGCTCCTCCTGTCCACGTTGGTGCTGTTGATCGCCGGGCGGGCCGAGGCAGCGGCGGAGACCCCCGCGAGCTCGGCTCTCAAGGTGCAGGCGCCCTCCGGATGTGCAGCAGCGTCCTACACGTCAGCATCCTTCGAGGTTGAAGACGCATCCGAGCTCGCGTCGCCCGCTCTTGTCGAGCGCTGCCACTATTCGATGCGCTTTCTCGATGCTCCGGTGGCATTGCCCAGCCCTTACCTGGTCGAAGTGCGCGCGCCGATCACGAGCCGCTGGAGCCGTGCGTGATCGGCGAGCAAGCCGACCAGCCGCAGGTGGCATGCGCCTTCCCGTGGCGACCCACGCTCCTGGGGTTCGCCTGCTTCTGCCTGCTCCAGTTCGGCGCCCACGCGTGGAGCCAGGCCCGGTCTTATGCGGCCCGGGTGCTCGTCGAGCAGGCGTGGTCGCGCACTCTGATGGGCGATTCACCGGCGCTGCCCTGGCCCGGGGCCGATGCTTGGCCGGTTGCCCGGTTGCGGGTCCCGACGCTCGGCATCGACCGCTACGTCCTGGCCGGCAGCCGGAGCCAAGGGCTCGAGCTTGGGCCCGGGCACCTCGAAGGAACGCCGATTCCCGGGGACGAAGGCAACAGCGTCATCCGGGGGCGCGGAAACGAGGAGCTCGCGTTCCTCGGTCAGCTGCGGTTGGGCGATGTGATCGAGATCCAGAGCGCCGACGGCCGGTGGATCGCCTACCGCGTCGTGGAGGGCGCCGTGCTCGATACGCGTGACGTCTGGGTGGCAAAGCAGGAGGGCCCCAACCGGCTCACGCTCGTCACCGGCTATCCGTTCAGCGCGGCGCGCCCCGCCGGGCGCCGGCGCTACGTCGTCTTCGCCTTCGAACTCCAGAACCGCGGCGGCGAGCGCGGGTCGCGGGGCTAGCCTCCTCCACTGGCCGCCCTTCCCCGCTCGCCTGCTTCGGCA
>DASUFW010000286.1:0-9809 GCA_036274335.1 Burkholderiales bacterium | reverse complement strand
ACGCGCCGGCTGTCGGCGCGCAGCACCTGGATGCGCAGCCCGCTCATCGCCAGCGTCTCGCCGCGCTTGGGCACGCGCCCGAGGTGCGCGATGACCAGGCCCGCCACGGTGTCCTGCTCCTGGTCGGAGAAGGACGTGCCGAAGGCCGCGTTCAGGTCCGCGATCAGGGTGGTGGCCTTGACGCGGTAGCGGCCGCCGGGCTCGAGCAGGATGTTGTCGCTCGCCTCGTCGAAGTCGTACTCGTCCTCGATGTCGCCGACGATCTGCTCGAGCACGTCCTCGATGGTGACCAGGCCCGCGACGCCGCCGTACTCGTCGGCCACGATCGCCATGTGGTTGCGGCTGGCGCGGAACTCGCGCAGCAGCACGTTGAGGCGCTTGGATTCGGGCACGAACACCGCCGGGCGCAGCATCTCGCGCACGTTGAACTCCTCCTCGCCGGCGTAGTGCCGCAGCAGGTCCTTGGCGAGCAGGATGCCGATCACGTCGTCGCGGTTCTGGTCGATCACCGGGAAGCGCGAATGCGCGGTCGAGATCACCAGCGGGATGAATTCCTCGACCTTCTGGTGGATGTCGATGACGTCCATCTGCGCGCGCGGGATCATGATGTCGCGCACCGGCATCTCCGAGACGGTGAGCGCGCCCTCGATCATGGTGAGGGCGTCGGCGTCGAGGAGGTTGCGCTGGTAGGCCGACCGGAGCAGCGTCAGCAGCTGCACGCGGTCCTCGGGCTCGCGCAGGATGAGCGTCGAGAGCCGCTCGAGCAGGCTGGGTCGTGAGGGGTCGTTCATGCGCGCGCCGCTCATTCTACCGTGTAGGGGTCGGCGAACCCCAGCCGCGCCAGCAGCGCGACCTCGCGCCGCTCCATGCGGCGCGCCGCGGCCGCGCGCGCGTGGTCGTGCCCGCGCAGGTGCAGCACGCCGTGCACCACCAGGTGCGCGTAGTGCGCGGCGAGCGACTTGCCCTGCGCGCGTGCCTCGCGCGCGATCACCGGGTGGCACAGCACGATGTCGCCGTGCGTGCGCGAGTAGCCGAACGAGAGCACGTTGGTCGGATAGTCGCGGCGGCGGAACGTGCGGTTGAGCGTGCGTGCTTCCGCCGCGCCCACCACGCGCAGCGTGATCGTCTGCCCGGGCCGGGCGGCGGCGCGCGCGAAGGCGCGCAGGCGCGCCGCCGCCGGCGCGCCGCGCACGGCGCGCTGCACGTGCACGCTACTTCCCGGGCGGCGTCTCCGCGTGCTTCTCGTAGGCATCGATGATGCGCGCCACCAGCGGGTGGCGAACCACGTCGGCGGCCGTGAAGTCGGTGAAGGCGATGCCGCGCACCTGCGCGAGGATGCGCCGCGCCTCGATCAGGCCGCTCTTCTGCCCGCGCGCGAGGTCGATCTGCGTGATGTCGCCGTTCACCACGGCCTTGGCACCGAAGCCGATGCGCGTGAGGAACATCTTCATCTGCTCGGGCGTGGTGTTCTGCGCCTCGTCGAGGATCACGAAGGCGTGGTTGAGGGTGCGCCCGCGCATGTAGGCAAGCGGCGCGAGCTCGATCGTGCTGCGCTCGAGCAGCCGCGCCACCTTGTCGAAGCCCATCAGGTCGTAGAGCGCGTCGTACAGCGGCCGCAGGTACGGATCGACCTTTTGCGCGAGGTCCCCCGGCAGGAAGCCGAGCCGCTCGCCCGCCTCCACCGCCGGGCGCACCAGCACGATGCGCTTCACCTTGTCGCGCTCGAGCGCGTCCACCGCGCACGCCACCGCCAGGTAGGTCTTGCCGGTGCCCGCCGGGCCCACGCCGAACGTGATGTCGTGGGCGAGGATGTGCTCGATGTACTGGACCTGGTGCGGCGTGCGGCCGTGCAGGTCGGCGCGGCGCGTGGCGAGCGCCGGACCGGCGGCCTCGGCCGGGGCGGCCGCGTCCCGGGCAAGCTCCGCAAGGCCGAGCTGCACGTCGTCGAGGCTCAGCTCCTGTGCGGCGCGCTCGTAGAAGCGCTCCAGCGCGCGCGTCGCGAGCTCGGCCTGCCGCGGCTGGCCGCGCACCGTGAAGCGCGCGCCGCGCCGCGCGATGGAGACGTCGAGCGCCGACTCGATCTGGCGCAGGTTCTCGTCGAGCGCGCCGCACAGGCGCGCGAGGCGCGGGTTGTCCACCGGCTCCAGCCGGACCTCGAGCGCCTTGCTAGCCATCCACGCGCTCGCCCCGCAGCGAATGATGCCGCGCGGCCGTGATGCGCAGGTCGACGAACCGGCCTGCGAGCGGGGCGTCGCCGGCGAAGTTCACCACGCGGTTGTTGCCGGTGCGCGCCGCGAGCTCGCGCGGATCCCTGCGCGAGGGCCCCTCGACGAGCGCGCGTTCCGTTCGCCCGACCATGGCCTCGCTCACCGCGCGCGCCTGGTCCTCGAGCAGCGCCTGCAGGCGCTGCAGCCGCTCGAGCTTCACCTCGCGCGGCGTGTCGTCCGCCAGTTCGGCCGCGGGCGTGCCCGGCCGCGGGCTGTAGACGAAGGAGAACGAGCCGTCGAATTCCAGGTCGGCGGCGAGCGTCAGCGTGGCGGCGAACTCGGCCTCGCTCTCGCCGGGAAAGCCGACGATGAAGTCCGAAGTCAGGCTCAGGTCCGGGCACGCCTTGCGCAGCCGGCGCACGATCGAGCGGTACTCGAGCGCCGTGTAGCCGCGCTTCATCGCGGCGAGCACCCGGTCGGCGCCCGACTGCACCGGCAGGTGCACGTGCGGCGCGAGCGCGGGCAGCTCGGCGTGCGCGTCGATCAGCCGCTGCGTGAATTCGCGCGGGTGCGAGGTGGTGTAGCGGATGCGCCCGATGCCGTCGATCTCGGCCACGTAGCGCAGCAGCTCGGCGAAATCGGCGGGCGCGCCGTCGATCGGTCCGCGCCAGGCGTTGACGTTCTGGCCGAGCAGCGTCACCTCCTTCACGCCCTGCGCGGCGAGCGCGGCGATCTCGGCGACCACGTCCTCGAAGGGCCGCGACACTTCCTCGCCGCGCGTGTAGGGCACGACGCAGAAGCTGCAGTACTTGCTGCAGCCCTCCATGATCGACACGAACGCCGCGGCGCCCGTGGCGCGCGGCGCCGGCAGGCGGTCGAACTTCTCGATCTCCGGGAAGCTCACGTCGACCTGCGGCTCGCCGGTGGCGCGGCGCTGCGCGAGCAGCGCCGGCAGGCGGTGCAGCGTCTGCGGGCCGAACACCACGTCGACGAACGGCGCGCGCTCGACGATCGCGCCGCCCTCCTGGCTCGCGACGCAGCCGCCGACCGCGATCATCAGGCGCGGGTTGGCGCGCTTGAGCGCGCGCACGCGCCCGAGGTCGGCGAACACCTTCTCCTGCGCCTTTTCGCGCACCGAGCAGGTGTTGAAGACGATGACGTCGGCCTCCTCGGGGCTCGCGGCGGCCTGCAGCCCCTCGGCCTCGCCGAGCACGCCGGCGATCTTCTCCGAGTCGTACACGTTCATCTGGCACCCGTAGGTGCGCAGGTAGAGCTTGCCGCTCATCGCGCGGCTTCTTGCGCCGAGAGGATCCAGACGGCGGACACCTCGCCCTGCGGGTTCACGGTGTACTTGACGAGGCTGCCGGGCGGGATCGCCGCCGGCACGACGATGCGGTTGTGCGCGTCGCGGACCTGCGCGCCGAGCGAGAGCCGCGCCGTGCGTCCATCGATCTGCACGATCATGTCCTGCAGGTGCCGGAGGTATCCGCGCTGGGCGTCGGCCGGCAGGGTGCGTATCTGCGCATGCGCCAGCACGGCGCACGCCAGCAGGGAGATCAGCAGGAACGGTCGCATCATTGCCCTGCCGCGGCCGGAAGAAAGAAGTGGTGGCGAATCAGGGACTCGAACCCCGGACACACGGATTATGATTCCGCTGCTCTAACCAGCTGAGCTAATTCGCCACGCATGGCGAATTTTAATCCAGCCGGCGCCCGTGCGCCACGCTTGCCGCGGCTAGAATGCGCGCATGCAAGCCGATGTGGCGGTGGTGGGCGCGGGGCCGGTGGGCCTGGCGCTGGCGCGCGCCCTGCGCGGCCTCCAGGTGGCCCTGGTGGGCGACGCGCCGCCGGCGTGCGGCGAGGCCTTCGATGCGCGCATCTACGCGATCACGCCGGGCAACGCGGCGTTCCTCGAGCGGCTCGGGGCGTGGCAGCAGCTGCCCGCGGCGCGGGTCGCGCCGGTTCGCGCGATGCGGGTGTTCGGCGACGACGGCCGGGCCGAGCTGACGTTCGACGCGTACCGCGCCGGCGTCGAGGCGCTGGCGTGGATCCTGGAGGATTCGGCGCTGCAGGCGGCGCTGGCGGGCACCCTGGGCGGCGAATCGCGCGTCCGCGCGCTCGTGCCGGATCGCCTGGAACGGCTGGAGCTCGCGCACGATGCCGCGCGCCTGCGGCTCGCGAGCGGGCGCACGCTGCAGGCGCGCCTGGTGATCGGGGCGGACGGCGCGGCGTCCTCGGTTCGCGAGCAGGCCGGCATTCCGGTGCGCCGCGCCGCTTACGCGCAGCGTGCAGTGGTCGCCAACTTCGCGTGCGAGCGCGCGCATCGCGGCACCGCGTTCCAGTGGTTTCGCGGCGGCGAGGTGCTGGCGCTGCTGCCGCTCCCGGGCGAGCGCGTCTCCATGGTCTGGTCGGCGGGCGAGGACGCGGCGTCGCAGCTGCTCGCGCGCTCGCCGGAGGCGCTGTGCCGCGCGGTCGAGGAGGCGAGCTCTCACTGCGTGGGGACGCTGAAGCTCGAGAGCAGCCCGCGCGCCTTCCCGCTGCAGCGCGCGAATGCCGAGCGCAGCGTCGCCGCGCGAGTGGCGCTCGCCGGCGACGCCGCGCACGTCCTCCACCCGCTGGCCGGGCAGGGCGCGAACCTCGGGCTGCAGGACGCCCGCGCGCTCGCCGGGACGCTCGAGGGACGCGAGCCGGGGCGCGACCCCGGCGACCTGCGCCTGCTGCGCCGCTACGCGCGCGCGCGGGCCGGCGAGGTCTGGGCCATGGACGCGACCGTGCACGGACTGTTCCGGCTGTTCTCGTCGCCGGCACGGCCGGCGGCGTGGCTGCGCAATGCCGGATTGAACCTGACGGGGCGCGTGCCGGTCCTAAGGAACCTACTCATCCGACAGGCGGTGCTGTGACGAAATTCCTGCTGGCCATGGCGGCGACGCTCATCGCGGCGAATGCGCTGGCCGACGAGGCCACCATCCGGCGCGTGGTCCAGGAAAAGCTGGGGGGCGTCCGGGTCGAGGGGATCGAGCGCGCGCCCGTGCCGGGACTGTACGAGGTCCATTTCACGTCGCAGGAAGGGCCGCAGATCCTCTACACCGACGAGAACGCCGAGCACATCCTGCTCGGCACGCTGTACGACGTGCGTCGCGACCGCAATCTCACCGAGGAGCGCATGCGGCGCCTGACGGCAATCGACTTCGACGCGCTGCCGCTCAACCTCGCCGTGAAGGTGCAGCGCGGGAACGGGCGGCGCGTGCTGGCGGTGTTCTCGGACCCGTATTGCCCGGCGTGCCGCAAGTTCGAGCAGGAGCTTGCCCAGGTGGACGACGTCACCGTCTACTACTTCATGTATCCGGTGATCCGTCCCGAGCTGATCGGCCACTCCAAGTCCGTCTGGTGCTCGCCGGACCGCGCCAAGGCGTGGATCGCGCTCGCCACGCGCCCGACGCCACAGGCGCCGACGGCCGCGCCGGACTGCCCCACGCCGGTCTCGCGGGTCCTCGAGCTGGGCCATGCGCTGGGCATCAACAGCACGCCCACCCTGTTCTTCACGACGGGCGAACGCGTGCGGGGCGGGATGCGCCTGGCGGAGCTCGTCGCGCAGCTCGACGACGCGTCGCGGCGCGTCAAGCGCAAGTAGGCGCCGCTACGGAAGCGGCCGCGGCAGCGCGACGCCGCGCGGCCACAGGATCCACAGGCGCGCGGGCTGCTTCATCCGGCCGGCCTGCTCGCCCGCTTCCGGACCCGAGCCCCAGAAGAGGTCCGCGCGCACGGCGCCGCGAATGGCGCCTCCCGTGTCCTGCGCCATCGCCAGCCGCTCGAGCGGCTGCGCCGACAGCGGGTAGGTCGTCGACAGGTAGACCGGCGCGCCCAGGGGCACGAAGCGCGGGTCGACCGCGATGCTGAATCCCGCCTGCAGCGGCACGCCCTGCGCGCCCAGCGGCCCGTCACCGGCCGGCCGTTCCCGGAAGAATACGTAGCTGGCGTTGTGGCTGAGCGCATCCTGTACCTGCTCGGGATGCGCCGCGGCCCACGCCTTGATGCCCTGCATGGAAGCATCCTCCAGCACCAGCTCGCCCTGGTCCACGAGGTGCCGGCCGAGCGAGCGGTACGGATAGCCGTTCTGGTCGGCGTAGCCGATCCGCATGCGCTCGCCCGAGTCGAGCTCGACCTGCCCCGAGCCCTGGATCTGCAGGAAGAACAGCTCCACCGGATCCGCCACCCAGGCGATCACCGGCGCGCCAAAGCTGCCGTTGCGCGCGTCGATCTCGCCGCGGCTGAAGTAGGGCTCGAGGCGCCGCCCGTTCAGGCGCCCGCGCAGGCGCATGCCGCGCAGCTCGGGATACTGGCTGGCGAGATCGACGACCACCAGGTCTTCCGGGACGCCGTAGACCGGCTGCGTGAATTGCGCACTGCGCGTGCGGCTGCCGCGCAGAACGGGTTCGTAGTAGCCGGTGGCGAGCCCTTCCCGTGAGCCGTCCGGCGCGGTCACGGCATGAGCGACGAACGCATCTTCGAAGAACGCGCGCGCGGCCGCGTCGTCGCCCGCCGGCAACGCTCGGGCCGCGTCGCAGGCCGCCTGCATCGCGTCACCCGGCGTGACCCTCGCGCAGCTTGCTACGAATGCACGCGCGCTGGCGGCCATGGGCGCGACGCCCCAGCCCGGGATCGCGGAGTAGGCGACGGCCTCGTAGCGGGCGAGCGCCGGCGCGGCAGACCTGGGCGGACAGGGCGCGGTCGCGCAGCCCGCCACCAGTACAATGGCCGCCCAAGCGAGGAGACGGCGGGGCGCCATGTGGGTAGTGATCCTGGAAATGCTGGCGGCGCTGGCCGTGCTGGTGCTCATCCTCTGGTGGACGCTCCCGGACAAGCGCAAGGACCGCGACTGACTCAGTGCAGCACCCTCGGCACGGAGAGGGTGAACTCGGGAATGGGGGCCTCGAAGCGGGTTCCGTCCTCGGCGACCATCTGGTACGCGCCGCGCATGGTGCCCACCGGCGTGGCGATCGACGTGCCGCTGGTGTACTCGAAGCTCTCGCCGGGCTTGAGCCTGGGCTGCGCCCCGACCACGCCCAGGCCGCGCACCTCCTGCACCAGGCCCTGCGCGTCGGTGATGACCCAGTGGCGGCTGAGGAGCTGGGCGGCGACGCGCCCGGCGTTGCGGATGGTGATGGTGTAGGCGAACACGTAGCGTCCCGCGGCCTCGTCGGACTGATCGGCGAGGTAGCGGGTCGCCGCGCTCACGGCGACGTCGTACTGCTTCTCTGCGGCCATGCGCGCATTGTAAACTCGCGCGGCCATGGCCATGCGCATCGCGCCCAGCATCCTGTCGGCCGACTTCGCGAGACTCGGCGAGGAAGTGCGCGCCGTCGAGGCGGCGGGCGCCGATCTGCTGCACTTCGACGTCATGGACAACCATTACGTGCCCAATCTCACCGTGGGCCCGCTGGTGTGCGCGGCGCTCAGGCCGCACGTGCGCATCCCCATCGACGTGCACCTGATGGTGAAGCCCGTGGATCGCCTGGTGCCCGAGTTCGCGAAGGCGGGGGCGAGCATCATCAGCTTCCATCCGGAGGCGACCGAGCACGTGGACCGAACCATCGGGTTGATCCAGGAGCAGGGCTGCAAGGCGGGGCTGGTGCTCAACCCCGCCACGCCGCTCGCGGTCCTCGACCATACGCTGGAGCGCCTGGACCTCGTGCTGCTGATGTCGGTGAATCCGGGATTCGGCGGGCAGCAGTTCATCCGCGCCGTGCTGCCGAAGATCGCCGAGGTACGCCGGCGCATCGATCGCGCCGGCCGCGAGGTCTGGCTGGAGGTGGACGGCGGCGTGAAGACCGACAACATCGCCGAGATTGCGGCGGCGGGCGCCGACACCTTCGTCGCCGGCTCGGCCATCTTCGGGTCGAAGGACTATGCGGCGACCGTGCGCGAGATGCGCGCGCGCCTGGCGGGTGCGCGCGCCGCGGCCGGGTGATATAGTCGTGCCGTCGTGAGCCCGTTCTCCACCCGAGGCGTTTCACTCCGCTGGCACAGCTGGCGCCCCTGGCGCCGCTAGATCCCCACGCGCCTCCGTGCGGCTCGGCGGCGCGCCCGCCCCAAGCCGCAACGCAGTCCCCGCCAACGCAGTGCAGTGGAGAAGGCAATGACCGAGCTCGATTTCCAGAGGCTCGCGCAGCAGGGCTACACCCGGGTACCGGTGCTCGACGAATCGCGCGCGGACCTCTACACGCCCCTGGCGGTGTACCTGAAGCTCGCGGGCGGTCCCTACAGCTACCTGCTCGAATCGGTGGTCGGCGGCGAGCGCTTCGGCCGCTATTCGTTCATCGGGCTGCCCTGCGCCGAGCGCATCGAGGCGCGCGGCACTAGGCTGCGGAGATTGCTGCGCGACGCGCGCGGCGCCGATGTCTGCCTGGAGGAGGCCGAGGGCGACCCGCTCGAGTTCGTGCGTGCCTACCTCGCGCGCCACCGCGTCGCTCCCGCGGCGGGCGAGCTCAAGTTTCCCGGCGGGCTGGCCGGGTACTTTGGCTACGAGATGGTGAAGCACGTGGAGCCCACCGCGCTTGGCGCGCCCAAGCCCGACGCGCTGGGAACGCCCGACATGCTGCTCCTCGTCTCGGACGAGCTCGCGATCGTGGACAACGTGAAGGGCCGGCTGCATCTCGTCGTCTACGCGGACCCGCGCCAGCCGGACGCCTTTCGCCAGGCGCGCGAGCGCCTGGAGAAGCTGCGCGCGCGGCTCGCGACGCCCCTGCCCGAGCAGCTGATCCTCGCCCGGCCAGGGACACAGCCCGCGCCGGCGGCGCTGCGCTGCTCGGTGACCGAGGCGCAGTTCCTCGAGTCGGTGCGCGCCGCGAAGGAGCACGTCTTCGCGGGCGATTGCATGCAGGTGCAGGTCTCGCAGCGAACTTCGCGCGCGCTGCGCGCAGCGCCGATCGCGCTGTATCGCGCGCTGCGCGGCCTCAACCCGTCGCCCTACATGTTCTATTTCGACTTCGGCGACCACCACGTCGTCGGCGCCTCGCCCGAGATCATGGTGCGCGTCGCGGGCGACCGGGTGACGCTGCGGCCGATCGCGGGCACCCGTCCGCGCGGTGCGACGCCCGAGGACGACGCGCGCATCGCCGCCGAGTTGCTCGCCGATCCCAAGGAGCGGGCCGAGCACGTGATGCTGATCGACCTCGGTCGCAACGACGTCGGCCGCGTGGCCCGCATCGGCAGCGTGCGCGTCACGGAGCAGATGGTGGTCGAGCGCTATTCGCACGTGATGCACATCGTGTCCAACGTGGAGGGACGCTTGCGTGAAGGGCTGGACGCGCTCGACGTGTTCCGCGCGAGCTTTCCGGCGGGTACCGTGACCGGGGCGCCGAAAGTCCGCGCGATGCAGATCATCGACGAGCTGGAGCCGATGAAGCGCGGCATCTACAGCGGCGCGGTCGGCTATCTCGGCTTCAACGGCGACATGGACGTGGCGATCGCCATCCGCACCGCGGTGGTGAAGGAGGGCCAGCTGCACGTGCAGGCCGCGGCCGGGGTGGTGGCCGATTCCGACCCGCTGTCCGAGTGGCAGGAGACCCAGCACAAGGCGCGCGCGCTGCTGCGCGCCGCGGAC
>DASUFW010000285.1:0-24698 GCA_036274335.1 Burkholderiales bacterium | reverse complement strand
CTTGCGACGCGCGCGGGATGCAAGGCGCTGGTCGACGCCGCGCTGAAGGCCCACGGCGGCGTGCACGTGCTCGTCAACAACGCCGGCTACCAGCACGTCTCGCCGATCGAGGACTTCCCCGAGGACCAGTGGGACCGCATGCTTGCCCTCATGCTGACCGCGCCGTTCCTCCTCACCCGATATTGCTGGCCGTCGATGAAGCAGCAGAAGTGGGGACGCGTGATCAACATCGCGTCGATCCACGCGCTGGTCGCCTCGCCTTTCAAGGCCGCCTACATCTCGGCCAAGCACGGGCTGGTGGGCCTCACGCGCACGGCGGCGCTCGAGGGCGGCGAATTCGGCATCACCGCGAACGCGATCTGCCCGGCCTACGTGCGCACGCCGCTCGTCGACGCGCAGATCGCCGACCAGGCGAAAGCCAACAAGATGTCGGAGGACGAGGTGATCGAGAAGATCATGCTCGCGCCGGCGGCGGTGAAGCGGCTCCTGGAGCCGCGAGAGGTGGCGGACTTCGTCGCCTACCTGTGCAGCGAGCCGGCCGGGACCATCACCGGCGCGGCGCTGACCATGGATCTCGGCTGGACGGCGCGCTAGGCCGTCCGGTTACCTGAGCGCCGCGTCGCGCGCCTCGCGAGACTGCGCGGCCAGCTCGCGCACGCGCGCGTAGAAGCGCGGCAGGTCACCCCCCGACTCGGCGAGCAGGCGCTCGAACGCCGGGAGCTTCTGCGTGTAGGTCGCATAGGCGGCGAGAAACGCGTTGCCCGGCTCGGCGTTGTCCAGGCCGGGCAACCGCTCGAGCCAGGGCCGCAGCGGCGCGAGGATCTCGCGCTTGCGGGCGCGCGTTTCCTCGGCAGGCATCGCTTGCGCGTAGAGCTCGCGCAGGCGGCCGCGGCAATCCTCGACGATGCGCATGAACGCCTCGCGCCGCGACTGCGCCGCCGCCACCGCCGCCGCGTCCGCGGCGCCGCCCCGCTCGCGCAGCCAGCGCCGCAGGCCTTCGTGCTCGACGGCCACCGCGAAGGACTCGTTGAAGGTCGAATCGTCCTTCACGTAGGCCACGTGATGCGCCATCTCGTGGAACAGCAGCCGCGCGAGATCGGGATCGGAATCGTGGATGAAGGTGGAGAGCAGCGGGTCGTCGAACCAGCCGAGCGTCGAGTACGCCGCCACCCCGTAGACGACCACGTCGTAGCCCTGCGCGCGCAGCCCGGCCGCATAGCGCTGCGCCGTCTCCCGCGTGAAGTAACCCCGATAGGCGACGCAGCCGGCCACCGGGAAGCAGGACTGCACGGGATCGAGCGAGAACTCGGGCGCGGCCACCACGTTCCACACCGCGTAGGGCCGGTCGAGCGCCGCGTAGCTGCGGTAGGCGCCCTCGTCCGGCAGGCCGAGCGAGCGGATCGCGTAGTCGCGCAGGTCGACCGCCGCGCGCAGCCGCGCCTTCAGCCCCGCGTCGACGCCGGGGTCTTCGAGGACCTGATCGACGGGTCGCGCGCTGGCCGCGATCGAGAGCTGCCCGTCGGCCGCCTGGCCGTAGTAGGCGAGCGTCTCGCAGCCGCCGAGGGCGAGGACGCTAGCGAGGATCAGTAAAGCGCGCATGCGCCAGGAACGACGCAGTCTCCGCAGCCGCGCGGGCGGAAACCAGGAGCTGGCTGTGCCCGGCGCGCAACACGACGCGCGCGCGCATGCCTTCGACCTCGGTTTCCTCCACCCGGACCACGCCGTCGTTGGCGCCGGGCAGCGTGCCGAGGACCCGCCCGAGGCCCAGCGAAAGGCTGCCGGCGATCACGCCGAGCGGCTCGGGGCGCGTCCAGTGCGCCGCCCGCCCTTCGGCCCATAGCGGCTCGCTCGCGCCGAGGAACCAGCGGCCCCAGCGGTGGCGCGCCAGGCGCCGGCCCGAGAAATTGCCGCGCGCCGGCGTGCCCAGCAGCACGACCCGGCCGACGCGGAGCTCGCGATGGCGCTCCAGGGCCTCGAGGATGACCAGTCCGCCGAGGCTATGGCCGACGAAGTGCGCGGGACCGACCTGCAGTGCCAGGCGCGCGAGGCGCGCGGCGTGCGCTTCGAGCGGCCGCACCGCCCCGAGGTAGCCGAACAGGTGGCAGCGGTAGCCCGCCGCGCGCAGCCGTGCGGCGAGCGGCGTCATGACGACCGACGGCACCCACAGGCCGTGCACCAGGACGACGTCGCGCACGGCGCTCAGGGCTTCGCGCGCCCGGGCAGCGCGAAGATGCCGCTCATGCGCACGATGCGGCTCCCGCCCACCTGGAGGTAGCCGGTCGCGAAAGCGAGGCGCGTGCCCACGCGCTGCACCTCGACCTCCGAGTGGATCCAGTCGCCGGCCTGGGCCGCGCCGGCGTAGTCCAGGTCGAGGTGCGCGGTGACGAAGCCCGCCCGGGACCCGGTCCGCGCCGCGAGCGCATAGCCGAGCGCCAGGTCGGCCAGCGTGGCGAGCACCCCGCCGTGGCAGATGCCGCGCGAGTTGCTGTGCTTCTCTTCTACGCGCAGGCCCAGGGAGACGACGCCTTCGCCGCGCTTCTCGTAGAGCGGGCCGACGAGCGCGTTGAAGGGGCTCGCCGGCGGCAAAGGCCGGAAACCGGCGGGCGCCTGGGTCATCGCGGCGATTCTAGCGTGGCCGCCGCGCGAGCAGCCGCACGCCGATCGCGAGTCCCGGCAGGCCGAGCAGCGCGTAGGCGGCGGGGTAGCCGGCGCCAAGCGCGAGCACCGCGTTGAAGACGAGCGGCGTGACCACCACGCCGAGGAACGTGAAGAACAAGCACCCGCCGGTGGCCTGGCTCACCTTGCCGGCCGGCGCGATGCGCGCCACCTCGGCGAGGAACACGCCGTTCCAGCCCACGGCCGTCGCGCCGAACGCCGAAGCGAACGCAAACAGCAGCCAGACCGGCCAGTGCGGGCCCGCAGCGAGCGTCACCATCGCCGAGGCGCCCATGCCCAGGCCCAGCAGCCCGAGCATCGCGCGGCGGCTGAGCGCGCGGTCGGCGAGCACGCCCCACACCAGGCGCCCGAGCACGCTCGCCACCTGCGCCACGGCCATGATCGCGCCCGCCAGCACGAGCGACACCGCGAAGCCGTCGACCAGGAACGTCACCAGGTAGGTGACCAGCGTGATCTGCACGCCCGCGTACACGAAGGAAACGACGCACATCTCGCGCAGCCGCGCATGGCCGAGGACCAGCGCCACGGTGTCGAGCACGGTGCGCGGGGAGACGGACGCGTTGCGCACCAGTCCGACGTCGTAGCGGGCGCGCACGGGCGAGATCAGGACCGCCACCGCGAGGCAGGCGCCGCCGATGGCGAGCGCAGCCCCCTGCCAGCCCGCCGCGAGGACGAGCGCCGGCACGATCGCGCCGGCGAGCACGCCGCCGCCGGGCACGCCGGTTTGCTTGATGGAGAAGGTGAGCGAGTACAGGGCGGGCGGCGCGGCGCGCACCAGGATCACCGAGCTCGCCGGGTTGGTCGGCCCGTAGCCCAGCCCGCAGACGAACGCGCCGAGCAGGACGAGCGGCGTCCACGCGCTCGCGGCGAGCGCGAGGCCCGCGAGGCACAGGCAGAGCGCCACCTGGCTGACGCGGATGGGCCCGTAGCGGGCCACCCAGCCGCCTGCCCCGGCCGAGCCGAGCATGCTCCCCGCGTAGGCGACGGCAATGTAGTAGCCGACCGCCGCCGCCGGCACGCCGAGCTCGCGCGTGGCGACCGGCGCCATGACCGGCGCGCTGTAGATGGCGAACGCGACCAGCGTCTGGACCGCGAGCGTGACCGCCAGCGGCAGCGCGATGCCGCGCAAGCCCGGTTCAGCCACCTTTGGCGGCGATCTCGCGCATGGTCTCGATCAGCGCCCGCGCGCGGTGCACGATCGGGTAGTCGACCATCTGGCCGTCGACTTCGACCGCCGCGCCGCCCTTCGCCTCGACGGCCGCGAAGGCCGCCACGATGCGCTCGGCGCGCGCCACTTCCTCGGCGCCCGGCGTGAACGCCGCGTTCGCGAGCGGCACCTGGTCGGGATGCACGCACAAGCGGCCCTGGAATCCGCCCCGCCGGCTGCGCTCCAGGGCGCGCCGGAATCCGTCCTCGTCGCGCAGGTGGAACCAGGGGCTGTCGAGCGGCGCCTCCATGCCGGCGGCGCGCGAGGCCAGCACCACGCGATCGCGCGCGCTCGCCAGTTCGGGTTCGTCCAGCGAGGGGACGATGCCTGCCTCGAGGCTGTAGTCGGCGGCGCCGAACGCCACGCGCTTCACGCGCCAGGGGCCGGCGTAGGGCCGGAGGCTCCGCGCCTGCAGGATGCGGTCCACGCGAGCGACGCCCGCCGCGGTCTCGACCATGGGCACGAGGTCGATCGAGCCCTCCGCGATGCCCCGCTCGCGCTCGAGGGCCGCCATCAGCCAGTCAACGGCATGCAGATCGGCGGCGCTTTCCACCTTGGGCAGGAAGACGCCGTCCACCTTCTCGTGCAGCGTCTCGACGAGATCGCGGTAGCAGAAAGGCGTCGCAGGCGCGTTGACGCGCACGTAGCCGCGGCTGCGCCGCGGCCGGCGCAGCGCTTCCGCCACGGGCTTGCGCGCCGCCGCCTTGTCCGACACCGCCACCGCGTCCTCGAGGTCGAGGATCACCCCGTCCGCCTCGAGCGCCAGCGCCTTTTCGACGCGCCGCGGATGGTTACCAGGTGTAAACAGGATCGAGCGGTTCAGGGGCATACGGCTGCCTTTCGTCCCAGCGGGGATAGGGAATCCGCCATTTTGCCGTGGCGACCTCGGGCGGCCACACGACTTCGCGCCGGCCCCTGAGGATCTGGATGACCACCGGACGGATCCCGGTCTGCGCGCCGCTGGCATTCACCGCGTAACGTCCGACGGGCGTCTCGGGATGCACTTCGAGCAGCGCAGCGCGCAGCGCCGCCGGGCTGACCGAGCCGGCCTTGCGCACGGCCGCCTCGAGCACCAGCCCGCCGGCATAGGCGTGCGCGGCCAGTTCCCCCGGGTCTTCCTTCCATTGCGCGCGCCAGGCCGCGACGAAGGCCTCGTTGGCGGGCGTCGCCAGCCCAGGCTCGTAGGCCGCCAGACCGAGCGCGAATTCGGCGTCCTGCCCGACCTGCCGGACGAACGCCGGGTCGGCCACGCCTTGCGCGAGAAACAACCACGGCGCGTAGCCCAGGCGCTTGAACGACTTCACCATCTCGGCGGCGTCCTCGGCAATGCCGAAGGAAATCCAGGCCTCGGCGTTGCGCGCGCGCGCGGCGGCGATCTCCGCGGCGTAGTCGGTCGTGCCCGGCGGGGTGAGCCGCACCACGGCCTGCAGGCCGCGGCGCTTCGCCTCCTGGCCGAGGTGGTCGGCCGCCTCCCGGGAGCGCGGATCGCTGCGCGCGACCACCTGCAGCGTCCGGTAGCCGGCCGCCTCGAGCATCGCCAGGGGACCCTCGGCGTAGGCCGTCAGCGGGGCGGGCACCTGGAACACCGACGCGCGCCCGTCGCGCTGCACGCCCGAGGTGACGCCGCTGATGTTGAGCATCACCCGGCCGGCGCGCTCGACGGTGGCCGCCGCCGCGATGGTCGCAGCGCTGCCCAGCGGGCCGACGAGCAGGTCGACGCGATCGGCGTCGATCAGCAGCTGGTAGAGGTGCAGCGAGGCCGAGGCCTCGGAGCGGTCGTCGATGAGGCGCAGGGCCACGGCCCGCCCGAGCAGCCCGCCGCGGGCGTTGATCCCGTCGCGCCACAGCTCGAGCCCCCGGCGCACTTGCGCGCCCAGGTCGGCGAGCTGGCCGGTCTCGGGCACCGCGGCGCCGACCACGATCGGCGGCTGCTGGGCCGAGGCGGCGCCGGCCGCAAGCCCCAGGGCGAGAAGCCACGCCCGCATCAGAAGCCGACGAAGCGCGCGAATCCGCTCACGGGCTCGCGCGCGGTCACCAGCCCGTTTTCCACCGCGTCGGCCCGGGCGTGGCCGAGCGCCATGCCGCAGACCACGATCTCCGCCTCGGGAATGCCGAGCTCCCGGCGCAGGACCGCGTGCGCCGAAGCGATGGCGGCCTGCGGGCAGGTGTCCAGGCCGAAGGCGCGCGCCGCGAGCATGACGTTCTGCAGGAACATGCCGGTGTCGAGCCAGGCGCCCACCGGCAGGTCGCGCTCCAGGGTGATCACCAGCCCGACCGGCGCGTCGAAGAACAGGTAGTTGCGGGCGTGCTGGACCTGCGTGCGCGCGCGATCGCCCTTGCCGATGCCGAGCAGCCCGTACAGGTCCCAGCCGATCTTGCGCCGGCGCCCGAGGTAGGGCTCGCGCCACTGCGTCGGGTAATAGTCGTACTCGCGCTTCCAGCCTTCCTCGCCGTGGCGCATGTACTCCGCGTGCATCGCGGCGGCGAGCCGCTCGCGCGCCTCGCCCCCGACCACGATCACGCGCCAGGGCTGGATATTGGAGCCGGAAGGCGCGCGGCTCGCGAGCGCGAGGATCCGCTCGACGGTCTCGCGGGGCACGGGCTCGCTCGTGAACGCGCGCAGGCTGCGGCGCGAAAGCATCGCCTCCTCGACCGTGCGCGCGCCGCTGCCGGCCGCGAAGGGCAGCGCGCCCGCGGCCGGGTCGTGATCGGCGGTTTCCATCGGGCGATAATACCCAACATGGACCGCAGCCTGCAGTCGGCGTTCGCCGCGATCGTCGGCGAAGCGCACGTCGTCACCGCGCCCGGCGACATGGCGCGCTACACCCGCGACTGGCGCAAGCAGTACGGCGCGCAAGCCGAGGCGGTGCTGCGTCCGGCGAGCACGGCGGAAGTCGCGGCGCTGGTGGCGCTGTGCGCGCGCGAGCGGATCGCGATCGTGCCCCAGGGCGGCAATACCGGCCTCTCGGGCGGCTCGGTGCCCACCGGCGAGTGCCGCGAGGTCGTGCTCTCGCTCACGCGCCTCAACCGCATCCGCGAGCTCGACGCGCTGAACGACACGCTGACCGCCGAGGCGGGCTGCGTGCTGGCCGACGTGCAGGCGGCCGCCGAGCGCGCCGACCGCCTGTTCGCGCTGTCGCTCGCCGCCGAGGGCAGCTGCCAGGTGGGCGGCACGCTCTCGACCAATGCGGGCGGGGTCAACGTGCTCCGCTACGGCAACGCGCGCGAGCAGGTCCTCGGGCTCGAGGTGGTGCTGCCGGACGGCCGCGTCTGGGACGGGCTGCGCGGGCTGCGCAAGGACAACACCGGCTACGACCTGAAGCAGCTGTTCATCGGCGCCGAGGGCACGCTCGGCGTCATCACCGCCGCGGTCCTGCGGCTGCATTCGCGGCCGGCGGCGCAGGCGACCGCCTGGATCGGCGTCGCGGCGCCGGCGAGCGCGGTGTCGCTCCTCGCGCGGCTGCACGCCGCGCTCGGCGAGCGCATCAGCGCGTTCGAGCTCGTGTCGCGGCCCTGCCTGGACGCGGTGCTGGCGCACGATGCGGCCGCACGCGACCCGCTGCCCGGCCGGCACGACTGGTACGTGCTCGCGGAGTTCGCCGACGCCGGGGCGCAGGACGCGCTCGCCGCGCAGGTGGCGCAGGCGCTCGGCGGCGCGGAAGAGGCCGAGGACGCGGTGCTCGCCACCAGCGTGGCCCAGGCGCGCGCCCTGTGGAAGCTGCGCGAGACCATCCCCGAGGCGCAGTTCGCGAACGTCAAGCACGACGTTTCGGTGCCGGTGTCCCGGGTGCCGGCGCTGATCGAGCGCGCGGGCGCGGCGCTGCGCGCCGCCTTTCCGGGCGTGAAGCTGTACGCGTTCGGCCACATCGGCGACGGCAACCTCCACTACAACATCGGCGACGCCGCGCTGCTCGACCGGCGCGACGAGGTCAACGCCCTCGTCTTCGAGGCGGTTGCGGCGTTGGGCGGCTCGATCTCGGCCGAGCACGGGCTCGGGCAGCTCAAGCGCGAGGCGATCCGTCGGCACAAGGATCCGCTCGAGCTCGAGCTGATGCGCGCGCTGAAGCGCACGCTCGACCCGCAGGGCCTGATGAATCCCGGGAAGGTGCTCTAGCGCGCGCGCTCGAAGACCACCGGGCGCCCGCCCGCGAGCTCGCCCACGATGCGGCCGTCGGCGACGCGTGCACTGAGCGAGAAGTCCGGGCCGCCGATGTCGATCCGTTCGCCGGCGAGGCGAGCCGAGCTGACGGCCAGGGCTGTGCCTTCGCGGCTCGCGCGCACCTCGATCTTCTGGAAGTTCTGCTCGATGCGCAGCTGCCAGCCGTCCGCCGCGCGCCACTCGCCGCGCGCCTGCGCGGGCACCACGTACAGGAAGATCCGGCTCGTCCGCGGCCGGCGCGCCCCGTCCTCGGAGACCTGCACTTCGCGCATCGCATCCTGCGGCCAGTTGGGCAGCGAGAAGTAGTGCGTCACGATGCGCGTGCCGGGCCGAGGACCGGCGAGCAGGCGTGGTTCGAGCCGCTCGAGCTGGTAGGGCACCAGGTAGGCCGTGATCACCGTCGCGCCGGAGAGGTCGGCGCGCATCAGGTCTTCCATGCGGAAGCGGACCCGGTCCGCGACGCCGGCCCGCCGTGCATTCGCGCGCGCGCGCTCGACCAGCGAGGCGTCGAGCTCGACGCCGAGGCCCTGGGCGCCGCGCTCCACCGCCGCCTGGATGACGATGCGTCCGTCCCCGGCGCCGAGGTCCATGACGGTGTCCCCCGGCCCGGCGCGGGCCAGCAGGAGCATCTGCGATACGACTTCCCGGGGCGTGGTGAAGAACGGCGCCTGCTGCAGGACCTCCTGCGCGCGCAAGGGCGTCGCGAGCGCCCAGACGGCGAGCAGCGGGAGTCCGGCCCTCACTGCAGGTGCGCGCCGGTCCCCAGCAAGGCTTCGCGGAAGCGGTTCTTGAGCAGCGTCCCCTCCCGCGGCGGCAGTACGACCGACTCCTTCTCCGGCGCCACCTTGATCTGCGCGAAATGCGGCCCCGGCGCGTTGTGCACCGCCTGGCGAAGCGGCGCGAGGCCCGCGGCGTCGCGCAGCAGCGTCGAGGAGGCGAAGCCCGCGGCGCGCGCCATCGCGGCGAGGTCCACCCCGTGCGCCGTGTGCGTCTTCTGCATGCCGGTCTCGCCATAGCGCTCGTTGTCGATCACCACCACGCTCAGGTTGGCGGGCCGCTCGACGCCGATGGTGGCGAGCGAACCGAGGCCCATCAGCATCTCGCCGTCGCCCGTGACCACCAGTACCCGCCGCGCGGGCTGCGCGAGCGCGAGCCCGAGCCCCGTCATCGCCGCGAGCCCCATGCCGCCCCACAGCGGAAACGTGAGCGGATGGTCGCCGGCCGCGGTGCAGTCCCAGGAGGTCGATCCCAGCCCCGCGACCACCAGCAGGTCGCCGCGCTTCTCGAGCAGCGCGGCGACGACCTCCCGGCGGCGCAGGACGCTCATTGCGCCGCCTGCTCCTGGAAGCTCTTGATGCCGATGACCCGCTGCGAGATCAGCACCGCCGCCGCCGCGTAGCCGCCGAAGGCGATGCGCGCCGAGGCGTCCACGATCGAGGCAACGTCCGGGGCGGCGTGCGCGGTCTGCACGGTCACGCCCATTGCGCGCAGCACCTCCTCCGTCGCCTGCCCCATCGGCACCTGCCACGGGTTGAATTCGCCGTACTCGCCGCGCATGGTCACCAGGAGGAGCAGTGGAATTCGGCACTCGCGCACCATGGCGAGCGCGTTGACGGTGTTGCCGACGCCGCTCGACTGCATGAGCAGCACCGTCTTCGCGCCGCCCAGCCACGCGCCGGTGGCGAGGCCCATGCCTTCCTCCTCGGTGCTCAGCACCACCGTGCGCATGCGCTGGTCCGCCTGGCACAGCTCGATGAGCCGCTTGTGGCCGGCGTCGGGCACGAAGCCGACCACGCCGAAGCCCAGGCGGGACAGCACCTGGTGGATGGCGGCGGGCCAGTCGACGGAAGCGGGCAGCGGGGCGTTCAAGCGGCCGATTCTAAACCAGGGGCGCACCCGCGGCGCCCGTGGTTCGAACCCTATAATGCGCGCGCTGATGAAACTTGCCGCTTTCCGCGCCGCGCTGCCGCGCGGCGATCTCTGGGTATTCGGCTACGGCTCGCTGATGTGGTCGCCCGGCTTCCCGTTCCGCGAGCGCTCGCCCGGCCTGCTGCACGGCTACCACCGGGCGCTGTGCATCCTCTCCACGCGCCATCGTGGAACCCACCGGCGTCCGGGGCTCGTCGTCGGGCTGTGCCGCGGCGGCTCCTGCTGGGGCATGGTCTTTCGCGTGCCCGCCCCGCAGGTGCCCGTCACCTTGCGCCGCCTGTGGAATCGCGAAATGCCGCGCCGCGTGTACGAGTCGAAGCTGCTGACGGTGCGCGTCTCGCGCGGGCGGCGCGTGCGCGCCCTCGCCTTCGTCGCCGATCCCGCGCATCCCCAGTTCGTGCGCGAGCTCGATCTCCACAGCCGTGCGCAGCTGGTGGCGCAGGGCGTCGGGCGGCGCGGCGCTTGCACCGAGTACGTGCGCGCCACGCTGCGCCACATGCGGGAGATGGGCGTGGCCGACCCTCACCTTGCGCGGGTGCTGGAGACCGCCGAAGCCATGCGCGCGAGGGCCGATTCCAGGCGCGCGCGCTGAGTGCCGAAGTTGAGCCGCACGTAGCCGGGCGCGCCGAACTGCGCCCCCGGCGAGAGCGCCACGCCGTGCTCGAGGAAGCGCGCCTGCGGATCGGGCGCGCCCAGGCCGCGCGCGTCGATCCAGGCGAGATAGGTCGCCTCCACGTGCGCCATTTCCAGGCCGGGCGTCGAGGCGACCCAGCGTTCGACGAGATCGCGATTGGCGCGCAGGTACTCGATCTGCGCAGCCGCCCAGGCATCCGCACCCCGGTAGGCGGCGAGCGCCGCGAGGTAGCCGAACACGGACGGGTCGTGCACGGTCGCGTGATGCTCGGAGGCCATGGCGCGGCGCAGGTCGGCGTCCTCCACGATCGCCCAGGCGCAGCCGGCGCCGGGAAAGTTGAAGGTCTTGTTCGGCGAGGCGAGCGTGACCGTGCGCCGCGAGACCTCCGGCGCGAGGCTCGCGATCGGCACGTGCGGCTTGCCCGGGTCGAGAAGCAGGTCCGCGTGGATCTCGTCCGAGCAGATGCGAAGGTCGTGGCGGGCCGCGAAGCGCGCGAGCCGCTCGAGCTCGGCGCGCGTGAAGATCGTGCCGCCCGGGTTCTGCGGGTTGCACAGGAAGAGCAGGCGCGTTTCCGGGCGCACGGCCGCCGCGAGCCGCGCCTCGTCGATCACCCAGCGCCCGCCCTGCAGGGTGAGCGGCACGTCGGTGTGCGCGCGCGGCGCGATTTCCACCGCGCGCTTGAAGTGGTGGTAGATGGGCGTCGGCACCAGCACGTGAGCGTCGGGCGGCACGAGCTTGCGCGCCGCGAGATGCAGGCCCGGCACCACGCCCGGCAGGAACACGATCCAGTCGGGCTCGATGTGCCAGCCGTAGAGCCGCTGCATGCGCGCGACGATCGCCTCGCGCAGCTCCTGCGGCGGCACCGTATAGCCCAGCACGCCGTGGCGCAAACGCTCGGCCATCGCCTCGAGAACGCAATCCGGAGCCCGGAAGTCGGTGTCGGCCACCCACAGCGCGATGACGTCGCGGCCGGCATAGCGCTCCCACCGCGAGGACCAGGTGCCGGCCCGGTCTACGCGCGCGTCGAAATCGATGGGCACGCGAAGGTTGTAGCAAAAAAAAACGCCGGGCGCGAGGCCCGGCGTGAGTTGCGGCGCGTACCGCCTGTTTTTCCGGCCCTGATTTGCTTGTTGCTTCTGCGGGCCGTCTCCCGCGCCCTCCTCCTCCTCAAAACCTTGCCGCGCTAGTCCAGGCGCACCACGCTGCCCTGCAGCTTCGCGTCGGGCGCCGGGTACCGCTCGAGCACCAGCGGGTCGTGCCCCGGGATCACGTGGCCGGGCGAGTCCGCGAGCGCATGCGCGCGCCTCCAGCCGTCCACCATGTCGCCGACATTGTAGATGATCGGATAAGGCCTGCCTTGCTCCATATTGGCGTAGTAATGGCTCGCATCTGACGCAAGTACCACCCAGCCGCGCCGTGTGGCCACCCGGACGATCTGCAGACCCATCGTATGGCCGCCGACGTGGTGCACCGTGACGCCGGGGGCCACCTCGCCCTCCCCGTCGTGGAACCGCACCCGCTCGGCATACACGCGCCGCACCATGCCGACGACGTTCTCCTCGTCGTAGGAGTGCCGGATGGACGCCACCGTCATGTAGCGGCCGGTGGCGTACTTCATCTCGAGGTCCTGCAGATGGAACATCGCCTTCGGAAACAGATCGAAGTTGCCGACGTGGTCGTAGTGCAGGTGCGTGATCACCACGTCCTCGACCGTGGCCGGATCCACGCCCATCAGGCGCAGGCCCTCTTCGACCGGGCGGGTGATACTCCGCCCGCGCTTTGCCGCGGCCTTCGCATTGAAGCCGGTGTCGACGACGATCACGCGGCCGGCGCCGCGCACCAGCCACACGAAGTAGTCCATGGGCATCGGGCCATCGTGCGGATCGCCGCCCAGGAAGTTCGCGCTCGCGGTGCGCTCGTGGTGCGCGTACTTGATGGCGTACACCTCGTAGACGTTCATGTGATCCGGATCCTCGCGAACTTGCGTTTGCCGACCTGGGCGACCACCGTCACGCCCGCGGCCAGCTTGTGCGCCTTGTCGGCCAGCCGCTCGCCGTTCAGGCGCACCCCGCCCTGCTCGATGTTGCGGGCCGCTTCCGAGACGCTCGGCACGAGCCCCGCCTGCTTGAGCGCGTGCGTCACCGCCAGCCCGCCGGCCGGCGCCGGCAGCGTCACCTCGGGCATGTCCTCGGGGGTCTGGCCGTGCCGGAAGCGCTGCGCAAACTCCTCTTCCGCCCGCGCCGCCTCGGCGGGCGAGTGGAAGCGCGCGACGATCTCGCGGGCGAAGCGCGCCTTGACGTCGCGCGGATTCGCGCCCCCTTCGACGCCGCGCTTCCAGCCCCTCACGGTCTCGATCGGCTCGAAGGACAGCAGCTCGATGTAGCGCCACATGAGCTCGTCGGAGATCGACATCAGCTTGCCGAAGATCTCGCGCGGCGGCTCGGCGATGCCGACGTAGTTGCCGAGCGACTTGGACATCTTCTGCACGCCGTCGAGCCCCTCAAGCAGCGGCGTGGTCAGGATGCACTGCGGCTCCTGGCCGTAGTCCTTCTGCAGCTCGCGCCCGACCAGCAGGTTGAACTTCTGGTCGGTGCCGCCCAGCTCGACATCGGCCTTCATCGCCACCGAGTCGTATCCCTGCATGAGCGGATAGAGCAGCTCGTGCACGGCGATCGGCTGGCCGGCGCGGTAGCGCTTGGCGAAGTCGTCGCGCTCGAGCAGGCGGGCGACGGTGTAGCGCGCGGCCAGCCGGATCATGCCCTCGGCGCCGAGCTTGTCCGACCATTCGGAGTTGAACAGGATCTGGGTGCGCGCCGGGTCGAGGATCTTGAACGCCTGCTCGCGGTACGTGCGCGCGTTGTCCAGGATCTGCTCGCGCGACAGCGGTGGCCGCGTCTGGTTCTTGCCGGTGGGATCGCCGATCATGCCGGTGAAATCGCCGATCAGGAACTGCACCTGGTGGCCGAGCTCCTGGAAGTGGCGCAGCTTGTTGATCACCACCGTGTGCCCGAGGTGCAGGTCGGGCGCGGTCGGATCCAGCCCCAGCTTGACGCGCAGGGGCGTGCCGCGCGCGAGCTTCTTCGCGAGCTCCTCTTCGACGATCAGCTCCTCGGCTCCGCGCTTGATCAGCGCGAGCGCCTCTCCGACCGGCATGCTGCGGATGTTCGCCACCGGGGTTCTTTGCTAGACTGATGCAGGCATCTGAATAAGAAAAGGAATTCTAGCCGATCCATGCGAGCCCCCGTGCAGTTCCGGCGCATTGCCATGGTGAGCGCGCTCGGGCTCTGCGGCGCGCTGGCGGCGTTCGCCGCGATGCTGCCTTCGCCCGAGGCCGAGGCCAACCTGCTGCAGCGGCGCGTGGTCGAGCCGCTCGCCCTGCAGCCCGGGCCGTCGGTGCTGCCCGCGCCGACGTCGTTCTTCCGCGAGGACAGCCTGCAGCGCGGGGAAACGCCGGCCGCCTTCCTCGAGCGCCTGGGCGTCGCGCCCGAGGACGTGCGCCGGCTGCAGCGCGTGCCCGCCGTCCGCCTGCTGCGCCGCGGACACGTGGTCACGCTGGAAGCCGGGCTCGACGGCAAGGTGCAGCGCCTGTCGTTCCTGTCTTCGCGCGAGTCGCGCATCGAGGTGACGCGCACCGACGAGGGCTTTCGCGCCGCGGAGCTCGAGGCCCCGCTGCAGACGGAGATCCTGCTGCGCAGCGGCGTGATCCAGAGCTCGCTCTTCGCGGCGGCGGACGCCGCGGGCGTGAGCGACACGGTGGCGCTGCAGATCGCCGACATTTTCGCCGGCGACGTCGACTTCCACCGCGAGCTGCGCCGCGGCGACCGCTTCGCGGTGGTCTACGAGCAGCACTACGTCGAGGGCCGCGCCGTGCATTCGGGGCGGGTGCTGGCGGCCGAGTTCGTCAGTCGCGGCAGGCAACTGCGCGCGGTGTACTACAAGCCGGAGGGCGCGAACGGCGGCTACTACGCGCCGGACGGCAGCAACCTGCGCAAGCTCTTCCTGCGCTCGCCGCTCGAATACACGCGCATCAGCTCGGGCTTCGGCATGCGGCGCCATCCGCTCCTGCACCGTGCCTGGCGCTCGCACACCGGCGTCGATTTCGCGGCGCCGACCGGCACCCGCGTACGCGCGGCGGGCGACGGCGTGGTGGAATTCGCCGGGCGCCACGGCGGGTACGGCAACATGGTCATCCTCCGCCACCGGGGCGGCGTTTCCACGGCGTATGCGCACCTGTCGCGCTTCGGGCCGGACGTGCGGCCCGGGCTGCGCGTGGCTCAGGGCGACATCATCGGCTACGTCGGCTCCACCGGTTGGGCCACCGGGCCGCACCTGCACTACGAGTTCCGGGTGTCCGGCCGAGCGCGCAACCCCTACGGCGTCGCGATGCCCGCCGGCAAGCCGATCCCCGCGGAGCAGCTCGCCGCGTTCCGATCGCGCGCGACGCCGCTCGCCGCGCAGCTCGACCTGCTCGACTCGCAAGCGCTCGCGCGGCTGAAGTGAACGGCGAGCTTTTCGCGGGGCTCATGTCGGGCACCAGCCTCGACGGCGTCGACGCGGTCCTCGTGGACTTCGCCCGCGCACGCCCCGCGCTGATGGGCCATGCCTACCGGGAATTCGATGCGCCTCTGCGCCGCGACCTGCTCGCGCTGCAGGCCAGCGGCGCCGACGAGCTGCACCGCGCAGCCCTGTGCGCGAGCGCGCTCTCGAGGCTGTACGCCGAAGCGATCCACGACCTGCTCGCTGCCGCCTCGGTGCCGGCCCGTGACGTGCGGGCGATCGGCTGCCACGGCCAGACCGTGCGGCACCGGCCCGAGGCCGGCTACACGCTGCAGCTCTGCAACCCCGCCTTGCTGGCGGAGCTCGCCGGCGCGCGCGTGGTCGCCGACTTCCGCAGCCGCGACGTCGCCGCCGGCGGGCAGGGCGCGCCGCTCGCGCCCGCGTTCCATGCCGTCATGTTCGGAGCCCCCGGCGAGGATCGCGCCGTGCTCAACCTGGGCGGCATCGCGAACCTGACCTCCCTGCCGGCCGCGGGCCCGGTGACCGGCTTCGACACGGGGCCGGGAAACTGCCTGCTCGACCTGTGGGCGCAGCGGCATCTCGGCAGGCCGATGGACGAGGACGGCGCCTGGGCCGGGGGCGCGTCCCCCAATGCACGCCTGCTGGACGTATTGCGGGCTGAGCCCTATTTCCTGCTGCCCCCGCCGAAGAGCACCGGCCGGGACCTCTTCAACGAGGCATGGCTGCTGCCGCGCGTCGCGGCGACGGCCGATGCGCGCGCCGTGCAGGCAACGCTGCTCGAGTTGACGGCCGTGACGGTCACCGACGCCTTGCGCGCCCACTGCGCGACGGCGCACCGCCTGATCGTGTGCGGCGGCGGGGTGCGCAACACGCGGCTCATGGCGCGCCTGGCCGCCTTGCTCGCGCCCGTAGCGGTGGAATCGAGCGCCCGCCACGGCATCGATCCTGCACAGGTGGAAGCCGCCGCCTTCGCGTGGCTCGCCCGCCAGGCGCTCGCCGGCGCGCCGGGCAATCTCCCCGCGGTCACGGGTGCGCGGGGGCCGCGCGTGCTGGGCGCCCTCTACCCGCCCTAGAAACGCCGAGGGGGACCGAAGTCCCCCTCACGTGGGCCAAGCCTGGCGGCCGCTCAGACCGAAAACGAGGAGCCGCAGCCGCAGGTCGTGGTGGCGTTCGGGTTCTTGATGACGAACTGCGCGCCCTCGAGACCCTCCTGGTAGTCGATCTCGGCGCCGACCAGGTACTGGTAGCTCATCGGATCGATCAGCAGCGTGACGCCATTCTTCTGCATCACGGTGTCGTCCTCGTTCTGCGCCTCGTCGAAGGTGAAGCCGTACTGGAAGCCCGAGCAGCCGCCGCCGGACACGAACACGCGCAGCTTGAGCTCCGCGTTGCCCTCTTCCTCGATCAGCTGCTTGACCTTGCCCGCCGCGTTGTCGGTGAAGACCAGCGGGGCCGGCATCTCGGTGACTGCGTTCATGGTGTGCTCCGTCGCTCTGCGATGCTGCTTAGGGATTCCTTCAGCGCGGCTTGTCGCCGCCCGCGGCCAGCTTCAGCTCCACGCCCTTGATCTCCGCGCCGCCCTGGTGGACCAGCCGCCCCTCGACCACGGCGCCCTGCTGGATCTCGAGGCTCTTGTAATGCACGTCCCCTTTGACGCGCGAGCCGACCTGGAGTTCCAGGGTCTCGGCCGCGTGTACCGGGCCATTGATGGTGCCGCTCACCACGATGTGCGAGGCGGCCACCTCGCCATCGATGCGCGCCTGCTCGGACACCACCAGCGTGCCGGGCTGGTCGGGGAGCGCGGCGACGTTGCCGCGCACCGCGCCGTCCACGCGCAACCCGCCGCTGAAGAACACGTTGCCTTCGATGCGCGTCGTGGCGCCGATCAGGCTGTCGATCCGGCTCTGCGGCTTGGGCGTCTTGGTGAACATGATCCTTTCCTTCCTCATCCCGGCGACGCCGTCTGCGCCGCCTTGATCTGGTCCGATCCCGCCTCGTAGACGCGCACCTGGACGCTGTCCACCTTGGCCTTGGGATCCACCCGGAAGATGCCCTCGATGCGATGGAACTGCCTGAAATTCAACCGAAAAGCCGCCGCGCTGGGGTCACCGGGCTCCGGAAAAGTCATCATAGCACTTTTGCCCCCCTCCGTCAGAGTGACCACCAGCTCGAGGCGCCCCTGGAAATCGCGGTCGCGGCGATTGCCCGGCGCGAGCAGCAGCAGCAGCCGGTAGCGGTACTCGCCCGGCAGCACGTCGGGCACCACCTTGAAGCGGTTGATCGACAGCGGATTGGCGGCGCGCGATTCCGCCGACAGCATGCTCTCGAAGATCGCAAGCTCCTCGCGCAGCCGCGCCGTCTCCTGCTCCAGGCTGCGGACCTGCTGGGCGAGCTTGAGCTGCGCCGTGCGCTCGATCGACAGGCGGCTCTCGGCGGCGTTGGCCACGGCGCGCAGGCGCTCCAGTTCGCCGCGCGCCGATTGCAGGTCACGCAGCGCGTTGGCGAGCTCCAGCTCGATCTCGCTGCGGTCGAATCCGGCGAAGCGGCGCCCCGCGTCGTACATCCATGCCGCGAGCGCCGCCGAGCAGGCGAGCACGACGATCAGCCCCGCCCAGCGCAGGTACCAGGAGACTTCGGAGCGCACCGCCACGCGCGGCGCGGCGATGCCGAAGCGCTGCCGCAGCTTCTGGACTCTTCCCGGAATTCGCGCCATCGTCGTCTCTCGCGCCTCGCGCTCAGCGCACCAAGCAAAAGGCCGCCCGCGGGCGGCCCTTCACGGTTCCCTTCACGCGCCGGCAGCGGCTAGCGCTTCGAATACTGCTTGCGGCGGCGCGCCTTGTGCAGGCCGACCTTCTTGCGCTCGACCTCGCGCGCATCGCGCGTCACCAGCCCGGCGGCGCTCAACGCGGGCTTCAGCCCTGCGTCGTACTCGACCAGCGCGCGCGCAATGCCGTGCCGCACCGCGCCCGCCTGCCCGTTCTCGCCGCCGCCGGTCACGTTCACCTTGATGTCGAACGTCGCGACGTTCTTGGTGACCTCGAGCGGCTGGCGCACGATCATGCGCCCCGTGTCGCGCGAGAAGAACTGGTCGATCGGCTTGCCGTTGACCATGATCTCGCCCTTGCCGGGCTTCAGAAAGACGCGCGCCACCGAGCTCTTGCGCCGTCCCGTGCCGTAGTAGTAGTCGCCGACCATCGTTGAATTCCTCAGAGTTCGAGCGCTTTGGGCTGCTGCGCCGAGTGCGGATGCGTGGCCGCGCCGTAGACCTTGAGCTTCTTCAGCATGGCGTAGCCCAGGGGCCCCTTCGGCAGCATGCCCTTCACCGCCAGCTCCAGCGCCCGGCCGGGATGGCGGGCCTGCAGCTTCACGAAGTTCGTCTCGCGCAAGCCGCCCGGGAAGCGGGTGTGCCGGTAATACATCTTGTCCTGGGCCTTGCGGCCGGTGACGCGAATCTTGGCGGCATTGACCACGACGATGTAGTCGCCCGTATCGACGTGCGGCGTGTACTCGGGCTTGTGCTTGCCGCGCAGGCGGGCCGCGATGCGGGTCGCCAGCCGGCCCAGCACTTTGCCGTCGGCATCGACCAGATACCATCCTTGCGTGACGTCGCCGGCTTTGGCGGAGAAAGTCTTCATGAGGCGAGAGGGAAAAGGCGCGGATTCTATGGGAGCCCGGCGCCAGCGTCAAACCTTTGTTCGGACAAAAAAAAAGCGCAACTCGGAGAGTTGCGCTGAATCCACCAAAGGAGGAGGGTGGAGGAGACAAGACCTGTGGCCGCAATCGCCGGCCACCAACAGCTTGAATTATGGATACCGGGATGCTGCGTTGCAATGCCGCGTTGTGAAACTGTTCGCGGTTTCGCAGAAGATTGCCATTTCTATTTCAACCGTATGATTAATAATATCTTTAATCAACATCTTCGTTTGTGAAGCGTTGACCCCAATACCGAAGATAGCGCTGAGGTCATTCGTTTTGTTGCATCGCACAAACCCATGATTTTATTGGAGGTTCTCGATGGAATGCACCATCCGGTGGACGGGCGCCGGGATGTCGCTGATTGCCGAAACCGGCAGCAACCACGTCCTCGTCATGGACGGTGCGCCCGAGGGCGGCGGCCGCAACCTGGCGCCTCGCCCGATGGAGACGGTGCTGGCGGGCACCGGGGCCTGCACCGCTTACGACGTCATCGTGATCCTCAAGAAGAGCGGCCAGGACGTCACCGGCTGTGAAGTGAAGCTCGAGGCGGAACGCGCGACGACCGATCCGAAGGTCTTCACGCGCATCCACTCGCGCTTCGTGGTGCGCGGCCGCAACCTGAAACGCAACGTCGTCGAGCAGGCCGTGCGCCTGTCGCACGACAAGTACTGTTCGGCGACCGCCATGCTCGGCAAGACCGCCGAGATCACGCGGGAGATCGAAATCCTGGAGGGCTGAGCGGCACGGCGACGTCCGTCAGATACGGTAGGCGAGCGTCGTCATCACCCGGGCCATGGCCCGCATCGCGCGGCGCGCCGCGAAGGGCAATTCGGCCGCGCCGAGGCCGACCGCGGTCTCCCGGTGGCGCGCTTCGTCGTCGCGCATCACCTCGACGATGGCTCGCGTCCGCGCATCCTCCGGGGCAAGCCGGGCCAGGTGCCCGTCGAGGTGCGCCTCCACCTGGCGCTCGGTCTCGGCGAGGAAGGCGAGGTTCCACCGATCGCCCAGCAGCCCGGCGCCGACGCCGAGCGCGAGCGACCCGGCGTACCAGAGCGGGTTGAGCAGGCTCAGTCGCCCGCCGAGGTCGCGCACGCGCTCGGCGCTCCAGGCGAGGTGATCGGCTTCCTCCCGCGCCGCCTGCTCGAGCGAATCGCGCGTCGCCGGATTGCGCGCCGTGAGCGCCTGTCCCTGGTAGAGCGCCTGCGCGCAGACCTCGCCGACGTGGTTGACGCGCATCAGCGCCGCCGCATCGTCGCGCTCTGCCGAGCTCAGCTCGCCCTCGGCCATGCCCGCCGCAGGACTCGGCCGGTCCGCCTGATGCACGCCGGCCACCGCACGCAACGCGCGGTCGAACTCCGCGATCAGGCGGTCGATCCCGTCGCCCGGCGTGCTCATGGCTGCTCAGGCCCCGGCATGTAGAGCACCCGTCCGCCGTGCCGCTGCACGAGCTCGCGGGCGCGCTCGCAGGTCATCGGCGCGGGCTGCCGGTCGGCGGGCGTGCGCTCGTACCACGGCCGGCAGTAGCCGGGCGGCGGCAGCTGCTCCGGCGCCAGTCCGCCGAACTCGCTCGGGCCGTAGTCCAGCGCCAGCGTGCGCCCGTCGCGCATCGAAGCGGGCGAGATGGCCTTGATGACGCGCCCGCCGTGCTGGCGCGCGAGCTCGTTCGCACGGCTGCAGGACATTGCGGGCGGCTGCCACTGCGCCGGCAGATCGGAGTACCAGATGCGGCACTGGCCCAGCGGGGGAACGCCTTCCGGCGGCACCCGGAACTCCTGCTGCTCGGTCGGCTCCGGCCGCTCCCGGAGGCCCGGCGCAGCGCAGGCGGACACCAGGAGGACCACGCACGCATGCAGCAAACGGCTCGCCAGGCGCATGCCGCCATCTTACCGAGAGCACGGGGCGAAAAAAAAGCCGCCCCGAAGGGCGGCTTTGTCGTTGCGTTCGAAACCGGCTTGCGCCGGCGACGAATTAGAACGCGTGCATGATGCCGGCGCTGATGCCGGTCGAACCGTCCTGCACGGTGGAGCCCTGCGTCGCGCCAATACCCGCGGTGCCCGCAGTGATAATACCCGTCGCGCCGCTGACCGTGATGCTCGAGTCCTTGATGCCGGACACGTCGACCGCAGCGTACAGGGTGGTGGTCTTCGACAGGTTGTAGTCGATCGCCAGGATGAACCAGTCGCGGCTGCCTGCCTTCACGTCGTTGAGGTTGAACTCCATGTTGTAGTAGCCGATGCGGCCGCTGACGGCGGGCGTGAAGTCATACTGCACGCCGAGCGCGTACATGGGGGTGTCGGCCTTTTGCGTGCCGCCCGACGTCTGCTTGTACTCGGAGGACGAGTAGCCCGCACGGAACGTCAGCGCGCCCAGCTTGTAGACGCCGCCGATGTTGTACGTGTCCTGGTCGAGATCCAGCCCCGCGAAGGTGTCCGAACGGGTCGAATAGGCAGCCGCGAGAGTCACCGGACCGAACGCGAAGTCGGCGTTGGCGCCAATGCGCTGGCCGCTGCCGGTGTCGCCCGCCACTTCACCCATCGCGTAGTCGACGCGGATGCCGCCCGTGCCGAAGCGGAAGCCAGCGGTGATCATGTTGCTCGAACGCGTGCCCGCCACGTTGTTACCGGCGGTCGGCGTAATGCCCGTGTACGTGTAGCTCATCGGGTCATAGATGCCTTGCGTCTTGAAGTTCACCGTGTAGTCGCGGCCCAGGTCCACGCTCCACGCGCCACCCGAGAGACCGACGATGGACTTGCGCTGGAAGAGGCCCTGGTTGCCGGTGTTCGTCGCCGAACCCGGCGTAGAGGAACCCGGACCGGCACCGTTGTCCGAGCCGTACTGCCCTTCGAGGGTGAAGTTCGCGCGCAGCCCGCCGCCCAGGTCTTCCGAGCCTTTCAGGCCCCAGCGGTTGGTCGTGCGCTCACCGTCCGTAACGGACAGGAGGGAACCGGTTTCCGTGCAGCCTGCGCCGCCCGCGGCGGTGCAAACCTTGGAAGCCGAGCGAACGCCGGTGTCGATCGTGCCGTACACCGTGACGTCGGCCATCGCCACGACGGGCGCGGCGAGCACCCCGGCGACAGCTGCGGTCAAGAGTTTCTTTTGCATATGGTCAAGTCTCCCAACTTGGTTTTGGAAAGGACGGGTTGCTTGCGCCCCCCGCGTTCAACCCCTCACGTGAGAAGTTAGAGGGGATTCTCCCTTCCCCGATGTATGGGAGCAACGCAAGGGCGGGATTTTTCAGCCTAAAGCAGGTCAGGTGTTGCAAATACGCAACAGCCGGCACATTTTCCATCTATATGCTTTTACGTCAGTGACTTACGTCTCAAATAGCGATGAAAGTGCAGCGCCCGGGTCGTCGGCGCGCATGAACGCTTCCCCGACCAGAAAAGCGCCGATCCCGCGGCCGCGAAGCCGCTGGACGTCCTCACGCGAGGCGATCCCGCTCTCGGTGACCACCAGTCGCTCGGCGGGCACGCGCGGCGCGAGCTCGAGCGTGCGCTCGAGCCGGGTCTCGAAAGTACGCAGGTCGCGGTTGTTGATGCCGATGAGCCGCGTGCGCAGCCGCAGGGCGGCCTCGAGCTCGCGCGCGTCGTGCACCTCGACGAGCACCGCCATCCCGAGGCCGTGCGCCACGGCCTCGAGCGCCTGCATCGCGGCCTCCTCGAGCGCGGCGGCGATCAGCAGGATGCAGTCGGCGCCCCAGGCGCGCGACTCGAACACCTGGTAAGGCTCGATCACGAAATCCTTGCGCAGCACGGGCAGCGCGCAGGCGCCACGCGCCGCCGCGAGGTGCGCGGCGTCGCCCTGGAAGTACTGCCGGTCGGTGAGCACCGACAGGCAGCTCGCGCCGCCCTTCTCGTAGCTGCGCGCGATGGACGCGGGGTCGAAGTCCCTGCGCAGCAACCCCTTGGAGGGGCTGGCGCGCTTCACCTCCGCGATCACGCCCGCACGACCCGCGGCAATCGCGGCGCGCAGCGCGCCCTCGAAATCGCGGGGCGCCGGCGAAGCCCGCGCGCGGCGCTCGATCTCCGCGGCCGGCGTCGCCGCTTTCGCCGCGGCGATCTCCTCGCGCTTGGTCGCGAGGATCCGCTGCAGGATGTCGGCCATGCGGCGCTCAGCCCTTCGCGACGCTCTGGGTGAACGCGACGTACTGATCGAGCTTGGCGCGCGCCTCGCCTTTGGCAATCGCGCGGCGCGCGCGGTCGACGCCCGCCTGCAGGGACTCGGCGATGCCCGCGACGTAGATCGCGGCGCCCGCGTTCAGGAGCACGATGTTCTGCGCCGGCCCCGGCTGGCCTTCGAGCACCGCCAGGATCATCTGCTTCGATTCGTCGACGGTGTTCACCTGGATCGCGCGGCGGTCGTAGAGCTCGATGCCGAACTGCTGCGGGTGGACCGTGTACTCGCTCACCTCGCCGTTGCGCAGCTCGCCCACCAGCGTCTCGCCGGAGATCGAGATCTCGTCCAGCCCTTCCAGGCCGTACACCACCATGACGTGGCGGGAGCCGAGCCGCTGCAGCACGCGCACCTGGATGCCCACCAGGTCGGGATGGAACACGCCCATGATCTGGTTGGGCGCGCTGGCCGGGTTGGTGAGCGGGCCGAGGATGTTGAAGAGCGTGCGCACGCCGAGCTCCTTGCGCACCGGCGCCGCGTACTTCATCGCGGCGTGGTGCGCCGGCGCGAACATGAATCCCACGCCCAGCTTGTCGATCGCCTGGCCGGTCTGCTCGGGGCTGAGCGCGATCCCGGCGCCGAGCGACTCGAGCACCTCTGCGCTGCCCGAGGCGGAAGAGACCGAGCGCCCCATGTGCTTGGCCACGCGCACGCCCGCGGCGGCGGCCACGAAGGCGCTGGCGGTCGAGACGTTGAAGGTGTGCGCCGCATCGCCGCCCGTTCCGCAGGTATCGACCAGGTGCTGCGGGTCGGCGACCCTCACCGGCGTCGCGAATTCGCGCATGACCTGCGCCGCGGCGGCGATCTCGCCGATCGTCTCCTTCTTCACGCGCAGGCCGACGATGAAGCCCGCGATCTGCGCCGGCGTCAGCTCGCCCCGCATGATCTGCCGCATGATGTGCAGCATCTCGTCGTGGAACACCTCTCGGTGCTCCACCGTCCTCTGGATCGCCTCGGCGACCGTGATCTGCTTCATGACCTGCCTCCCTTGAGGAAATTCTCCAGCATCCGGTGCCCATGCTCGGTGAGCAGGGCTTCCGGATGGAACTGCACGCCCTCCACCGGCAGCGTGCGGTGCCGCAGGCCCATCACCTCGCGGTCCTCCGACTCCGCGCTCACCTCCAGCGCCGCCGGCAGCGATGCCCGCTCGACCACCAGCGAGTGGTAGCGGGTCGCCACGAACTCCGCCGGCACGTCCTTGAAGACGCCGCGCGCGTCGTGGCGTACGCGCGACACCTTGCCGTGCATCACCTGCCGGGCGCGGATCACCTTGCCGCCGAAGGCCTGGCCGATCGCCTGGTGGCCCAGGCAGACCCCCAGGATCGGCACGCTCGCCCCGAGCCGCCCGATCGCGGCAAGCGACACGCCGGCGTCGTCGGGCGTCCCCGGACCGGGCGAGATGACGATGCGTTCCGGCCGCAGCCGCTCGAGGTCCTCCACGCTGGCCTGGTCGTTGCGCACCACCTGCACCTCGGCCCCCAGCTCGCCCAGATACTGCACCAGGTTGTAGGTGAACGAGTCGTAGTTGTCGATGACGAGGATCATGCGGCCTCCGCATCGGCGAGGTCCGCGGCGCGCAGCAGCGCGCGCGCCTTGTGCTGGGTCTCCTGCCACTCGGACAGCGGGTCGGAATCGGCCACCACCCCGGCCGCGGCCTGCACGTGCAGCTGGCCCTCCTTCACCACCGCGGTGCGGATGGCGATCGC
>DASUFW010000284.1:0-1078 GCA_036274335.1 Burkholderiales bacterium | reverse complement strand
CGAAGGGATGCGCATCCACCGAGCGCGCGCGCAGCGCCTGCAGCACGCCGTTGCCGCTCAGCAGCGAGATCTCCCGCTCGGCCGACTTGCCGCCCATGAGCACCGCGACCTTCATGCGGCGTCTCCCACGATGCGCACCTCAGGGACCAGCTCGATCGAGAAGCGCTCCGCCACCCGGCGGCGCACCTCCTCGATCAGGCCCTCGAGGTCCGCGGCGCTCGCCCGGCGCTCCGGGTTGACGATGAAATTGGCGTGCAGGTCCGAGACGCGCGCCCCGCCGCGCGCGAGCCCCTTGAGTCCGCAGGCCTCGATCAGCCTCGCGGCGTGGTCGCCGGGCGGGTTGCGGAACACGCTGCCCGCATTGGGCAGCGAGAGCGGCTGCGCTGCGATGCGCCGGATGAGCAGCTCGCGAATGCGAGCGCGCGAGACCTCGCCATCGCCCGGCCGCAGGGCGAACCAGGCGCCGACGAACCATTCGTCCTCGCCGAGGCGCCGCCCGTCGCGCAGCGCGCAGTGGCGGTAGCCCAGCTCGAATTCCTCCCGGGGGCGCGTGCGCAGGGCGCCGCGGCGATCCACGGTCACCGCGCGCGAGACGAGGTCCCAGGTTTCGCCGCCGTAGCAGCCGGCGTTCATGGCCAGCGCGCCGCCGATCGTCCCCGGGATGCCGGCGAGGAACTCGGCGTGTGCGAAGGCGTGCCGCGCCGCGAAGCGGGCCACCTTGGGCGCCGCGACGCCCGCCTCGGCATAAAGCTGCCCACCGAGAATCTGCGGATGCAGCCCGGCGGCATGCAGCATGACCACGGTGCCCTTGTAGCCCGCGTCCCGCACCAGCAGGTTCGAGCCCAGCCCCACGAACAGCAGCGGCTCCTCCGGCGGAAGCTGCGCAAGAAAGTTCTGCAGGTCTTCCAGGTCTGCTGGCGCGTAATAGCGCGCGGCGGCTCCTCCCGCGCGCCAGCTCACATGGCGGGCCATCGGCTCGCCCGCCTTGAGCGTGCCGCGCAGATTGGTCAGTCGGAGGGCGTCGCTCATGTTCATGTCAGCTGTGCCGGCACGCCCGCGATCGAACCCGCGCCCATGG
>DASUFW010000283.1:0-25591 GCA_036274335.1 Burkholderiales bacterium | reverse complement strand
GCGAGCACCTTCTACACCGGCGTGCTGACGCCGGTGACCTACCACCTGCCGCGCTTCAAGTTCGAGGCCTGCCGGGTGTTCACCAACAAACCGGCCTGCGGCCCCAAGCGCGGCCACGGCACGCCGCAGCCGCGCTTCGGCCAGGAGGTGCAGCTCGACAAGATCGCCGAGCGGCTCGGGCTCGATCCGGCGGAGCTGCGCCTGTCGATGGTGACCCAGCCCGATTCGCTCACCGCGAGCTGGCTGCGCGTGGGCTCGACCGGGCTCGCCGAATGCATCCGCAAGGTGGTGGAGATGTCGGGCTGGAAGGAGCGCCGCGGCAAGCTCGGGCCGGGACGCGGCCTCGGCCTCGCGTGCTCGAGCTACATGTGCGGCGCGGGCGTCTCGATCTACTGGAACAAGATGCCGCACTCCGCGGTGCAGATCCTGCTCGATCGCAGCGGCCAGGTCACGGTGTACTGCGGCGCGACCGAGCTCGGCCAGGGGTCGGACGACGTGCTGGCGTCCCTGGTTGCGGAAGCACTCGGCGTCGACCCGTCTTCGATCCGCTGCGTTACCGGCGACACGGGCCTCACGCCGATCGACCTGGGCTCCTACTCGAGCCGCGTGACCATCATGATGGGCAACGCCGCGCTGCAGGCGGCGGGCCGCGTGCGCGAGCAGCTCGCGGCGGCCGCAGCCGAGCACCTCGACAGCGTGCCCGAGCACGTGGTGTTCGCGCAGGACCAGGTCTACGCGACCGAGAACCCGCGCAACGTCATGTCCTTCATCGAGGCGGTAGCCCTGGCGGAGGCCAAGTTCGGCACCATCGCGGCGGTCGGCTCGTACGCGCCGCCCAAGGCGCCGGGCCGCTACAAGGGCGCCGGCGTGGGGCCGTCGCCCGCCTACAGCTTTTCGGCCTGCGTGGTGGAGACCGAGGTCGACCCGGTCACCGGCTGGGTGACGGTGCCCAAGATCTGGATCGCCCACGACATCGGGCGGGCGCTGAATCCGGTCCTGGCGCGCGGGCAGGTGATCGGCGGCGTGTACATGGGCCTCTCGGAGGCGCTGATGGAGGAGCAGGCGTTCCGGCGCCTGCCGCCGAAGCTCTCCAGCGCGCTCGTGCACCGCAATCCGTCCATGCTCGACTACAAGAGCCTCACGTCGCTGGACATGCCCGAGGTCGAGGTGGCGCTCATCGAGGATCCGGACCCGAACTGCCCGTACGGGGCGAAGGAAGTCGGGCAGGGGCCGCTGCTGCCGGTCATGCCGGCGCTCGCCAACGCCCTCCACGACGCGGTGGGGGTGCGCATCGACGAGATCCCGATCACGCCCGACAAGGTGCGCCGCGCGCTGGAGAAGAAGGCGAAGGGCGAGACGCCGCGCGTGGGGCCCGAGGAATTTCCTTCGGTGCCCTATCCGAAGCCCACGTTCGTGCTGCCGCCCTGGGAGGGCGGCGACGGCAACGAGAAGAAGGAAGGCAGGAAAGCGGCATGATGCGCCTGCCGTGGTTCGAGTGGCGCTCGCCGCGCACGCTTGCCGAGGCGGCGAAGGTCCTCGCCGGCGAGGGGCCGCAGGCGATGCTGCTGGCCGGCGGCACGGACCTGATCCCGAACATGAAGCGCCGCCACCAGTCGCCGAAGGTGCTGGTGTCGCTGCGCGGCGTGCCCGAGCTGCGGCGCTCGAACGGCAGCCTCGGGGCGGGCGTGACGCTCACCGAGATCGCGCGCGACGGCGCGCTGCGCGAGCGCCATCGGGCGCTTTGGCAGGCGGCCTCGCTGGTCGCCACGCCGCACCTGCGGAACAGGGCGACGCTGGGCGGCAACCTCTGCCTCGATACGCGCTGCAACTACTACAACCAGAGCCACGAGTGGCGCCAGGCGATCGACTTCTGCCTGAAGAAGGACGGCGGGACCTGCTGGGTGGCGACCGCCAGCAAGCGCTGCGTGGCCGTGTCTTCCACCGACACGGCGCCGGCGCTGATCGCGCTCGGCGCCACGGTCACGCTCGTTTCGTCGCAGGGCGAACGCGAGCTGCCGCTCGCCGACCTGTATCGCAACGACGGCATCGACTACCTGTCCCGCCGGCCCGAGGAAATCCTCTCGGCGGTGAGCATTCCCGGGGGCTGGTCGAGCAGCTACTGGAAGCTGCGCCGGCGCGGCTCGTTCGACTTCCCGGTGCTCGGCGTCGCGGCGGCGGTGAAGCGTGACGCGGGCGGAACGGTGCTCGAGGCGCGCCTCGCGCTCGGCGCGGCGGCGTCGCGCCCCTTCCTGGTGGACAAGGCGGGCGAGTTCCTCAGGGGCAAGCCGCTCACCGACGAGGTGATCGAAGGCGCGGCCGCGCTGGTCGCTTCGCGCGCCAAGCCCATGGACAACACCGACCTCGATCTCTACTGGCGCAAGGACGTCGCCTCGGCGTTCGCCGGCTACGCGCTGCGCGAGGCGAGGGGCGACGACATGCGCGAGACGCGCACGCGCATCGCGCGCCAGCCGCTCGACTAGGCGCGGCGCTCGTGCGGCGCGTCCTGCTGATCAAGCTCACCTCGCTCGGAGACCTGATCCACGCGCTGCCGGCGCTGAGCGACGCGCGGCGCGCGCGTCCGGAGGTCGAGTTCGACTGGATGATCGACGGCAGCTTCCGCGAGGTCGCCGACTGGCACCCGGCGGTGCGCGAGGTGATTGCCACCGACCACCGCGCCTGGCGCCGGGGCTTCGCGGGCGCCTCGCCGCATGGCTGGATCGGCGAAGTCCGGGCGCACCTCAAGGCGACGCCCTACGACCTCGTGATCGACGGCCAGGGCAACTTCAAGACGGCGCTGATCTCCTTGTTCGCGCAGGGACCGCGCGCAGGCTTCGACCGCCATTCGGTGCGCGAATGGGTCGCGCACCTCGCCTACCAGCGGCGCTTCGCGGCGAGCCGCGAGTCGCACGCGATCGACCGGCTGCGGCGGCTTTTCGCGGGCGCGCTGGGCTATCCGCTTCCGGACACGCCGCCCGACTTCGGCATCCGGCGCGATCGCCTTTCGAAGCCGCCGATCGAGCTTCCCGCGGACTACCTGGTGTTCGTGCACAACGCGAGCTGGAAGACCAAGCTCTGGCCGGAGGCGCACTGGACGGCGCTGCTCGACAAGGCGGTACAGGCCGGCTTCCACGTGCTCTTGCCGTGGGGTGACGCTGCGGAGGAGGCGCGCGCGCGGCGCCTCGCGCAGCATCCGTCGGTCCGGGTGCTGCCGCGGCTCACGCTGTCGGAGATCGGGTACGTGCTCGAGCACGCGCGCGCCTGCGTCTGCATGGACACGGGCCTCAGCCATCTGGCCGCCGCGCTCGACGTGCCCGCAGTGACGTTGTACGGCTCGACCGATTCGGGTCTGGTGGGCGCTTCGGGCGCCTCGCAGGTGCACCTGCGCTCCGACCTGCCGTGCTCACCGTGCCAATCGAAGCGCTGCCGCTACACGACGGGCGACAATCCCTGCCTGCTGCAGATCACCCCGGCGCGCGTGTTCGGTGAGCTCCTGCGACTGGCGCGCGGCGGCGGCGGGGACCAGGTGGGCCTGTCGGTCGGGGGCACCTCCCGGGGGGGCTGACCCCTCACCCCGGGCCGATGGCCCCGGGGTTGCCCGATCGAGAAAATTTTTCCCTACTGTCCGAATATCCGGCGCTGAAGTATTGTTTTGCATGTAGGGTTCCGGCCGCTCCACCGGACCATCCAGGGAGGCGACATGAAGCGCACGATCTTGGCTTTGGCAGGCGCCGTGGCTGTGTCGGGATTCGCCCAGGCGCAGAGCACCGTGGACTTCGGCACTCCCTTGGCAGGCTTTGCGGACGTCGGCTACCAGTATTCGACGAACCGGAGCCTCGCCGGGGACAACGGCTTCAACGTCGGTAACCTCGACTTCTACCTCACCCCTTCGTTCGGCGACCGGGTGAGGACGCTGGCCGAGCTCGTTTTCGAGGTCGCGGAAGACGGCTCGCTGGCGACCGATCTCGAGCGCCTGCAGATCGGCTATGCCTTCTCCGACGCGGCGACGGCCTGGATGGGTCGCTTCCATACGCCTTACGGCTACTGGAACACGGCCTACCATCACGGCGCGCAGCTCCAGACCTCGGTATCGCGCCCGACCTTCATCAACTTCGAAGACAAGGGCGGCATCCTGCCGGCGCACGCGGTCGGACTGTGGGGCACAGGCGCCGTGCGGCTGGGCACCGGCTGGGTGCGCTACGACGCCTACCTCGCCAACGGCAATGACATCCAGGACGGCGTGCTCGATTTCAACCAGGCGGGCGACGACAACGGCAACACGATGGTCGGCGGGAGGCTGGGCTACCAGTTCGGCGAAGGCAAGCTGCGCGGGCTGCTGCTCGGCATTCACGGGTACCGGGAGGACGTCGCGGCGCGCGATGACACGGGGGTCCAGCTCAGCGACACGCGCGTCAACATGTTGGGCGGGTATTTCCACTACGAGGCCAACGACTGGGAGGCCATCGGCGAGTACTACCGGTTCCGCAACGACGACCTGACCGGCGGCACGGGCACCCATACCAGCTGGGCCGCCTTCGTGCAGGTCGGCCGCCTGGTGGCGGACCGCTGGACCCCGTACTTCCGGTGGGAAAAGGATTCCCTCGACCAGACGGACCCGTATTTCGCCTCGATGAACAGCGGGCGCTCCTACCAGAGCTACGTCGCTGGGCTGCGCTTCGATCTGAACTACAAGGCCGCCCTGAAAGCCGAGGCCTACCAGACGGACCAGACCGACCTGGATGTTTCCTACAGCGGGTTCCGCGCGCAGTTCGCGATCCGATTCTGAGGAGGGCACCGTGAATCCGATCCCATTTCTCTTCCTGGCCGGCTTGGCCTTCGCCGCTCCGGCCTGGGCGGCCGACATCTACCTGATTACCCATCCGGGGCTGACCCTGACGCCGGCGCAGGCCAAGGAGGTCTTCCTGGGCGAGAAGCAGTTCGCCGGCGATCAGCGCGTCGTGCCGCTGGACAACGCCAGCGCGCAATCGGAGTTCGTGCGCAAGACGTTCGGCATCGACGTCGACAAGTACCGCACGATCTGGACCAAGAAGAGCTTCCGCGACGGGCTCAATCCCCCGGCGGTCAAGGCCGACGACGAGGCGGTCCTCGCTACGGTGAGGTCGACGCCGGGGGCGATCGGCTACGTGACGTCCAAGCCCAGCGGCGTCACGGTACTGCAGAAGTACTGAATGTCTCTGCGGCGGCGGATCTACGCGCAGTTCCTGGTTGCGCTGCTTCCGCTCGTCGCCATCATCGGCTACCTCGCCTTCGCGGGGGATGATCTGCCACAGCGCGTGGATCTGTCCCTGAGCGCCTACGACCAGGCCCTCGGCGCCGGGAACGCCTACAAGACGTTTCTGGACGGACTGACGGACGCGGTCGACACGGGTCGCCTCAGCAGCGCGGCGGTGTCGGCTTTGGGGCTCTCCGAGGAGCACGAGCGCAGGCTCGGTGCGCGGTTCGCGGCCGATCGCGAGCTTGCGGAGCGGCTTGCGCGCCTGCATACGAGCGTGGCGTCCAGCCCGAAAGTCGCGGACCTGCTGCCCCTGCGGGACGAGGTCCAGTCGTTGCGCAAGGGCCTGCAGCAGTCGGCCGATTCGAGGCGCCAGGACCTCGCCGCGCTGGTTCGCGAGCAGGAACTCGCCGCGCAGAGGCGTCGCGGCGTGGTCTGGATCGCCGCGCTCGGCGCCGTGGTCGTCGCCGCCTTCATCGGGCTGGTCCTGAAGCGGCTCGTCGACGGGATTACGCGGCCGCTCGCGACTTCCGTCGGCGTCGCGCATGCCATTGCCGCGGGGCAGCTCGACGGCGACATCGGGGTCGGCGGGCAAGACGAGATGGCGCAACTGCTGGCTGCGATGCGCACCATGCAGGCCAATCTTCTCGATATCGTGCGCGCGGTGCGCGCCGGCGCTGAGTCGGTGGCGGCCGGGTCCGCGTCGCTTTCGGCGGACACCGAGGGGCTGTCGCAGCGTGCGGAGCAGGAGGCCGCGAGCCTGCAGCAGGCCGCGGTCAGCATGGAGGAGATCTCGGCCACCGTGAAGCAGAGCAGCGAGCACGCGCGCCAGGCCTATGACCTCGCCGAGCGTGCCGCCCGCGCCGCCGCCGCGGGCGGCGAGGCGGCGCGGCGCGTCACGGGAACCATGGACCAGATTACCGAGGATTCCAAGCGCATCGCGGAGATCGTCTCGGTCATCGACGGGATCTCGTTCCAGACCAACATCCTCGCCCTCAATGCGGCGATCGAGGCCGCCCGGGCGGGCGAGCATGGGCGGGGCTTCGCCGTCGTCGCGGGCGAGGTGCGGGCGCTGTCGCAGCGCTGCGCGACGGCGGCAACGGAGATCAAGGCGCTGATCACGACCTCGGTCGCCAAGGTCGAGAGCGGCGGCCATGAAGTCACGGCTGCCGGCACGTCGATTGCCGAGCTGGTGGAGAACGTCCAGCGGGTGTGCGCGCTGATGAGCGATATCGCGCGTGCGAGCGACGAGCAGGATCGACGCATCGAGCAGGTGAGCGGCGCGGTGACGGAAATGGACGGCGTCGTGCAAAAGAACGCGGTCGCGGTGCATCGCGGCGCAGCGGCGGCGGCCCGACTGACGCAGGACGCGCGCTCGCTCGCCCAGATCGTGAGCCGGTTCCGGCTGCCGGAGTCCTCCGCCGAGGAGCGGTCGGCGCTGGCACCCTCGGAGGACCCGCTGCGGCTGCGCTGACCCAGCGGCGTATCAGGCTTCGTAAGAACTGCGCAAAACCGTACAAACGTACTGCCACCCGGCTTGCCAGCTTTGCGGGGGCGGGCGAATAATCGACGGCCTATGTTGCGTCTCTACAGCCTCACGGAAGCTGGCCGCAAGGTCTGGGACAGCCAGAGCGGCAGGGTGTCGCTCGACCATCGGAAGCTCCTGGGGCTGGTCGGCATCGACTCGGATCCCCGCGACCTGAGCGTCAAGCTGGGCTGGTCCGATTCGGAGACGAACGAGATCCTGCGAGAGCTGGAAGAAGGCGGGCTGGTCAAGTCGGTGGGCGCCGCCCTTTCGCAGGATGACCTCGATTTCACCGGCAGCTTCCGCGTCGAGGACTTCGAGGCGGCCGCGCGCGCGCAGATGCGCAAGGACCTGGACTTCACCGGGCCGCTGAGCGAGGAAGCCCTGCGCGCGGCGCGCGAGAAGAAGTAGGCCTTCAGAGCACCTCGTAGACCTCGTAGACCGGCCCGCTCGCCTCGCGCCGGCCGGTGGCCACGGACACGATGCGGTTCAGCCAGTCGTACCTCGGCGACGCGGTCTCGAACACCGGCGTGGTGCGGAAGTAGTAGCTCGCCGGATCGACCGCCTCGCCCTTCGCGAGGCGCGCCATCACTTCGGCCGGCCCGTGCCGTACGCCGCGATAGGTCATGTAGATGAGCTGGCGGTCGTCGGTCTCGAGGGTGACGCGCACGTCGAGGATCGTCGCCCCGTCGGGCCGCACCAAGATCCAGTCGCCGCCGGGCGCCGGGAGGATCGTGCCGCTCAGGCGCTCGCCCTTGAACGTGCCGCCGGCGACGGTGGCGATGCGCCGCGTGCCCTGCGGCGTGGCGCCGAGATCGGCGATCTGCGGCACCGCCGCGACGAGCGTGAAGAGATGGCGGGTCTGGATCACGGGCGGGCTCCTCGGGGGTTCGGCAGCCCTCCGATGGTACTCAAATCGCGGCCGGCGGCGGGGCGGGGCATAATCGCTGCGGACCAGACATCGAGCACGGGGACATGTCCAACAAGGAGCGCAGCTACCTTCTCACCGACGCGGGCCGGCGCGCCTGGGAGGACCAGGACCTGTCCGTGCCGGAGGATTTCCGGCGCATCCTGTGGCTGCTGGACTTTCACGGCAAGGGCGCGGTGGTCGGGCAGCTGCTGAGCCGGTACCCGGCCAAGGTGCTCGACGAGTGGCTAGGCGAGATGGAGCACCTCGGCCTGATCGAGGCGGCCACCGACGGCTCGACGCAGGCGTTCTCCCCTCGCCAGGCCGACCGCACCGGCACCATGGACCAGGTGGCGCTGAAGAAGAACGGCCAGGCCGCGAGCGAGCATCTCACGCACACCGGCGCCTACATCGCCGCGGACCGGCTGAGCGGCCGCCCGCCGCAGCGCAAGACCCCCGAGGAGTGCGTCGTGCTGATCGTCGAGGACGACCCCGATCAGCTCGCGATGGCCGAGCTGCGCGTGGGCATGGCCGGCTACAAGGTGCGGCTCGCCACGACCGTCAACGAGTTCCTGCACAGCATGCTGGACGACGGCGCGCCCGATCTGCTGCTGCTCGACGTGTTCCTGCCCGACGGCAATGGCTTCGACCTGCTGAGCAAGCTGCGGCGCCACGCGGTGCTCGGCTCGCTGCCGATCGTCATGCTCACCTCGGAGAACAAGCCCGAATACATCGGCCAGGGCCTGCTGCTCGGCGCCGACGGCTACATCATCAAGCCCTACACCAAGAACATCCTCGCCGACGTCATCCGGCGGGTGCTGAAGCATGACAGCGGCGGCTGAGCGGGCCCCCGCGGCGCTCGACGTGCGCCCCGTCGCGGGCGCGCTCGGCGCGGAGATCCACGGGGTGGACCTGTCCCGGCCGCTCGCCCCGGCGACGGGGGCCGCGATCCGCGCGGCGCTGCTCGAGCACCTGGTGATCTTCTTTCGCGGGCAGACCCTGACGCCCGCCCAGCAACTGTCCTTCGCGCGCGCGTTCGGCGAGCCGGTGGAATACCCGCAGCTGAAGGGCCTGCCTGACTTTCCGATGATCACGCCGGTGGTCAAGCTCGAGCACGAGCGCGTCAACTTCGGCGGCATCTGGCATTCGGACACCACCTATCTCCAGCGCCCGCCGATGGGCAGCATGCTCTATGCGCTCGAGGTGCCGCCCCGCGGCGGCGACACGCTGTTCGCCAACCAGTACCTGGCCTACGAGACGCTATCGGAGGGGCTGCGCCGCGTGCTGGACGGGCTGGTGGGCGTGAACACCTCCACCAAAGCGGCCGCCTCCCGCACGCGCGAGGACCGCCTGCGCGCGGCGGGCGAGGAACTCAAGATCCTCGTCGGCGAGCATCCGGTGGTGCGCACGCATCCGGAGACCGGCCGCAAGGCGCTGTACGTCAACATCGGGCACACGGAGCGCTTCCGCGGCTGGAGCGAAGAGGAGAGCCGGCCGCTCCTCGAGTACCTGTTCGCCCACCAGGTGAAGCCCGAGTTCACCTGCCGCTTCCGCTGGGCGCCGGGGTCGCTCGCCTTCTGGGACAACCGCTGCGCGCAGCACAACCCGGTGAACGACTACCATGGCTTTCGCCGGGTGATGCACCGGGTCACGCTCGCCGGCGACGCGCCGCGCTGAGCGCCGTGCAGGACGTCCGCGCCTGGATCGAAAAGGCGAAGCGCGTGGTGGTCCTCACCGGCGCCGGCATTTCCACCGACTCCGGCATTCCCGACTTCCGCGGCCCGCAGGGGCTGTGGACAAGGAACCCGAAGGCCGAGAAGCTCTCCGACATCCGCTACTACATGAGCGACCCGGAAGTGCGGCGGCTCGCCTGGCAGAGCCGCCTCGAGCATCCGGCCTGGTCGGCGAGGCCGAACGCGGGCCACCTCGCGCTCGTCGAGCTCGAGCGGCGCGGCAAGCTGCACGCGCTCATCACGCAGAACATCGACGAATTGCACCAGCTCGCCGGCAACTCGCCGGAGAAGGTGATCGAGGTGCACGGCACCGTGCGGCAGGTCGTGTGCATGGAGTGCGGGGAGCGCGCGCCGATGGAGCGAGCGCTCGCGCGCGTGCGGGCCGGGGAGGCCGATCCGCCGTGCCGAAGCTGCGGCGGAATCCTCAAGAGCGCGACCATTTCCTTCGGCCAGGCCCTGGTGCCGGAAGTCATCGACCGCGCGATGCAGGCGGCCGCGCAGGCCGAGGTCCTGCTGGCCGTGGGCAGCACGCTGCAGGTCTACCCGGTGGCGGGCGCGGTGCCGGCCGCCAAGGCCGCGGGCGCCAGGGTGGTGATCATCAACGCCGAGCCGACCGCCCTGGACGACCTGGCGGACGCGGTGTTCAACGACTCGATCAGCGAGGTGCTGCCGCGGCTGTGCCGGGGTTGAGCGTGCGGTCGAGGAAGGCGACGACGATCTTCACCAGCTCGTCCTCCTGGCCCTCGAAGAAGTGCTGCGCGCCGGGGACCGCGACCTGCGCCGAGCCCGGCACCTTCCCGATCTCCTTGAGCCGCTCGGGCGCGCCCCAGCGCGTGACGTCCCAGTCGTTCGCGCCGTAGACGTCGAGCACGGGGATGTGGATGCGGAACATCTCCTGCAGGCCCTGGATGATGCTGATCATCACCCATGAGCGGATCGTGTCGTCGTCCGTGCGGATCAGGTACTGGTTGACCATCGTCGCGCCCAGGCTGTGGGAGACGATGCCGATCCGCTTGTAGCCCTTCGACTTCAGGAATTCCGCGGCGAGCCGGATGCGCTCGCGCGCATCGGGGTAGAGCGGGATGTACTCGCCGAACTTGGCCGTGCTGTCGAGGACCGGCATCTGGATCGACAGGGTCGTGTAGCCGGCCTCGGCGATCTTCGTGCGCAGCTGGCCGTAGAGCTCGAAGTCCGGGCTCCAGCCGCGCCCGTGGGCGACGATCACCGCGCCGCGCGGGTGCGCGGCGACCGTATAGAGCGCGAGGAATCGGTGGCCGTTCTCCTGCTGCAGCCAGGTCACGTCGCCGACGAAGATCCCCGGCACGGTCTGGTCGGCCCAGCGCTTTTCGCGCACGTAGTCCTGACCTGCGGCGGGCGGAGGCAGGGCGCCGAGCAGGGCCAGGAACGCAAAAAGCCCGCCGAAGCGGGCTTTTTGCGGGATCGAACGGACGCTAGGCAAGGCGGAACGGCATCTTGCGCAGGCGCTGCCCGGTGAGCGCGAAGATCGCGTTCCCGATCGCGGGCCCGAGCACGGCCGTCCCCGGCTCGCCGATGCCGCCGGGCTTTTCCTTGCTGTCGACGACGTACACGTCGATCTTCGGCGTCTCGGGCATGCGCGGCATCAGGAACTTGTCGAAGTTCGTCTGCTGCACGCGGCCGTCCTTCAGCGTGATCTCGCCGTACAGCGCGGCCTGCAGGCCGAAGATGATGTTGCCTTCGAGCTGCTGCAGGACGATGTTCGGGTTGACCCGGCGCCCGAGGTCGGCGACGACGACGACGCGGCGCACGACGGGCTTGCCGTCCTTCACGGACAGCTCGACGACCTGCGCCATGTAGGTTTCGTACCCTTCCATCAGCGCGATGCCGCGGCCGACGCCCTCGGGCGCCGGCTTGCCCCAGCCCGCGTACTTCGCGGCGAGGTCGAGCACGTTGCGAAAGCGCGGCTTGCCCTCGAGCAGGCCGCGGCGGTACTGGTACGGATCCTTGCCCGCGGCGACGGCCATCTCGTCGATGAAGGTCTCGTTGGCGAAGGCGTTGAGCGCGTGCGACACCGAGCGCAGGTACCCGACGCGCAGACCCGGCTCGTGGATGACGGTCGAGACCGACTGGTTCGGGATGTCATAGGGCACGAGGATCGCCTCGGTCATGAACGGGTCGACGCCGTCCTTGACCGCGGGCGGCACGAATCGCGAGGTGATCGACGGACCCGTCATCTTCAGCGTCAGCGCGACCGGCTTCCCGCTCGCGTCGAGGCCGCCCTGCATCCGGGTCAGGCTCGCCGGCCGGTAGAAGTCGTGGGTCATGTCGTCTTCCCGCGTCCAGATCAGCTTCACGGGCGCCCCGACCGCCTTGGAGATCTGCACGGCCTGCGACACGTAGTCCAGGTCGAGCCGCCGCCCGAAGCCGCCCCCGAGGTAGGTCGTCTTGACCGTGATCTGCTCCGGCTTCAGGCCCGTCAGGTCGGCGGCGAGGCCGAGCGCGCCCTGCTGGAACTGGATCGCGCCGATCAGCGTCGCCGAGTCCTTGCGTACGTCCGCGGTGAAGTTCATCGGCTCCATCGGCGAGTGCGACAGGAACGGCATCTCGTAGGTCGCGTCGACGGTCTTCGCGGCGCTCTTGAGCGCGGCGTCCGCATCGCCTTGCTTCTTGATGGAGACGCCCGGCTTGTCGAGTGCCTCGCTGAGCTGCTGGTGCACGCCCTCGGAGGACAGGGTCTTGTTCGGGCCCTCGTCCCAGGTGATCGTCAGCGCGTCGCGGGCCTGCTTGGCCTGCCACCAGCTGTCGGCCACCACGGCCACGCCGTCCGAGATCTGGACGATGTGCCGTACGCCCGGCATCGCCTTCGCCTTCGAGTCGTCGAAGGACACGGGCTTGCCGCCGGTGACCGGGCATTGCGCGAGCGACGCATACAGCATGCCCGGCACCTTGACGTCGATGCCGAACACGGTGCGCCCATAGACCTTGTCGGGCACGTCCATGCGGTGCAAGGACTTGCCGACGTAGCGGAACTTGGACGGATCCTTCAGCTTCACGTCCTTGGGCGGCGTAAGCTTGGAGGCCGCCTCGGCGAGCTGGCCGTAGCTGGCCTTCTTGCCGCCGGGGCCGGTGACGGTGCCGTTGGCCGCCTTGCACTTGCTCGCGTCGGTCTTCCACTTGTCGGCGGCGGCCTGGACGAGCATCGTGCGCGCCTGCGCGCCGGCGATGCGCAGCTTGTCGTAGCCGTCGCGCACCGAGGTGGAGCCTCCCGTGATCTGCGCGCCGAGCAGGTTGTTGATGTACACCTCGCTGGGCGGCGCAAAGTCGACCTTGATCTTGCGCAGGTCGACCTCGAGCTCCTCCGCCACGAGCGTCGGCAGCGCCATCACCACGCCCTGGCCCATCTCGGAGCGGGCGACGAGGATCGTGACCGTGTTGTCGCTGCCGATGCGCACCCAGGCGTTCGGCATCGACGTCGTGACCTGCTTGGCGAGGGCCTGCGGCAGGTGGATGCCGATGACCAGCCCGCCGCCCAGCGCGGTGCCGGTCTTCAGGAAGTCGCGGCGTGCGGGATTCTTGAGCGTCGTCGTCATGGTCAGGCTCCCTTGGTGCCGGCCGCCTTGTGGATCGCGGCGCGGATGCGGGGATAAGTGCCGCAACGGCAGATGTTGCCTGCCATGGCAGCGTCGATGTCGGCGTCGGTCGGGTTGGGCTTGGACGCCAGCAGCGCCGACGCGCTCATGATCTGGCCCGACTGGCAGTAGCCGCACTGCGGCACGTCGAGCGCCATCCACGCGGCCTGGACCTTCTTGCCGGCGGCGGTCGCGCTCACGCCCTCGATGGTGGTGATCTTCTGGCCGATCGCCGCGGACAGCGGCGTCCCGCAGGAGCGCACGGGCGAGCCGTTGAGGTGCACGGTGCAGGCGCCGCAGAGCTGGGCGCCGCAGCCGAACTTGGTGCCGGTCATGCCGAGGGTGTCGCGCAGGACCCAGAGCAGCGGCGTGCTCGGATCGGCGTCGACCTCGCGGGTCTTGCCGTTGACGGTAATGCGGGCCATCGGGGCGTCTCCTCTGTGTGTTTTGGCCGCGAGCGCGGGTGTGGCGAATCCTAGTCCCGCGGACCGCGCAAGAGAAGCCCTCGCCTTTCGTGAAACGGCGTTTCAGAAATGCAGTGCAGCAATTCCCGGCCGGCCGGTGGGCGGCTGCCCACGGCAGATGGCCTTGCCGCAGGCCTACGCCGAGCGGCTATCCGCGACCCACATACGGCATCTTGGTCGCCATCACCGTCATGGTGAGGACGTTCGAGTCCTTGGACAGGCCCGCCATGTACACCACGGCCTGCGCCACGTCCTGCACGTCCATGCGCGGCTCGACCATGGAGGTGCCGTTGGGCTGCGGTACGCCCTTCAGCATCCGCTCGGTCATCGGCGTCGCGGCATTGCCGATGTCGATCTGGCAGCCGCAGATGTCGTGCGGGCGGCCGTCCAGGGCGATGCACTTGGTGAGGCCGGTCACCGCGTGCTTGGTGGAGGTGTAGGCCACCGAGAACGGCCGCGGTGCGTGCGCCGAGATCGAGCCGTTGTTGATGATGCGCCCGCCCTGGGGGCTCTGCTTCTTGAACTGGGCGAAGGCGGCCTGCGCGCACAGGAACATGCCGTTCAGGTTGACGTCCACCACCTCGCGCCACTTCTCGTAGGGCAGCTCGTCCATGGGCACGGGCGGCGCCCCCATGCCGGCGTTGTTGAACAGCAAGTCGAGCCGCCCGAACTTCTCGACGGTGCGCGCGAAGAGGGCCTGCACGGACTCCGGTTTCGCCACGTCGGTCGCCACGGCCAGCGCGCGGTCGGCCCCGCAGGACGCGACGATCTTCTCCAGCAGGTCGGCGCGCCGCGCGGCGAACGCCACCTTCCATCCCGCCTTGACCAGCGCCACCCCGGCGGCCTCGCCGATGCCGGTGGATGCGCCCGTGACGATTGCGACCTGGTTGGCCATGCTCCCTCTCCTCCGCGAAGCGAAAGCCGCGATCGTAATATACTTGCCTCAGGCAAGTAATTCGACGGAGTCTGCCCATGACGCCGGATCCGCGGGTCGAGGCCCTGCGCCGTTTCAACCGCCTGTACACCCGCCGCATCGGCGTGCTGCAGGCGGGCCATCTCGACACCCCGTACACGCTTACCGAGGCGCGCGTGCTGTACGAGCTCGCGCACCGGGAGGCGCCGACCTTGTCCGCGCTGGCGGGCGAGCTGCAGCTCGACGCGGGCTACCTCAGCCGGCTGGTCGCGGCGCTCGAGCGCCGCGGCCTGCTCGCGCGCCGGCGCGCGCCCGGCGACGGGCGGCGCCAGCTGCTGCGGCTGACCGGCAAGGGCGCGCGCGCCTATGCGCTGCTCGAGTCGCGCACCCGCGAGGAGCTGGGCGGCCTGCTGCAGGCGTTGCCGGGCGAGTCGCGCGGGCAGCTGGTCGCGGCCCTGGGCTCGGCCGAAGCGCTGCTCGGCGGGGCAGGGGGCGAGGTGCGCCTGCGCGCCCACCGGCCCGGGGACATCGGCTGGGTGATCCAGCGCCACGGCGAGCTCTACGGCGAGGAGTACGGCTACGACGTCCGGTTCGAAGCGCTGGTTGCGGAGATCGCGTCGCGATTCGTCCACCGGTTCGACGCCCGGCGCGAGCGCTGCTGGATCGCCGAGCGCGACGGGGTGCGCCTCGGCGCGGTCTTCGTGGTGCGCAGGTCGGCGCGCACCGCCCAGTTGCGCATGCTGCTGGTCGAGCCCGCCGCCCGCGGCCTCGGCCTGGGCAAGCGCCTGGTGGCGGAGTGCATCGATTTCGCCCGGGCGGCGGGCTACCGGAAGCTGGTGCTGTGGACGCAGAGCGAGTTGACGGCCGCCCGGGCGATCTATGAAAAGGCCGGCTTCCGCCTCGTCGGCCGCGAGCGCCACCGCAGCTTCGGCAAGGCGCTGACGGGCGAGTACTGGGCGCGGGCGCTCTAGCCGCGCGACCCGAGCGCGAGCGGCTCGGCGCCTTCGAGGCGCCGCACCGACGGCCCGCCCGGGGGCGGGGCGGGCGCCGCCGCCCCCTCGGCCAGCCGGAACACCGCGATGGCCTCCTGCAGCGCCACCGCCTGCTCGCTGTTGGCGCGCGCGGCGTCGGCGGCGTGGTTGACGAGCACGGTGTTGCCGCGCGTCTTCTGCACCAGGTCCGCCACCTCGTGGTTCATCTCCTGCAGGCGCGCGGCCTGCTCGTTGGAGAGCGCGGCGATCTCGCCGACGATGCCGGTGACCTCCTGCACGGCGGACACGGTCTGCGCGATCGTGTCGCCCGCCGCCTGCACCACGCGGCCGCCTTCCTCCACGCGCGAGATCGCCTCGCCGATCAGCGTCTTGATCTCGCGCGCCGCGGCCGCGCTCTTCTGCGCGAGGCTGCGCACTTCCGAGGCCACCACCGCGAAGCCGCGGCCCTGGGCGCCCGCGCGGGCCGCTTCGACCGCCGCGTTGAGGGCGAGGATGTTGGTCTGGAAGGCGATGCTGTCGATCACGCCCACGATGTCCGTGATGCGCCGCGCGCCCGCGTCCACCGCGCTCATCGTTTCCACGGCGCGGCGTACCTCGGCGCCGCCGCGGTCGGCGACCACGCTCGCGTTGCCCGCGCGGTCCGCCGCGCGGCGGGCGTGCTCGGCGTTGCGCCCGACCGTCGCCGTCAGGTGCTCCATGGTGGCGGCGGCGTGGTCGAGCCCGGCGGCCTGGTCCGCGAAGCGCTCGGCGAGCTTGGCGTTCGCCTGGTCGATCTGCCCGGAGCCGCCGGAGATGGCGCCCGCGGCGTCGCGCACCTCGCCGATCAGCTGGGCAAGGCCCGTGTTCATCTCGCCGAGCGCGCGCATCACCTGCGAGAGCTCGTCGCGGCCGGAAGGGTCGATGCGGCTGCGCAGGTCGCCGGCGGCGACCGCGTTCGCGACGCTGACCATGCGGTTCAGCGGGCGGGTCACCATCTTGGCGATCAGGAAGTAGGCGACCAGCCCGACGGCCAGCACCAGCAGCAGCATGCTGACGTAGGTGCCGTTCATGATCTTGTACTCGACCGCGTAGGCGTCGGCGGCGATCCCGCGCTGCGCCTCGAAGCGCGAGTCGATCCGCTGCGCGAGCGCCTGCAGGGCGTCGGTCTGGGCGGCGAGCGACTGCCCGCTCTGCGCGCGCCGCGCCTGGCGCAGCGCCTCGACGTCCGCGACCGGCAGCCCGGCGCGCGGGGCCACCTGCGCGAGCCGCTCGAGCGCCCGGTCGGCCGCCTGCGCCGCCTCGCCGTCGGCGGCGAAGCGCTCGCGCGTCACGCCGAGCTGCGCGGCGGTGAGCGCCGCCTGCGCATCGTGCAGGTTCTCGAGCACGGTGGTGTACGCCACGAAGCGGTCGAGGAACACGCCCAGCTGCGTGAGGCCCAGCGCGCGGGTGGCGGCCAGCGAAAAGATGGTCACGCCGAGGATGACGGCGAGCTTGGCGCGGATCGACAGGTTTCTCAGGCGTAGTCGCATGGGCCTCCGGCACTGTATCGCCTGGGTCGGGTCAGGTGTGCAAGAAATAACAAGCCGGGACCGCCCGTCGCCCATCGTGACAAAGTCTCATGCTGCCTGCGCCGGGACGGGCCGGTCAATCTAAGATGCCGCGATGGACCACTACGCCTACCTTCCCCTGGAGAGGGTCGTCTTCGGCCGGCCGGCCGCCGGGGCGGCCGTGGCGGAAGCCGAGCGCATCGGCGCACGCCGCGTGTTCGTCGTGGCCTCGAAGTCGCTCGCGCGCAAGACGCCGGCCGTGCGGGCGATCCGCGACGCGCTCGGCGCGCGCGACGCCGGCTTGTTCGACGAGTGCGTGGCGCACACGCCGTGGCCCAGCGTCCTCGCGGCGGCCGAGGCGGTGCGCGCGGCCGGCCCCGACCTCATCCTCACCGTCGGCGGCGGCACGCCGATCGACACGGTCAAGATCCTGCAACTCGTCCTGGCGCACGGCGCGCGCAGCCTCGAAGCGCTGGAGCGCCTGCGCGTGCCGCTGCTCAAGGACGCGAAGCCCTCGCCGGTGCGCCAGGTGGCGGTGCCCACCACGCTCTCGGGCGCCGAATTCTCCAACCTGGGAGGCGGCACCGACCCGCGCACGCGCGTCAAGCACGGCTTCACCGGACCGGACATCGGGCCGCGCGCCGTGATCCTCGATGCGGCGGTGACGGTGCATACGCCGGCATGGCTGTGGCTGTCGACCGGGATCCGCGGCGTCGACCACGCGGTGGAGGCGCTGTGCTCCATCGACGCCCATCCCTACGCGGACGGGCTCGCGCTGCACGCGCTGCGGCTGTTCGCCGAGGGGCTGCCGCGCACGAAGGCGGCGCCCGGGGATCTTGCGGCCCGGCTGCTCTGCCAGCAGGCGTCGTGGCTCGCGGGCTCGACCATCGGTCGCGTCAGCTACGGCGCGAGCCACGGCATCGGGCACCAGCTCGGCGCGGTGGCGGGCGTCCCGCACGGCCACACCAGCTGCATCATGCTGCCCCACGTTCTGCGCTACAACGAGCCGGCCACGGCGCAAGCGCAGGCGCGCATCGCCGACGCCCTCGGACATCCGGGCGTGCCCGCGGCGAGCGCGGTTGCGGCGCTGGTCCGCTCGCTCGGACAGCCGGCGACGCTGCGCGAAGCGGGTGTCGAGCGCGCGCAGCTCGCTGCGGTCGCCGAGGCCGCGGTCGGCAGCCGCTGGGTGCAATCCAATCCGCGGCCACTGCGCTCGGCGGCGGAGGTGCTGGGACTGCTGGAGGCGGCCTGGTAGCTATTCGCGCAGCTTGCGGGCTTCCTTCGCGCCGGGGCGCTCGACGCTCGCGTCGAGCCAGGCCTTGAACGTCGGGAACTGGTCGAGCAGCGTGAACTTGTTGATCCACATCGAGTAGCACACGCTCGCGACCATGAAGTCGGCGAGGCCCCAGGCGTCGCCCGAGAAGTGCCGGTGCTTCGCCAGGTACGCCTCCATGACCTTCATCTTCGGCACGAGCTGCTTCTCGGCCTCGTCGGCGGCCGCGGCGTCGCGCTTCTCCGGCGGCAGCATGTAGCGGTTGCGCTGGATGACGATCATGGCCGGCTCGACGTCGTTGGCGATGTAGAACGCCCACTGCAGCGCGCGCGCCTTGCCGGTCGCATCCTTCGGCCACAGCGGGCTCTTGTACTTCTCGGCGAGGTACAGGTTGATCGCCGCCGATTCCCACATGACCAGCCCGTCGTCGTCGATGGTCGGCACGCGCTGGTTGGGGTTGAGCGCGGCGTACCAGGGCTCCTTGCAGGTCGCGCCCTCGACGTTGATGGTGACGTTGTGGTGCTCGTACGGGATGTTCGATTCCTTGCACAGCCAGGCCACGCGGAAGGCGCGCGAGCGGTACTGGCCGTAGAGCTTCAGCATGTGGTCTCCCCGGGATCGCGATTGACAAAGCGATTGTGCGAAGGGAGACTGCCCCGAGTCAACGGACGTTCGAGGAATCGCATGGGCAAGCCCAAGCCGCACCTGGAATTCGTCGGCGTGGACCTGCAGGCGGGCTGGGAAACGCCGCCGGGCTATCCGCCCGGGTTCACGCAGAAGATCCTTGCCTCCGACATAGACGAAAAGGCGAAGCGGGGGAGCCGGACCCGGCTGCTCAGGCTCGCGCCCGGCGCTTTCTCCACCGAGCCGTTCGTGCACGACCACTGGGAGGAAGTGTTCCTGGTGGAGGGCGACCTGGTGGTCGGCAACGACGCGAAGGGGCGGGGCGGGAAGTCCTCGCAGGCCTTCACCTACGCCTGCCGGCCGCCGGGCGTGCACCACGGCCCGTTCGCCAGCCGCGACGGCTGTCTCCTCTACGAGATCCACTACTACGAGACCAGCGGCCGGAAATAGGGGGACGCGCATGCTGAAGACCGGAGCCGAGCACCTCAAGTCGCTGCGCGACGGCCGCGTGGTGTACGTCGGCGGCGAGCGCGTGGACGACGTCACCACCCATCCCGCGTTCCGCAACGCCGCGCGCTCGATGGCCGCGATCTACGACCTGAAGGCGTCGCGGCCGGAATTCAGCTTCGAGGAAGGCGGCGAGCGCTTCAGCGCGTACTTCCTGCGCGCCCGCTCGAAGGCCGACCTGGAGAAGCGCACGGCGCTGCACCGCGCGATCGCGGACCTCAGCCACGGCCTGCTCGGGCGCTCGCCCGACCACGTGTCGAGCTTCGTGACGGGGATGGCGGCGAACCCCGCGGTGTTCGGCAAGTACGCTGACCACCTGGTCCGCTACTACGAGCACATGCGCCGCGAGGACGTCTACGGCGTGTACGCGGTGATCCCGCCGCAGGCGGCGCGCAACCCCGAGTACTACGTCAAGCAGAACCTGCCGATCCCGACGCTGCGGGTGGTGCGCGAGGACAGCGACGGCGTGGTGATCTCGGGCATGAAGATGCTCGCCACCGGCGCCGTGTTCGCCAACGAGATCTGGATCGGCAACCTGATCCCGCTCGCGCCCAACCAGCTCGCCGAGTCGATCACCTGCGCGATCCCGGTCAACGCGCCCGGCGTGACGCTGTGGTCGAGGAAGCCGTTCGAGCTGCACGCGCCCAACGAGTTCGACAACCCGCTCGCCTGGCGCTTCGACGAGACCGACTCGATGGTGATGTGCGAGGACGTGAAGGTGCCGTGGGAACGCGTCTTCGTCCACATGGATGCCGTGCTGGCGCGCGACATCTACATCAGGACCCCCGGGCACTGCTACGGCAACCACCAGTCGAACGTGCGCTTCCACTCGAAGATGCAGCTGGTCTGCGGGCTGGCGAGCCGCATCGCGCAGGCCTCGGGCGCGCAGGACATCCCGGCCGTGCGCGAGGTGCTGGGGCGCCTCTGCGCGCAGGAGGCGGCGCTCGGCGGCATGATCGCCGGGCAGATCCAGGACGCCGAGGACTGGCCCGCCGGGGGCTGGAAGACCTACAACCGCCGCTACATGTACGCGGCGCTCAACTGGTGCACCGAGAGCCACTCGCAGATCATCGAGACGCTGCGCGAGCTTTGCGGCGGCGGCATCTTCCAGATGCCTGCGGACATCACCGTGATGCACGACCCGGCGCTCCGGGCGCAGTTCGAGACCTACTGGCAGACGCCGCAGCTGCCGGCGCTCGAGCGCATGAAGCTCTACAAGCTCGCCTGGGACCTGATCGGCTCGGAGTTCGCCGGCCGGCACCTGCAGTACGAGAAGTTCTACGCCGGCGCGTCCTTCATCGTGCGCAACCACAACTTCCGCGAGGCGCCCTGGACGGGCTACGAGAAGGTGGTCGAGGAACTGATGGCGAGCTACGGCATCCCCGAAGCCAAGAACACGCGCAAGGTCGCCTAGGGAAAAATAGGGACAGACCCTGAGGGTCTGTCCCTATTTTTCCAGGTTCTTCCGCACTTTCGCCTCCAGCGACTCCAGCCGCCGGTCGTGGATGCCGAGCTGGCGCAGGTGCGCCACCGTGTCGAACAGGTAATCGCTGCAGCGGCCCATCTTGCCGGCACCGTTCGCGAGGTAGCGCGCGATGGCGGCCTCCTTCAGCCCGGTGACATAGCGCTCGTGCCCGCGATTGGCGGTGAACACGATCGCCGACACCAGGCCTGTCGCCGTGTGCGCGGTCGTCCAGACCGGGCGGTAAGCGCCGGTGAACATCTCGCGCCGCCACAGCACGTTGAGCTCGCTGCGGGCGGCGCGCGGCGCGATGCGGTAGGCGACGCCGATGCAGCTGCCGCCCGGCTCGAGCGACAGCATGAGCCCGGGCCGCTCCGGGCTGCCGCGCCCGGCGCGCGCCCACAGGCAGAACTCGCGATGGAAGCCGTGGATGCGCGCAGTGCGCCGCTCGACGAAGCGGAACGCGGGATTCCACATGAGCGAGCCGAAGCCGAATATCCAGACGCGCCCCGGGCGCGGCGCCGCGGCGAGCATGGCCTCGATCTGCGCCTCGCGTTCGGCGTCGGAGAGGAAGCGTGCGCCCGGGCCGAGCGTCGCGCGCACGACGGCGTGCAGCGAGCCGTCGAGGATGGACTCCCGGGTGAGCTTCACCGCGGCTAGGCCGCGGCGGCGACCGACAGGCCCTGGATCTTGTGGCGCGCGATCAGCTCGGCCACCAGGCCTGAAGCCTTCACGTCCTCGGCGAACTTGCGCAGGTAGGCGGCGCCCGCCGGCCGGCCCTTGGGCGTGCCGATCGCCTGCTGGACGGCGGTGAAGCGGCCCTCCAGGATGCGCGAGCCCGGGAGCTTCTCCCGGTCCTGCAGCAGCTTCGGCTTGAGGCCCGCCAGCACCTCCAGCTTCTCGTTCACGAAGCGCTGGTAGGAGCCGTCGATGCTGTCGCCCGTCACGAGCTCGGCGTTCTTGATGTTCCGCTCGAGCCACAGGTGGTAGGCGCTGCGGTTGGCGACCGCGATGCGCACCCCCTTGCGGTCCACTTCGGCGATGGACCGGAGGGGCGAGCCGGCGGGCACGAGGTACATGGCCTCGATCTCCACGTAGGGCGCGGTGAAGTCGATCTCGGCCGCGCGCTGCGGCTCGGCGCCGATGAAGGCCACGTCCCATTCGCCCTTCTTCGCGCCGTCGGCGACCTCGCCGACCTTCTCGTACTTGCGCAGCTCGGCCTCGACGCCGAGGCGCTTGGCCAGTTCCTGCGCGAGGTCGGGGACGATGCCGCGGATCGTGCCGTCGGGATTGCGCTGCACGAGCAGGAAGTTGCCGAGGTTGACGCCGACCCTGAGCTTCCCGGTGGGGGTGAGTTCTTTCATGGGTCAATAGCGTACCAGCACCCGGTACTTCAGGGTGGCGCTGCCTTCGGCCGGGATCCGGATCTTCCACTCGGCGGTGCCGGCGGCGGCCTTCCGGTGCTTCTGGGTCTCTTCCAGCATCGTCCAGTCGCCGTAGACCGGCTCGCGCACCGTGACCGTGACCGGCTCGGGCTTGGCGTTCTTCAGCGCGATCTCGTAGGCGCTCTCGAACACGTAGCTCGCCCGGTTGGTGCGCTCGCGGCGCTTGAAGTCGGTCTGCTTCTTGTCGGCCGTGACGTCGAAGGCCTCGCCGAGCTTCAGGCGCACCGTCTCGTTCTTCGGCGTGTGGTCGATGCGGTCTTCGCCGACGAACTGGGCGTTGCCGTCGGCGTCCTTCTTGTAGACGCGCACCACGCCCTTGGGCATGGGGAGCCCCAGCCGGGAGGATTCCCGGTTCTCGAACTGCACGAATACGCCGACCTTCAGCTTCTGGCCGATATCGCCGACGCTCGAGCGATAGTAGTAGTCGCTGCCCTGCAGGACGAGCTCCTTGGCGACCGGCACGGCGCTGCCCGAGAGGAGCGCCACCTGCTTGGTCTGGTTGTCGGCGATCGTGGTCGGGCGCTGCAGCGTGTACAGGTGGTACTCGAACAGCGACTCCTCGCGCATCGCGGCGGGCGCCGCCGCGGCGGCCTCGCGCATCGCGCCGACCTTGGCCGCCAGGCGCATCTCGTCGCGCACCCGGTTCACGTCGCCGGCCACCAGCTGCAGCCGGGCATCGGGATAGGTGGTGCCGCTGCGGTTGGTGAGCGTCACCCAGCCCTTGAGGTCGAGGGCGTCGTCCTTGGCGTTGAGCTCGGCGACGTAGTCCGCCTTCCAGGACAGGCCCCCCGACAGGTAGGAGAGCTCCAGGGTCTGCGCGCCGGCGTGGCGGCTCTCCAGCTCGGTGACCAGCGTGGGCCGGTCGCGCAGGTTGGGCGGCACGCTGTCGAACACGATGCGCCCCGGGCGCCCGGTCTCGATGCGGTCGCCGATCTTCAGCACCACGCCCTGGCTGGCCGCGAGCACGGTCGCCGTCTCCACGGTTTCCTCCCCGGTCTGCGGATGCGTCTTCACGACTCGCACCTCGCGGCCCACGTACTTCTCGAGCAGCTTGGACGGGGTGAGCAGGTCGAAGTCGAAGTTCTGCTCGAGGAGCTGGAGCGACCCCGGGTCGCTCAGGCTGCGCAGCAGGGCGGTCTCGGGCCGCATCTGGGCGCTCACCTCGCGCAGGGCGAGGCGGCTCAGGCCGCGCTCGAGCGCGATGCGGCGCACGTCCTTCACCAGCGCGAGGTTCTCGTTGTAGATGGTGACGGCCACCGACTTCTGGTCGGCGAGCGTGCTGGGCTTCTCGGGGACCGCGGCAGACGCGGCGCCGGCCAGCAGGGCGGCCGCGACGGCGGCCTGGAGAGTGAGGTTTTTCACGGCAGGTCCTTTCGAGGGGTTGACCTGCCATTGAACGAAGCGCGAGCGGAAACGGGTTAGCGGGCCGCTTCCTTCTCGAGGATCTCGATGACCGCCTGCGCGGTTGCGGCGTCCTGCGCCGAGGCGTCCCGGTAGGCGCGCACCGCGTCGTCCTTGCGTCCGGCCTTGATCAGCGCGAGCAGGTCCGCCTTGACCTTGGGCGACAGGGTCTTCGCCAGCAGCCCGGCCTTGTCCTCGGCGCCGGCCTTCGCGGCGGCCACCCGCTGGTCCACCTTCGCGGTGCCCGCCTTCGGGCAGCCGGCCACCTCGCGCCACTGGCCGCCCTGCCGGGCGAGCTGCAGCACCACGTACATCGATTCGTTGTTCTCGCCCTTCACGTCGAGCTGCAGCAGGTGCGTCGGGCGCACCGGGTAGTCGAACCGGTCGGCGAACATCGGTTTGCCGGGCCGCGCCGCGGTCAGTCGCCAGGCGACCGTGCCGGGGATCGGGAAGCGCGACTGGCGCGCGAACTGCTCCTCGAGCACCTGCGTCTGGCCGGGGCTCTCGCAGCTGGTGCTCCCGGTGTGCATCAGCGCCATGCGCTTGGCGGCCTCTTTGCTGTTGATCGCGTCGATCAGCGTCTTCACGAAGTCTTCCGCTTCCACCTGGGCGAGCGCCGGCGCCGCGGGGAGTGCGAGGAGCAGGGCGAGGCCGAGCGAGGGCAGCCAAGTGCGAGGCATGCCGAAATTGTTGCACAATGCCGCGGGGCCTTTGTTGGAGATTGACATGGGGGTAGTGAGAGAAGGTGGGTGCGTGTGCGGCGCGGTGCGCTACCGCATCAAGGCCGATCCGCAGTTCGGCCTGGTGTGCCACTGCACCTGGTGCCAGAAGCGCAGCGGCAGCGCGTTCTCCTTCAACGCCTACTGCCGCGACGAGCACATCGAGTTCAACGGCGGCCCGCGCGCGTCCTACGAGCACCGCTCGGACGAGACCGGGCGGTGGCTGCGCACCGAGTTCTGCCCGACCTGCGGCACGCCCGTCACGCACACCACGGAGCTGCGCCCCGGGCTGCGCGCCATCGCAGCGGGCACGCTCGACGACCCCGACAGCCTGCGCATCGACCGGCACATCTGGACGCGCTCGGCGCGGAAGTGGGTGGCGATCCCGGAGGACGTCGAGAGGTACGACAAAGGGTCCGCGGGTGCGAAGCCCCTGAAGCGCTAGCCCGGCCTCAGGCGGCCTGGACTTCCACCCGCGCGTGGAACGTCGACTGGCCCGCGGAAAACGCGAAGCGGTCGGCCGCCGCGTCGGGCAGCACCGGCGCGCCGTCGGTCAGCACGTTGAGCCCGGGCCATCCGTCGCGCAGCCACAGCGTGCCGGCCGGAATCCTGTCCGTGACGTGCGCGCGCGCGGCGAGCGCGCCGCGCGAGTTGAACAGGCGCATCGCGGCGCCCTCCGCCAGTCCGCGCGCCGCCGCATCCTCGACCGAGATCCACACGCGCGGCTCCGGCTCGCGGCGCGCGAGCGTCGGCAGCTCGCGGCCGTTGTTGTAGAACCCGTGGAAGTGCGCGAGCGTGCGGCCCTGCGTGAGCGTCAGCGGGTAGCCCGCATCGGCGGGCGGGCGCGCCGGCGTCTGCCAGTCGGGCAGGGGCGGGAGCCCCAGGCGCGCCGCGTCCGCCGAGAAGAACTCGATCTTTCCCGTCGGCGTCTCGAATTCGAGCTTCGGGTTGGCGACGTGCGAGATGCGCAGCTCGCCGATGCCTCCTTTCGCGCGCAGCCCCGCGACCGTGGCATGCCCGGTGGCCGGGTGATCGAGGATGGCGTCGAGCATGGCCTCGTCCGAAGCCCAGGGAAAGAACCCGTCCAGCTTCAGCCGCGCCGCCAGCTCTCGCATCACCCGGGTGACCGGGCGCGCCTCGCCCGCCGGCGCGAGCGCAGGCTCCATCAGGTAGAGGTGCGTGAACGCGGACTTGCAGCCGAGCTCCTCGAGCCACGCGGTGGCGGGGAGCACCACGTCGGCGAAGCGCTGCGCGGTCTCGTG
>DASUFW010000282.1:0-7841 GCA_036274335.1 Burkholderiales bacterium | reverse complement strand
CGGTGAAGCCGGTGCTCGAGAAGTTCTGCGAGAACATCTTCCACGTCGGCGGGCCGGGCACCGGGCACAAGGTGAAGCTGGTGAACAACTTCCTCGCGCTCGGCACCGCGGCGCTCGCCTGCGAGTCGCTCGCGGCCTGCGCCAAGGTCGGCATCGGGCTGGAGACGTTCTACAAGCTCATTTCCGCGGGCGGCGCCAACTCGGCCATGTTCCAGATGGTCGTGCCGAAGGCGCTGCAGGGCGACCTCACCGGGCTGCTCTTCACGCTCGCCAACGCCAAGAAGGACATGGGCTACTACCAGAGCATGGTGGCCGCCGCGCCGCTCGCCGGATTGATGGGCGCGGCGCTGCACCAGGCGCTGGTGCAGGCGAACGCGCTGGGCCTCGGCGACAAGTTCGTCCCATCGCTGATCGAGGCGCACGAGAAGGTCAACGGCATGCAGGTGGTGAAACGCTGACATTTCCCAAGGAGGGAGACATGCAAGGCAATCGGAGGAAGTTGCTGCAGATGCTGGCCGCGGGCGCGGCGTTCTACGGACCGTGGAAGGTGAATCGCGTCTGGGCGCAGTCGGGCCAGAAGAAGCCGATCACGATCGGCCTCACCATGGACGCGAGCGGCCAGTACGGCGCGAGCGGCCAGATGGAGCGCCTCGGCGCGATGCTCGCGATCCGCGAGTTCAACGAGAAGGGGGGCGTGCTCGGCCGGCCGATCGAGGCCATCCACATCGACACGGAGACCACGCCCGCCACGGGCTCGCGCGTCGCGGAACGCATGATCACGAGGAACGAAGTGGCGTTCCTGATCGGCGCGCTGAGCTCCGGCGTGGCCAACGCCATCGGCCAGGTGGCGCAGAAGTACGGCTGCGTCTACCTGAACACCAACTCGAGCTCGCCGACCGAGTCGGGCCGCGACTGCCATCGCGTGAAGTTCGTCTGGGACGGCAACGGCACCAACTTCGCCAACGCCATCGTCAAGAACGCGATTCGTACCTACGGCGGAAACTGGGTGCTGCTGACCAACGACTATGTCTGGGGCCACAACACCTCGAAAGCGACGCGTCAGCTGCTGGAGGCGAACGGCGGCAAGGTGATCGACGAGCTCATGGTGCCGCAGAACACGCGCGACTTCAGCTCCTACCTGCTGAAGCTCCAGCAGATCAAGCCCGCGGTGGTCGCCGCGGCGGTGGGCGGCGACGACCAGAAGGCCATGCGCCAGCAGGTCGTGCAGGCCAAGCTCGACCGCGCCTTCGGCTGGATCAACAACCAGCAGGACTGGCCCGACGTCTACGGCCTCGGACCCGACGCGATCTTCGGCGTGTTCGGCACGACGTGGTACTACCGGCTCGACCTGCCCGGCGTGAAGGAGTTCGTGGCCAAGTACCAGAAGACCTACCCGGGCATGGCCATCCAGGTGCCGGGCAACGTCTATTACAACGGCTACGTGGCCACGCGCGAGCTGCTGCGCGCCGTGCAGGACGCCGGGTCGACCAACAACATCGCCGTGATCAAGAAGCTGGAGGGCCGCAAGATGTCCGCGGCGGACCGCATGCAGCACTACGACGCGTGGATCGACCCGGACACGCACCAGTGCCAGCAGACGATCTACATGGCGAGCTACAACGACAAGCCGGCGGAGAAGGACGACATCTTCAAGATCCTGACGCAGGCCAATCCGAAGGACGTCGCCGACACCGCCTCCATGCAGAGCTGCAAGCTAGAAAGCTACGCGCAGACGCCGTCGTACGAGCAGTAGGCGTTGGACTGGCTCGTCAACCTCCTCCCTCACCTCCTCAACGGGGTGAGCCTCGGGCTGCTGTTCGCGCTGATCGCCCTGGGGTTCATGCTCATCGTGGGGGTGATGGAGGTGATCAACCTCGCGCACGGGTCGCTGTTCGCGCTGGGCGCCTACGTGGCGGTGACGCTGATGGGCTGGAAGCTGAGCTACGCTGCGGCGTTCCTGCTCGCGCCGCTCATCGTCGGCGCCGCGGGCATGGTGTTGGAGCTATGCCTGCGGCGCACGTACGGGAAGGATCCGCTGTACGGTCTCCTGCTCACCTTCGGGGCGGCTCTCGTCCTCGAGGAGCTCATCCGGCTGGTGTGGGGATCCAATGAGAAGGTCCTGCCGGTGCCCATGGCGCTCAACGGCGCCGTGCTGATCGGCGGCCTGATCTACGCCAAGTACCGCTTCTTCGCCTGCCTGGCGGCGATCGGGATGATCCTGCTGCTGTGGCTGTTTCTCGAGAAGACCCCCTACGGCGCCATGATCAAGGCCGGCGCGCACGACTCCGAGATGGTCCGCGCGCTCGGCATCAACCTGCCGCGGCTGCGCCTCTTCGTCTTCGCGCTGGGCACCGCGCTGGCCGCGGTGGCCGGCATCGTCATGGCGCCGATCTGGGGCGTGCGCCCGCATGTCGGCGTGGACGCGGTCGTCCCCGCCTTCGTCATCATCGTGCTGGGCGGTGTCGGCAGCTTCTGGGGCGCGGTCATTGCCGGGCTGATGGTCGGCATCGTCGTGGGCCTGACCGGCGCGTACGCATCGGAATGGTCGCTGCTCTCCATGTACCTGCTCCTCATCGCGCTGGTAACCTTCCGGGCCCGGGGACTGCTGGGCAGGAAAACCGCGCTTGAGAACTGACCTGAAAGGTCGCGTCGCCGTCGTCACCGGCGCAGCGGGCACCATGGGCAAGGCTGTCGTGAAGGCCTTGGTGGCCGACGGCCTGCGCGTGGTCGGACTCGACGTGCGTGCGGCGAAAGGCTGCGTGGTCTGCGACATTTCGGACCCCGCGGCCGTTGCGCAGACCGTCAAGCGCATCGGCCGCGTGGACGTGCTCGTCAACAACGCGGGCATCCTGTCCAACAACAAGTCCGAGGCGACCACGCCCGAGGAATGGCGCCGGGTGCTCGCGGCCAATCTCGATGGCGCGTTCTATCTGGCGCGCCAGGTCATCCCGGGGATGAAGAAGCGCCGCTGGGGCCGCATCGTCAACACCTGCTCGCTCGCCGCCAAGACGGGCGGCCTCACCGCGGGCACGGCCTACTCGACGTCCAAGGGCGCACTGACGTCGCTCACCTTTTCGCTGGCGCGAGAACTCGCGGCCTACGGCGTCACCGTCAACGGCATCTCGCCCGCCTACGTGAGGACGCCGATGGTCACGAGGCAGCTCAGCGCAGCCCAGCGCCGGGCGGTGCTGGCGCAGATCCCGGTCGGCCGCTTCTGCGAGCCCGAGGAGTTCGCGCACGTCGTTCGCTTCCTCGTTCATCCGCTCGCCGGCTTCATCACCGGCGAGATCGTGGACCTGAACGGCGGCGTGGTGATGGACTGACATGGACCTGTTCGGCCTCAAGGGCAAGACCGCGTTCGTCCCCGGCGGCTACGGCGCCATCGGCGCCGCCATCTGCCGCGGCCTCGCGCGCGCCGGGGCGCGGGTCGTCGTGGCGGGCCGGGACGGCCGCAAGGCTGCGGCGCTGGCGAAGAAACTTGGGCGCGGGGCGAAAGGCGTCGAGCTCGATGTCGACGACGTGAAGGCCATCCGGACGGTCGTCGCCGCCCTGCCGCGCATCGACATCCTGATGAACTGCGTCGGCATGCAGCGCGAGCAGGCGCTCGAGGAAGTCGACGAGGACACGTTCGACGCGGTTTACCGCACGAACCTGCGTGCCGCCATGTTCCTTGCGCAGGCGGTCGCCCGCCGCCAGAAGCGCGGCGGCAAGCAGGTGCACCTGCTGTCGGTGCGCGCGCAGCTCGGGCTGCGCGGGCGAGGCTACTCCGCGTATTGCGCGACCAAGGGCGGGCTGGTCATGCTCATCCGACAGCACGCCTCCGAGCTCGGCAAGCGCGGCATCTGCGTGAACGGCATCGCCCCCACCGTCGTGCGCACGCGCATGGGCGCGCACTGGCTGAAGAACCCGAAGACGCGCGCGTGGCTCCAGGAGCGCATACCGCTCGGCCGCGTCGCGGAGCCCGGGGATTGCGTGGGCGCGGCGCTCTTCTTCTGCTCGCCGGCGTCGGATTTCGTCACCGGGCAGATCCTCTACCTCGACGGCGGGGTCACGGCCTCACAATAGCGGGGTGACCGCGCCGATCCGCCCCGCCCGCCTCGCCTTCGCCGCGGACGGCACCCCCTACTCGCAGGAATTCGACGACCTCTACCACAGCGCGGACGGCGGCCCGGCGCAGGCGCACCACGTGTTCCTCGCGGGCAACGGGCTGCCGGCGCGCTGGCGCGACGCGCCGCGCTTCACGATCCTGGAAACCGGATTCGGCATCGGGTTGTCCTTTCTTGTCGCCTGGCACGCCTGGCGCGAAGACCCGCGCCGCTGCGCGCGCCTGCATTTCGTCTCGGTGGAGAAGCACCCCTTCACGGCGCAGGACCTCGCCGTGCTCCACGCGCGGCACCCCGAGCTCGCGCCGCTCGCCGAGGAATTGCGCAGCGCGTGGCCGATGCTCGTACCCGGCATGCACCGCGTGGAGTTCGAACAGGGGCGCGTCGTCCTCACGCTCGCGTTCGGCGAGGCGTCGCAGATGCTGCCGCGCCTCGCGCTCGGCGCCGACGCGGTGTTCCTCGACGGATTCGCGCCGGCGAAGAATCCGGACATGTGGAGCCCGGAGCTGATGCGTGCGATCGGGAGGCTGTGCGCGCCCGGCGCCACGGCGGCCACCTGGAGCGTCGCGTCCCCGGTGCGCGAAGCGCTGCGCGAGGCGGGATTCGCGGCCGAGAAGCGCCGCGGGTTCGCGCGCAAGAGCGAGATGCTCGTCGCGCAGTTCGTCCCCCAGCGCGCGCTGCGGCACGCGCCCGCGCTGCCCGCCGGGCGTACCGCCGCCGTGATCGGGGCTGGCATTGCAGGCGCCGCGGTTTGCGAGCGCCTCGCCGCCCGCGGCTGGGACGTGACGCTGGTGGAACGCCATGCCGAGCCGGCGCTCGAGGCGTCGGGCAATCACGCCGGCACGTTCCACCCGGTGCTCACGCCGGACGACAGCCATCTCGCCCGGCTCACGCGCGCGGCCTTCACCTTCCTGCTCGAGCATTGGCGCCAGTTCGACGCCATCGGCGCCGCGCCGGAGTGGCAGCGCTGCGGCGTGCTGCAGCTCGCGCGCGACGAACGGGAAGAGACCGCGCAACGCGCGGCGATGGAAGCGCTCGCCCCTCCGCTCGATTACGCGCAGCGCCTCGACGCGAGCCAGGCGAGCGCCTGCGCCGGTGTGGGCGTGGCGGCGAGCGGTCTGTGGTTTCCGGAGGCCGGCTGGATCCGCCCGCGCAGCTATGCGCGCGCGATGCTCGCCCGCGCCGGCGCGCGGCTTGCCTACGGCCGCGAGGCCGCATCCCTCGTGAAATCCGGCTCGGGCTGGATCGTCCAGGACGCGCAGGGCCGCGCGATCGCCGAGGCGGCGGCCGTGGTGCTCGCCAACGCCTCGGACGCGGTCCGCCTCGCCCCGTCCGAGCACATTCGCCTGCGTCGCGTGCGCGGGCAGCTGACCTACCTTCCGCCGCTCGCGGCACTGCGCTGCGTGCTGCTGCGCGGCGGGATGGTGCTGCCGCCGGTGGACGGCCGGAGCGTCACCGGCGCGAGCTTCGACCTCGACGACGAGGACCCCTCGGTGCGCGCCGAAAGCCACGCCGGCAACCTCGAGCGGCTCGAGCGCATCGTGCCCGGCACATCGGCGGGCCTGGATCCGCGCCGGCTGGAGGGACGGACCTCGTTCCGCACGGTGGCGCGCGATCGACTGCCGCTGATCGGCCCGCTGGACGCCGAGCCCGGCCTGTACGGCGCGTTCGCCTTCGGCTCGCGTGGCCTTCTGTGGGCGGGGCTGGGCGCGGAGCTGCTCGCGAGCCAGATGAGCGGCGCGCCGCTGCCGCTGGAATCGGACCTGGTCGAGGCGCTTGCGCCCGCGCGCTTCGCGCGCCGGGCTAGGCGCCGCGCAGGATCGAGGGGCTCGCGTCCCTGACGTCGCGCAGGCCGCACAGCGCCATGGTGACGTCGAGCTCTTTCTGGATGATTTCCAGCGCCTTGGTCACGCCCGCTTCGCCCATCGCGCCCAGGCCGTAGGCGAAGGCCCTTCCGATCAGCGTGCCGCGCGCGCCGAGCGCCAGCGCGCGCAGCATGTCCTGTCCCGAGCGGATGCCGCCGTCATAGAGGACTTCGATCCGGTCGCCGACCGCCTGCACCACCTCCGGCAGCGCGCGGATCGAGGACACCGTGCCGTCGAGCTGGCGGCCGCCGTGATTCGACACCACGATCGCGTCGGCGCCCGAGGACGCCGCGATCTTCGCGTCCTCCACGTCGAGGATGCCCTTGAGGATGAGCTTGCCGCCCCAGAGCTTCTTCACCCACTCCACGTCCTTCCAGGAAAGCGTCGGATCGAACTGCCCGGCGATCCACTGCGCGAGCGTGAGCAGCGTGTCGGCGCCCTTGATCTGGCCCTCCAGGTTGCCGAAGGACTTGCGCCGCCCGGTGAGCACGTTGAGCGTCCACGCGGGCTTGCGCATGACGTCGAGCATCGTCCCCGCGGTCAGCCGGGGCGGCACCGTCAGGCCGTTCTTCAGGTCCATGTGGCGCTGGCCCTGGATCTGCAGGTCGAGCGTCAGCACCAGCGCGGAGCACTTGGCCGCCTTGGCGCGCTCGATCAGCGAGGCCGCGAAGCCGCGGTCGCGGAAGACGTACAGCTGGTACCAGAAGGGGGTGCTGACCTCGCCGGCGACGTCCTCGATGGAGCAGATGGACATCGTCGAGAGCGTGAAGGGAACGCCGAACTTCGCCGCGGCGCGCGCGCCCAGGATCTCGCCATCGGCCCAGTTGAGCCCGGTCAGGCCGACCGGGGCGATCGCCACCGGCATCGCCACGTCCTGCCCCACCATGGTGCTTCGGGTGGATCGCCCGTCGACGTCGATGGCGACCCGCTGCCGGAAATGCAGCGCCTCGAGGTCCGCCCGGTTGGCGTGCAGGGTCTGCTCGTCGTACGAGCCCCGGTCGACGTAGTCGAATACCGCCTTGGCCACGCGCCGCTCGGCCATGCGGCGCAGGTCTTCGATGCAGGTCACCACGGGCATGGGGCGAGTCTAGCGCATTTCACATCGTGAGATAGAATCGGGCGCATGGCGGCCAAGGAAGACAGCAAGGGTCCGATCCAGGTCATCGACCGGATGATGAAGCTGCTCGACGTGCTGGGCGACCATCCCGAGCCGCTCGGGCTGAAGCAGATCGCGCAGTACGCCGACCTGCACCCTTCCACTGCGCACCGCATCCTGTCCGCGATGTCGGGCGGGCGGCTGGTGGATCGGGTGGACCCGGGCAGCTATCGACTCGGCATGCGCCTGCTCGAGCTCGGCAACCGCGTGCGCTCGCGCATCAGCGTGCGCGAGCTCGCGCTGCCGGTCATGCGCGAGCTGCACGCGCAGACGGGCGAGACGGTGAACCTGTCGGTGCGCCACGACGACGAGATCGTGTACGTGGAGCGCACCTCCTCGGGCCGCTCCGCCATGCGCGTGGTGCACGTCATCGGCGCGCGCGCCGCGCTGCACATCACGGCCGCCGGAAAGCTGTTCCTGCTCGAGGACGGCTTCGCGCGCCTGCGCGAGTACGCCAAGCGCACCGGGCTGGCCGCGCATACGCGCAACACCTTCACCAGCGCGCAGACGCTCGAGCGGGACCTGGAGCGCATCCAGCGCCAGGGCTGGGCCACCGACAACGAGGAAGCCGAGATCGGCGTGCGCTGCGTCGCCGCGGGCGTGCGCGACGACGGCGGCCAGCTGATCGCCGCGCTGTCGCTGTCCACGCCGGCCGACCGCATGAAGCCGCAGTGGGGGCCGCTCATCAAGGAAACCGCCGAGCGCGTGTCGCGCGCG
>DASUFW010000281.1:0-6468 GCA_036274335.1 Burkholderiales bacterium | reverse complement strand
GCCGGGTGGATGATGAGGGTCTTCGCGTCGCCGATGTTGGCGAGGTGGCTCATGAACTGCGCCGCCTCGATGAACTTCTCGCCGGCCTTCGCGCCGCCCTTCACGCCGAAGTTGAGCAGCCCCGAGGCGCCCTTCGGCAGGTACTTCTGCGCCAGCGCGTAGTACTTGTTGTCCGGCAGGCCGGGATAGTTCACCCAGGCGACGCGCTTGTGGCCCTGCAGGAACTTCGCCACCGCGAGCGCGTTGGCGCAGTGCCGGTCCATGCGCACGCCGAGCGTCTCGATGCCCTGCAGCAGCAGCCACGCGTTCATCGGCGAGAGCGACGGGCCGAAGGTGCGCATGATCTCCATGCGCGCCTTCATGGTGAAGCCGAAGTCGCCGAAGGTCTCGTGGAAGATCACGCCGTGGTAGCCGGGCGAGGGCGTCGTGAACTCCGGAAACTTGCCGTTCCCCCAGGGAAACTTGCCCGACTCGACGATCACGCCGCCCATCGTGGTGCCGTGCCCGCCGAGGTACTTGGTGGCCGAGTGCACGACGAGGTCCGCGCCCCACTCGAAGGGCCGGCAGAGATAGGGCGAAGGCACGGTGTTGTCGACGAGGAACGGCACGCCGGCGTCCTTCGCGATCTTCGCCACCACCTCGATGTCCACGATGTTGATGAGCGGGTTGCCGAGCGTCTCGGCGTAGAGAAGCTTCGTGTTCGGCCGGATCGCCTTCCTGAAATTCTCCGGGTCGTCCGGGCCGACGAAGCTTGCCTCGATGCCGAGCTTGGTGAGGTTCACGCCGAGCAGCGTGTGCGTGCCGCCGTAGAGCGTCGAGGCCGAGACGACGTGGTCGCCCGCCTTGCACAGCGTGAGGATGGCGGTCGCTTCCGCGGCCTGGCCGGTCGCGCAGGCGAGCGCCGCGCGCCCGCCCTCCAGCGCCGCGACACGCTCCTCCAGCACCGCCAGGGTCGGATTGGAGATGCGCGAGTAGACGTTGCCGAAGGTCTGCAGGTTGAACAGGCTCGCCGCGTGGTCCGCCGAGTCGAAGACGAACGAGGTGGTCTGGTAGATCGGCGCCGCGCGCGCGCCGGTGGCAGCGTCCGGGATCTGGCCGGCGTGCAGGGAAAGCGTCTCGAATCCGAACTTGCGGTCGGCCATGCCGCCGATTCTAAATCACTCAGGCGGTCCGGCCGGACTCCTTGCGCCACAGGACGCCCGTCCAGTCGATGGGCACGATCTCTTCCCGCACGCCGTGCGCCGCGCGGTAGTCGGTGACGGCCTGCCGGCAGGCCGACACGTCGCCATAGTCGTCGATGATCGCGTACCCGCCCCGCTCGAGCCGCGGGTACAGGTGCGTGAGCGCGTCCATCGTCGATTCGTACAGGTCGCCGTCGAGGCGCAGCAGCGCCAGCCGCTCGACGGGCGCGCGCGGCAGCGTGTCGCGAAACCACCCCTTGAGAAAGCGCACCTGGTCGTCGAGCAGGCCGTAGCGCCGGAAGTTCTCCTGCACCTGCTCGAGCGATACCGCCAGCTCCGCGTGCTGCGAGAAATCCAGCCCCCGGTCCTGGGGGTAGCGCGCCACGTCGGGCGGCGGCAGGCCCTCGAACGAGTCCGCGACCCAGACCACCCGGTCGCGCACGCCGCGGGCCGCGAGCACGCCGCGCATCAGGATGCAGGCGCCGCCGCGCCAGACCCCGGTCTCGATGAAGTCGCCCGGCACGCCGCGGTTGAGCACGTCCTCGACGCAGAAGTGCAGGGCATCGAGCCGCTTGATGCCGATCATGGTGTGCGCCTGCTCGGGCCAGTCCTGTCCCTCGCCGCGCAGCCGCAGGTCGAAGGCGTGCGGCTGGTTCTTGAACTGCCCGGCGTCCTGGTAGATGACGTTGGTCAGGCAGCGCTTGAGCAGGTCGAGATAGAGCGCCTTGGTGTCCTGCATCGCCTCCTCAGGGGGCCTGTACCGGCGAAACCGTGACCCGCACTTCGAGCTCCTGCTCGCCGCCGCCGAGGATCACCCCGCGCATGGGCGTCACGTCGCTGAAGTCGCGGCCCCAGGCGAGGGTCACGTGCTCGTCGTCTACCACGCAGTCGTTGGTCGGATCGAGATCGACCCATCCCACGTCCGTGCCGCAGTATACCGAGACCCACGCGTGCGACGCATCCGCGCCGACCAGCCGCGGGCGGCCCGGCGGCGGGTCGGTCAGCAGGTAGCCGCTCACATAGCGCGCGGGCAGCCCCAGCGCGCGCAGGCCGCCGATCATCAGGTGCGCGAAGTCCTGGCATACGCCGCGGCGCCGCTTCATCACCTCGCGCAGCGGCGTCGAGACGCTGGTGGCGGTGCGGTCGAACTGGAAATCGCGGTGGATGCGGCTCGAAAGATCCATCGCCGCCTCGAGCGCGGGCCGGCCCTGGGCGAAGCTCCTCGCCGCGTACTCGGCGAGGTCCCGCCAGGTCTCCACGTTCGGCGACTCGTACAGGAACTCGGAGGCTTCGTTGCGCGCCGCGTCGCGCACCGTTTCCCAGGCGCCGCCCGGCCGCGCGAGCGCCGCCTGCTCGCGCGGCGCGACGTCGAGCGTCGACTCGGCGCGCACCAGCAGCGCGTCGTGGGGCGCGGCGATCAGGAATTGCGTCGTCGGATTACCGAAGTAGTCGTCCCGCTCGCCGCGCTCGCCGGGCGCGGGCGCGACCTCGAGCCGGTGCTCGCGGCAGACCTGCCAGGGCAGGGCGCGGGGCGTCAGGTGCAGCAGCTGCTGGGAGAGCGCGACCGGGGCGGTGTAGTCGTACTGCGTTTCGTGGACCACGTGCAGGCGCATCGCCCGGCCTAGGGGGCGAAGGTCTGGCGCGAGGCCTCGCCCACGTGGCTGAAGAAGCGGTGGCCGATCTGCTCGCCGAGCCGGAAGGCCGCGCCGTGGCAGTCCTCGAGGAGCGCCGCCAGCGGTGCGCTGCCGTGGCGCAGATCGGCGCCCGGGTCGAGGGCGCGGATCGCGCCGGCGGCGCCCTCCAGCGTCTCCTCGCCGATGGGGCCGAACAGCTCGCTGAGCTTTCGCACGTAGTCGCGCAGGCCGTAGACCTGGAAGGCGATCGAGCGCGGGTTGGCTTCGTCGCGCACCAGCAGGTCCAGCACCGGCAGCCACTGCGGGCGGGTCGAGTAGCGCGCCCGATAGGTGATGATCGAGTCGGTGAGCCGCAGCAGCCAGTTGAGGTCGGCGTCGGCCTCGCCGTCCAGCGCGCTCTTCAGGATGGCGGCGAGCGACTGCAGGCGCTCGATGCGCCGGCCCACCGAGAGGAAGCGCCAGCCGGCATCGCGCGTCATGCCGTCCAGCGCGAAGCCCGAGAGGGTCGTGAACACCGAGATCGTCGAGTCGAGCTCGACGAGGATGTCGGCGAGCGCCATCGCGCGGCGCCGGCGATCGCCGCGCGCCATGCGGTTGAGCGTGCGCCAGTTGTCGAGCGACAGGCGCTCGCGCAGGTGCGAGGCCACGCGCGCCAGCTCGCGCAGGCCGCTCGCGAGGCCCGGCCGCGTGTCGTCCTCGTACGCGGTGCGCAGGGCGGTGACCAGGGTGGCGTCGTCGGGATCGTGGGCGTCGGGGTCCGCCTCGGGATCGAGGATGCTCGCGCGCCGCAGCAGCGCCAGCACCGGCGCGCGGCCGTCGCGGGTGTCGGAGGCAGTGTCTTCGAGCAGCTGCCCCAGCGCGACGCGCAGCAGCCGCGCCGTCGCGTCGCAGCGCTCGCAGTAGCGCCCGAACCAGTAGAGGTTCTCCACCACGCGGCTGGACAGGTTGGTGCCCGTGCGCACCAGCTCGTCGGGCCCGATCTCCCGGCGCAGCAGGCTGAAGGTATTGACCGGGCCCGCGGCCAGCACCCAGGTGTCCTTGCTCGAGCCGCCGCGCTGCATGGAGATGACGCGCGTGTCCGCGCCGCTCGCCACCCGCGTGAGACCGCCGGGCATCACGACGTAGCCGTTCGGGCTCGCGCAGGCGAACACGCGCAGCCCGATCGCGCGCCCCAGCAGCCGCCGCGGGTGCGCGCGGTCGCACACCGGCGCCTGCGAGAGCTGCACGAGCTCCTGCCCGACGTAGTCGATGGGGCGGGCGCGCAGCATGGCGGTCACGCGCTTGCGGCCGCGCTCGTCGAGGTCCTCGCCGAACATGGGATCCACGCGCTGGTGCGGGAAGGCGGCCTTGATGACCAGGTGATCGAGGTTGCCGATCACTTCCTCGAGCGCGGCGGGCTCGCCGCACCACCAGGTCGCGACGGAGGGCATCTTGAGCGGCTCGCCGAGCAGCGCCTCCGACAGGCGCGGCAGGAAGCCGAACAGCGTGCTCGAGCCGAGGAGGTTGCTGCCCAGCGCGTTGGCCACCAGCACGTTGCCGCGCCGTACCGCGTCGACCAGCCCGGGGATGCCGAGCGCGGAGTCCGCGCGCAGCTCGACCGGGTCGCAGAAATCGTCGTCGAGTCGCCGCAGGATCGCGTTCACCCGCCGCAGGCCCGAGAGCGTCTTCAGCCACACGCAGCCCTCGCGCACCGTGAGATCGCTGCCCTCGACGAGCGGCAGGCCGAGGTAGCGGGCGAGGTAGGTGTGCTCGAAGTAGGTCTCGTTGTGCGGCCCCGGCGTGAGCAGCACGGTGAGGTTTTCGCCCCCGCTCTGGGGCGCCCAGAGCGCGAGGCTGTCGCGCAGCGTCGCGAAGAAGCTGGCGAGGTGCTGCACCTTCAGGTCGTGGAACAGCTCCGGGTACGCGCGCGAGATGGCGATGCGGTTCTCCAGCGCATAGCCGGCGCCCGAGGGCGCCTGCGTGCGATCGTCGAGCACCCACCAGCGGCCGTCGGGCGAGCGCGCGAGGTCGGCGGCGTAGATGTGCATCATGACGTCGGCCGGCACGCGCACGCCGTGCATCGGCCGCAGGTAGCCCGGATGGCCGTGCACCAGCGCCGCCGGGAACAGGCCCTCGCGCAGCAGCCGCTGCTCGCCGTAGAGGTCCACGAGGATCCGGTTGAGCAGCGTCGCGCGCTGCGCGATGGCGGATTCGATGGCGGCCCATTCCCCGGGCGGCACGATGAAGGGCAGCAGGTCGACCTCCCACGGCCGGTCGGCGCCCAGGGGATCGGCGTAGACGTTGTAGGTGACGCCGTTCTCGCGCACCTGGCTCTGCACGGCCTGCAGGCGCTCGCGCATGCGCTCGGCCGGCTCGCCGGCGAGGCCGGCGAGGAAGGGCTTCCAGTGCTCGCGCGGCTCGTGCCCCGCGGCGACCAGCTCGTCGTAGCGCCCGGTGGCGTCGGGATACCCGGCGAGCAGCTCCGTGGACATGGCGGCGCAGCGTAGCATCGCCGCGCCGCGGGGCAAAGCGGCTAGCGGACCGCGTCGCCCATGCGGTACTCGTGCGTCAGCTCGTCGAGCTTCGCCTTGAGGGCGGGGTCGAGCTTCGCCTCCAGGGCCGCCACGCTCGCCTTCAGTTGCTCGGGCCTGCTCGCACCGACCAGTGGCGAAGTGACCGCCGGGTTCGCGAGCACCCAGGCCACGGCGAGGGTCGCGGGCTCGAGGCCGGCTTCGCCGGCGAGCGTGGCGAACGCGTCCACGGTGGCGAACTCGCGCTCCTTCCAGTAGCGCTCGGTATAGGTCTTCGCGGCGGCGCCGAGCGTGAACCGGGTGCCCGAGGGCGGGGCGCCGCGCTTGTGCTTGCCGGTCAGCAACCCCCCGGCGAGCGGGTTGTATGGGATGACCGCGAGGTTCTCCTCCGCGCAGAACGGCAGGAGCTCGCGCTCGACCTCGCGGAACAGGAGGTTGTAGCGCGGCTGCACCGACACGAGCTTCGTGAGGCGGAGCGCCTCGGCACGCCCGAGGGCGCGCGCCACCCGGTAGGCGTGGTAGTTGGAGACGCCCACATAGCGGGCCTTGCCCGCCTTGACCACCGCGTCGAAGGCTTCCACGGTCTCGTCCACCGGGGTGACGGCGTCGAAGTGGTGCACCTGGTAGAGGTCCACGTAGTCCGTGCCCAGGCGCCGCAGCGACTCGTCGATCGCGCGCATCACGTGCTTGCGGGACGTGCCCTGCTGCCAGGGCGCCTCGCCCACCTTGCCGCTGCACTTGGTGGCGAGCACGAACTGCTCGCGCTTTCCCTTCAGCCACTTGCCGAGGATCTCCTCGGTGCGGCCCATGTCGGCGACCTTGCCGCCGAGCGGATAGGCATCCGCTGTATCGAGGAAGGTGATGCCGTGGCCGGCGGCCGCCTCCAGGATGGCGAAGGAGGTGTTCTCGTCGCACTGCAGGCCGAAGGTCATGGTGCCCAGGCACAGGCGCGAGACGTGCAGGCCGGTGGGCCCGAAGCGGACGTGCTGCATGGTGACGTGCCTCCTAGTCCTCGTAGATCATCTTGACGGTCATGCCGCCGTCGATCGTCAGGTTCTGGCCCGTCATGAAGCCCGCCTGCTCCGCCAGGTAGAGGCAGGCCGCTGCCACATCTTCCGGCATCCCGACCCGGCCGACCGGGTG
>DASUFW010000280.1:0-39304 GCA_036274335.1 Burkholderiales bacterium | reverse complement strand
TTCGCTGAGGCCTTTTGTAGAATTGGCGCGCCCGGCAGGATTTGAACCCACGACCCCTTGGTTCGTAGCCAAGTACTCTATCCAACTGAGCTACGGGCGCGAGGAATGGAATTATAGCAAAGGAGTCAACCACATGAACTTCATTCTGGCCGTCGACCTGCGCATTAAGCCCGAGAACGTCGCCAAATTCATGCAAGGCCTGCTCGCCAACGCCCGCGAGGCGCGCAAGGAGCCCGGCTGCCGCCAGTTCGAGGCGCTGATCGACACCGCCGACCCGACCAAGGTGATGCTGTTCGAGGTCTACGACGACGAGAAGGCGTTCGAGGCGCACCAGCAGACGCCGCACTTCAAGAAGTACCTCGCGGAAGCCGTGCCGCTGCTCGCCGACCGGCAGCGCCACGTCCTGAAGCGCGCGCTCTAGCTCAGAACCCCCAGTAGTCGAGCCCCTCGGGCAGGGGCTCGCCGTGCGCGAGCGAGGCGAGCTTCGCGTACTGGCCGTCGGCGTACAGCAGCGGCTTGCCTTTCTTGCCGAACAGCACCTGCTGCACCTGGCCGAGGAAGATGGTGTGCGAGCCGTGCAGGAGCTTCTTCACCACGCGGCAGTCGACGGACACCAGCGCGTCGATGAGCACCGGCGAGCCCGTGGCCAGCTTCGTCCACTCGCGCGCCTCGAAGCGCCGCTCGCCCGACTGCGCGCCGCTGAACAGGTTCGACAGGTCCGAGTCCTCCGCGCGCAGCACGTTCACGCAGAAGGCGCGGCTCTTGGCGATCGCGCCGTGGGTGGCCGCGCGCCGGTTGATGCACACCAGGACCGTCGGCGGCTCCGCGGTCACCGAGCACACCGCGGTGGCCGTGAGCCCGTAGCGGTGCCCGGCGTGCGATGCGCTGATGACGCTCACCGCGTGCGCGAGCACGCGCATGCCGAGCTTGAACTGCTCGCCGTTGACCGGTGGCGTCACGCACGCGATTATTGCACGCGCGTCCCGCGCGAACGGAGCTCCCGATGGCAGAACACGGATTTCTGGAACAGGCGCTCGTCTACCTCGCCGCCGGCGTGCTCGCGGTGCCGCTGTTCAAGCGCCTGGGCCTCGGGTCGGTGCTCGGCTACCTCGCCGCCGGCATGGCGATCGGCCCCTGGGGACTGCGCATCGTCGCCGAGCCGCAGGAGATCCTGCAGTTCGCCGAGTTCGGCGTGGTGATGCTGCTGTTCCTCGTCGGCCTCGAGCTCAACCCGCAACGCGTGTGGCAGATGCGCCGCTCGATCCTCGGCATGGGCGCGGTGCAGGTGGCGGTGACGGCGGCCGCGGTGACCGGCGCGGGCTGGCTGCTCGGCGCGCCGCTGCTCGTCTCGCTCGTCGCCGGCATGGGCTTCGCCATGTCCTCGACGGCGATCGGGCTTGCGACGCTGAAGGAGAAGCACCTGCTCGCCACGCCCGGCGGGCAGGCGAGCTTCTCGGTGCTCCTCTTCCAGGACCTGGCGGTGATCCCGCTGTTCCTGGTGCTCGCGCTGCTCGCCCCCGAGCAGTCGCGCGGCAGCCTCGACTGGGCGGCGGTCGGCCGCGCCGTCGCCATGATCGCGCTGCTCATCGCCGTGGGGCGCTTCGGGCTGCGCCCCCTGCTCCGGCTCATCGCCGGAACCGGGCTGCGCGAGGTGTTCGTGGCCTTTTCGCTGCTGCTCGTGCTCGGGGTCGCGGCGCTGATGGAGCGCGTCGGCCTGTCGATGGCGCTGGGCGCGTTCCTTGCGGGCGTCATGCTCGCCGAGTCCGAGTACCGCCACGAGCTCGAGCTCGACATCGAGCCGTTCAAGGGACTGCTGCTCGGCCTGTTCTTCATCGCGGTAGGCATGTCGGTGGACCTCGGCCTGTTCGTGCGCTCGCCGCTGCTGGTGCTCGGCCTCGCCGCGGGCGTGGTGCTCCTCAAGGTCGTGCTGCTCTATCCGATCGCCCAGACCTTCGGCTACTGCGGGCGCGCGGACGCGACGCTCTTCGCGCTCGGTCTGTCGCAGGTCGGAGAATTCGCGTTCGTGCTGTTCGGCGCCGCCGGGCAACTGCTGCCGCCGAGCACGCTGAACCTGCTCAACGCGGTGGTCGCCGCGTCCATGCTCTCCACGCCGCTGCTGATGATCCTGTACGAGCGCGTGCTCGCCCCCCGACTGACCCGCGTGCCACCGCGGCCCGCGGACGTGATCGAGGAGCACCATCCGGTCATCGTCGCCGGCTTCGGCCGCTTCGGCCAGGTGGTGACGCGCGTGCTGCGCACGATGCGCATCCAGGCCACGGTCATCGACCACGATCCCACGCAGATCGAGCAGGTGCGCCGCTTCGGCTGGAAGGCCTACTACGGCGACGCGACCCGCCTCGACCTCCTGCAGGCGGCGGGCGCCGGGCAGGCGCGCCTGCTGGTGATCGCGATCGACGATCCGGAGGCGGCCCTGGCCACCGTCAAGCTGGCGCGGCAGCACTTCCCCTCGCTCAAGCTCATCGCGCGGGCGCGCAGCCGCACCGACGCCTTCGAATACGTGGCGCTCGGCGTGCCTGCGGTGCGCGAGACCTTCGGCGCGGCCCTCGATGCCGCGGCGCTGTCGCTCGAGCTGCTCGGCCGCTCGCGCGAGGCGGCGCACCGCGCTGCCGAGGAATTCCGGCGCTACGACGAAGCAGCGCTCGCCCGCCAGGCCCCGTACCGCAAGGACGTCAAGCAGCTGATCGCCCTCTCGCGCACGGAGCGCGAGAACCTGGAGCGGCTGCTGGCGAGCGAGTCGGCGCCCGCGCCCGCCGCGGACGCCGGCGTGCCCGCTAGCGCCCCTTGAACACGGGCTTGCGCTTTTCGTTGAAGGCGCGCACGCCCTCGCGGCGGTCCTCGGTGTCCACCAGCCGGTTGTAGGCCTCGATCTCGAAGCGGTAGCCGGTCAGCAGGTCCGTCTGCAGCCCGTAGTGGATGGACTTCTTCGCCTGGCGCACCGCGATCGGGGCGTTGGCCGCGATCTGCTGCGCCGTTTCGAGCGCGTCGGCGAGCGTCCTGCCCGGCTCGCACACCTTGTTGACGAGCCCCCACTCGGCGCCCTCTTCCGCCGTGAACGCGCGCGAGGTGAGGATCAGCTCCTTGGCGCGGCGCTCGCCCACCGCGCGAGGCAGGTTCTGCGTGCCGCAGCCGCCCGGCATGATGCCCAGGCGCAGCTCGGAGAGCGCCAGCCGTGCGCCCTTCGCGGCGTAGATGAAGTCGCAGCACAGCGCGGTTTCCAGGCCGCCGCCGTAGGCGTGGCCGTTCACCGCGGCGATGACCGGAACGGGGCATTCCATCAGCGCCACGAATGCCATCTCGAACTGCGCGTGCTGGGTGCGCCAGGTCTCCACCGACATGCCGTCGCGCTCCTTCAGGTCGGCGCCCGCGCAGAATGCCCGGTCGCCGGCCCCGGTCAGCACCAGGCAGCGCAGCGCGCCCGGGTCGGCGGCGAGCGCGGTGAAGAGATCGAGCCAGTCGCGGCCCATCTGGGTGCTGATGGCGTTCAGCACCTCGGGGCGGTTCAGGGTGACGACGAGGACGTGCTCGCCTTCGCTCGTCAGCTTCAAGGTCGGGTACTCGCGCTTCACGGGCCCTCCTGGCGCTTCAGTGCCGCTTCCAGCTCGGGTCGGGATCGAAGCGCGTGATCTTGCCTGCTATGGCCGCCGTGTCGGGTCCGAGGTCCTTCTCGTACACGGCGCCTTCGTGGTTCACCAGGAAGGTCATGACGCCCGAATTGCCGTAGGACGCCGGCCAGGCGACCAGCGCGAACCCGCCGATCATTCGCCCCTTCGCGAGGTAGCTGTAGGCGCCGCCCGGCGCGTGCGGCCCCTGCCCGGTCAGGATGCGGTAGCGGTAGCCGTAGAAGGGCGTCGGCATTCCCCCGCCTTGCTGCTTCGCGTAGCCAGCCGCCGTCGCCCTCGCGTAGAGCGGCCCGAGCGGGCTCGGCGGCTCCCCGGCCCTGGTGGGGAAATAGAGCCCGTCGCGCTTGCCTGGCGAGCTGCCGAATTTCTGCGCGTACTGCAGCAGCTTCCCGCCCTGGGGTTTGCGCAGGTAGTACTCGCGCTGCGCGTCCACGTAGGCGAGCGCCGCCTGGATCGCGGAGAGCTCGTTGCGTCCGATGCGGCGATTGAGGATCTCCTCCCGGCCCTGGCTCATGTCGAACCGCCAGCCGCTGGTCCCCTTGACGAGGGGAATGGGCAGGGGCCACTCGTCCTTGCCGACGAGCAGCACCGCCTTTGCGTCGCCGCGGAGGTCGACGCGATGCGCCTGCTGGTAGGCCTGCGAGAACCGCTCGCGCCCGCGCCGGTCCGCCACCGGGTCTCCCGATTGCACGAGCGCGCGCGACCCGGCACCGAGAATCGCCTGCATCGCCTTCAGGTCGCCCTGGCTCGTGGCGCTGGCCAGCGCGCGCGCCGCCTCGTCCGGCGAGATGAACGTCTTCTGGCTGTCCGCCGCTCGCGCGCCGCCTGCGAAGAGCAGCACGGCGGCCAGAAGCAGGGTTCGGATCGTCGCTCGCATTGCGCCCCCTAGCGCCGGCCGCCGCCGCGCCCGCCGCCGCCGCCCATGCGACCGCCGCCGCCCATGCCGCCGCCCCTGCTCATGCTGGAGGCCGCCGAGGCGCGGCTCGAGGCGCCGCGGTTGCTGTAATCGCGCGCCTGCGCGCCGTTGCCGACCCCGTCGAAGGCGCCCGACTGGCGATTGCCCGCGCGGTCGCCCGCACCGGGTCCCGCGCGGTCGCCCGCACCGGGCCCGGCCCGGTCGCGCGCGCCCGCGGCGTCGCGCTGCCGATCCGCGGCACTCGGTCCAGCCCCGTCGCGTCCGCGGTACGCCTCGCGCGTGTCGACGCCCGGCCGCTGGCCGCCGAACTTGTCCCGGCTCGCCTGATCGCGGTACTCGACGCCCTTGCGGTGCTCGGGCCGGTGTTCCCAGCGGTCGTTGTTGATGTTGGTGCGGTTGAAGTTGTTGTACACGTTGTGGTTGATGTAGACGCCGCCCCCGCCGCCCCAATGACAGCCGCCCCACCAGGCGCTGCCGATGACGATGCCCACGGAGAACGCGAAGAACACACCCCCGGCGTAGGCCGGCGGGTACCAGTAATAGGGCGGATAGGCCGGATACGGCCAGGGGCCGTAGATCACCGTCGGGTTGTAGACCGGGACGTACACCACCTCCGGGTTGGCCGGCTCGACCTTGATGATCGTGGCGCCGCTTTCCTCCTCGGTCGTGACCTTCTGCTCCTTGCTGGTCTTGAGGTTGCCGGCGTCGAGCGCCTTCTTGCGCAGCCGCTGCACGCCGTCCAGGACGTTCTTCTCGCTCGCCAGGAACGCATCGCCCAGCTGCTGCATCCACTCGAGCTTGTCGTTCATCATCGCCAGCACCTGCGGCGTGGCAGTGAGCGACTTCACGCTCGCGTCCCAGGTCTGCTTCTGCAGGGCGTCCTCGAGCGCCTTGCCCGTGACCTTCGGATTCGCCTTCGACCAGCGCGCCGCCTGCACCACCTCCAGCGGATAGGTCGAGGCCATCAGGACCTGGGCGACGAGCGCGTCGGGGTACAGCGCAATCGGCGCGACCAACTGCTCGATCTGCTCGCTGCTGAAGGGGGCGCCGCCGGCGCCCTTGGCCTGGCCCGACACCAGGTCGGAGGACACGGCGAGCGGCTTGAGCTCGTCGGTCTGCTGGGCGCGTAAGGGGGTGCCCAGCGCCAGCAGGCAGGCGAGCAGGCCGGCGAGCGCACGCACCGCCGCGCGGCCGGAGGTCATGCGCATGCGAACACTCCGCTCATCGCGGACATTCTAAGCGATGAAGGTATGGCATGATCTTCAACTCACGCGTCCCCCGGATCATTTCAAGCCTGCCCCCATAGCCGATCATGGCTTCGAACCTTGGGGAACGTTCCCTGAGCCGGGGCGTTGCGGGTGTCTGTCTGGCCGCCGTGCTCGTGCTCCAGGCCATGCCGCGCGCCGAGGCCCAGACCGCACCCCCGCGCATCGGCCTCGCGCTCTCCGGCGGCGGCGCGCGCGGCCTGGCGCACATCGGGGTGCTGAAGGCGCTCGAGGAACTGCGCGTGCCCGTAAGCTGCGTGACAGGCACCAGCATGGGGGCGATCATCGGCGGCGCCTACGCCTCGGGCACCGCGCCCGCGGCGCTCGAGAAGTTCGCGCGCGACACCGACTGGAACCAGGTGTTCAGCGACCAGCCGCCGCGCGCCGAGGTCGCCATCCAGCGCAAGATCGAGGACTACAAGACGCTCTTCGCGCCGGAGTACGGCATCACCGGCTCCGGGTTCGCCCTGCCCAAAGGGGTGATCGCGGGCGTCTCGATCGAGGGGTTCCTGCGCCAGCTGGTCGACCCGGCCGTGGGCACCACGGACTTCCAGAAGCTGCCGATCCCGTACCGCGCGGTGGCGGCCGACATCGAGACGGGCGAGGCGGTGATCCTGCGCCGCGGCAGCCTGGCGCGGGCCATGCGCGCGAGCATGTCGGTGCCCGGCGCGCTCGCGCCGGTGGAGATCGACGGCCGGCTGCTGGTGGACGGCGGCATCGCCGACAACCTGCCGATCAGCGTGGCGCGCCAGGTGTGCGCCGACGTGGTGATCGCCGTGAACATCTCGACGCCGCCGCTCAAGCGCCGGCAGATCACCTCGGCGCTCTCGGTCACCGGCCAGCTCATCAACTTCCTCGGCAAGGTCAACGTCGACGACCAGCTGAAGAGCCTCGGCTCGCGCGACGTGCTGATCTCCCCCGAGCTCGGCGACATCACGGCCGGGAGCTTTGATCGCGCCGCGGACGCCATCCGCATCGGTGAGGAGGCTGCGCTGCAGCTGGGCGCCCAGCTCCGGCGCTACAGCCTGCCGCCCGAGCAGTACGAGGCCCTGCGCCGCCAGCAGGTGCGCGAGCGCAAGGGGCTCGGCACGGTGGCTGCCATCCGCTTCGAAGGACTCAAGCGCACCAACCCGGAGGTGCTGCGCTCGCTGGTCGAGAGCCGGGTCGGCGCACCGCTCGACGAGGCGACGCTCAATGCGGACATGCTGCGCATCTACGGGCGCGGCGACTTCGAGAGCGTCGACTACGTCATCGAAGACGGTCCGGACGGGCGTGTGCTGGTCATCCGCCCGCGCGAGAAGGAATGGGGGCCGAACTACCTGCGCTTCGGCATCGGGCTGGCGAGCGACTTCAGCGGCGACAGCATCTTCAACGTCCTCCTCCAGTACCGCAGCACCTGGCTCAACCGCCTGGGCGGCGAGTGGCTCACCGAGCTGCAGTTCGGCCAGACGTCCTACGTGGCCACGCAGTTCATGCAGCCGCTGCATGGGCGCGGCGTGTATTTCGTCGCGCCGTACGCCCGGGTCGGCGAGACGCGCCGCAACCTGTTCGTCGGCGAGGACAGGATCGCCGAGTATCGCTCGCGCGAGTCTCTGGCCGGCATCGACGGCGGCGCGAACTTCGGCACCTGGGGCGAGCTGCGGGTCGGCCCGGTCTGGGCCAAGGTGAAATCGGACGTGGAAACCGGCCCCCCGGTCCTGCCCGCCAGCGAGGAGCGCTCCGGCGGCATGCGCGCGCGGCTGCTCGCCGACCAGCTCGACGACGCCTGGTTCCCGCACCGCGGCTTCCGGCTCTTCGGCACGGCCTATGTCGCCGGCTCGGACTTCGGCTCCGACCGGAACTACAAGCGCGCCGAAGCCGAGGCGCTGGTCGCTCGGCAATGGGGGGCGCACACCTTCAGCTTCTACGCCGCCGGCGGCAGCGACCTGCACACGAACATGCCGTTCTACGAGACCTTCACGCTCGGCGGCCCCCTGCTCCTGTCCGGCTACAGCATTCAGCAGTTCTCCGCCCAGCGCTACGGCTTCGCGCGGCTCATGTACTACAACCGCACGATCCCGCTGCCCGATCTGATCGGCTCGGGCGTCTACGTGGGCGCGTCGCTCGAGGCCGGGCAGGTGCACGGGCGCGTGGACCAGCTTCCCGACGGCGGCACGCTGTATTCCGGGTCGGTCTTCCTGGGCGCCGAAACGGCCGCCGGACCGGCCTACCTCGGCCTGGGATTCGGCGACCAGGGCCGGGTCACGCTCTACCTGCTGCTCGGCGCGCCGAACCGGGCCGCGATCGGCAACTGACCGCCGCCGGAGGACGCGTCCGTCAGAACTTCCGCGGGACGAGCTTGTACGGATAGGCGGGCTCCCGGTAGCCCTTCGGCTTCTGGCGCTTCGGGAGCCTGACCTTCTCGCGCGGCGCGTTCCTATACGGAATCTGCGAGAGCAGGTGCGTGATCAGGTTGAGGCGCGCCCGGCGCTTGTCGTCGGAATGCACCACGTACCACGGCGCCCACCTGGTATCGGTCGCCTTGAACATCTCATCGCGCGCACGCGAGTAGTCGTACCAGCGGCTGTAGGACAGCAGGTCCATCGGCGAGAGCTTCCAGATCTTGCGGCCGTCGTCAATGCGCGCCTCAAGCCGCCGCGTCTGCTCCTCCATGCTCACTTCCAGCCAGTACTTGAGCAGGATGATCCCGGAATCGACCACCAGCCGCTCGTACTTCGGCACCAGCTCCAGGAAGCGCCGGACCTGGTCCTCCGGCGTGAAGCCCATCACGCGCTCGACGCCGGCGCGGTTGTACCAGCTGCGGTCCCAGATCACGACCTCGCCCGCCGCGGGCATGTAGGACTGGAAGCGCTGGACGTACATCTGGGTCTTCTCGCGCTCGCTCGGCGCGGGCAGCGCCACGACGCGGAACACGCGCGGGCTGACCCGCTCCGTGATCGCCTTGATGGTGCCGCCCTTGCCGGCACCGTCCCGGCCCTCGAAGACGACGCAGACCTTGAGGCCCTTGTGCTTGACCCACTCCTGCAGCTTGACCAGCTCGACGTGCAGCTTGCCGAGCGCCTTGTCGTAGGCCTTGCGCTTGAGCCTTCCTTCCTTGTCCTGCGCGTCGTCGCTGGCCATGTAGCCCCCGTCTCGTGTGATCTCCGGCGCGCTACAGCCCGCCGCCCCAGCGGTGCTGCCACGCGACGCCGAAGATGCTGAAGTCGTCGCCGTAGCGCACCGAAACGCCATTGCTCGCGTAGAGCTTGATCGAATTCAGGCGATCCCAGGGCAGCGCGAGCGTGACCCCAAGGCGCGAATTGCTCAGCGCGTCGTTCTGCGCCAGGTCATTCACCGTCGTCTGCCCGCCCCCGTAGTAGTTGGCGTTGAACGCCAGCCAGGCGCCGCCGCGGAACTGGTAGATGAGGTGCAGTTGCGCGTTGTAGACCGGATCCTGCTCGCGCGTCTGGCCGCCGTAGAAGTCGCTGTTGGTCGTGTACAGCGTCGCCGCCAGCGCGAGCTCGACGATCAGCGGGTCGAAGGCCTTGGAGGCGCCGAGCTCGGGCCGCACTGCCCAGCGGTTGCTGCCGAGATTGACCAGGCGGGTCGGGTCGTACTGCCCCAGCGGCGCCTGCACCTGCAGGCTCGCGCCGACGATCAGGTCCTGCCGGTAGCTGCCGAAATCCTTGAGCGGCGTCGCGGGTGCGCCATAGAAGTTCACCGCGACCCTGAAGGTAGGATCGAGCAGTCCGCACACGTCGCGCGACACAGGCACGCCGTTCGCCTCGGCGGTGCCGTCCAGGCAGCCGCCTGCGAACACCGTGTCGAATTTCGCGGACTTGCCCCAGGCATCGAACGCGTGCGCGTAGGCGACGAACGGCGTATTGATGCCGAGGTGCGCGTTGCGAAGGGGCTGCGCCGGATCGGTCGAGAGCCCGCCGCTCGAGTACGCGTAGCCGGCAACCAGGAAATTCATGCCGACCGGCGTATTGGCGTAGGCGCGCGGCTCGAGCTGCTGGCCGCGTGCGCCGGTCGCCGCGAGCAGCGCAACGATCGCCAGGCCGGCGGCGCGCATCGCAGTGACCGGCATCGGATGCAGCCACCCGGCGCGGCTCAGCGCGACATCGTCTGCACGTACAGCTCGCGGCCCTTCCAGTGCATGCCGTGCAGGCGCATGGACACCTTCTCCACCGAGCCGTAGGGCGTGTCCTTGAACTCGAGCTGCACGGCGGGGCGCGAGCCGTCGCCGTCGACGCGCTGGACTCTCGTGATCTCGAGATCGGGGGCGTACTTCATGACGAACGCCTTGATTTCGTCGTCGGTCGTTCCCGGCTCGATGTTGCCGATCCAGAGCTTCATGGCGTCTCGCGTGCTAGTGTTGCGGCAAAGCCCGGCTCAGTGTAGCGCAAATGAGCTCTCCGATACCGCCCTGGCTCGCCCTGACGATCGCAGCGGCGGTGTTCGGAGTCATGTTCTCCCTCGGCCTCATGATCGGCCGCGCGCAGCTTACCGCCGCGGTGCACCGGCGCGGGACCATCGGGCTCACCCTCATCGCGGTCCTCGCCGTGGTGCCCGCCATCGCGGTGCTCGCGGCGAAGCTGCTCGGCCTGCACGGCGCGGTGGCGGCCGGGATCCTGCTGATGGCGATCTCGCCCGGCGCGCCGGTCGCACTGCGCCGCGCGATCGAGGCCGGCGGCGGCGCAGCCTTCGCCCCGGCGCTGCATCTCGCCATTCTGGCGCTCGCGGTGGTCACGGTGCCCGTGAGCCTCGCCGCCCTCAGCGCACTCTACGGCAAGGCCTTCAGCATTTCGCCGCTCGACGTCGGCCGCCAGGTGCTCTTCGCCCAGCTGCTGCCCATCGGCCTGGGCGCCGCGCTGCGCGCCTGGCAGCCCGGGACCGCATCGCGGGTGGAGGCCCTGCTCGCCCGCATCCTCAACCCAGCGCTGCTCGCCGTCGTGGCGCTGCTGCTGGCGGTGCTCTGGCCCGAGCTGGCCGCCGTCGGCTGGACGCCGTTCGCGGCGGGCGCAGGGCTGACCCTCAGTGCGCTGGGCTTCGGCGCGGTGCTCGTGTGGCGCGACCCGGGCGCCCGGCGCGTCGCCGCGGTCGCGGCGGCGATGCGCAACCCCGGGCTCGCACTGCTGATCGCGACGGCCAACCGCCTGCCGTCCGAGGTGTCGGCGGCCGCGCTCGGCTATGCCGTGGGCGGCGCGCTGGTGGTTACCCTGTTCGTGCTGGCGCCGGCGCGCGGCGCGCAATGAGACTGGCGGAGTGAGAGGGATTCGAACCCTCGATACGGATTTTGTCCGTATAACGCCTTAGCAGGGCGCCCCCTTCGGCCACTCGGGCATCACTCCGGCGAAGGGCCCGATTCTACCCCGGTTACTCCTGGTCGAGGTCGAAGGCCTTGTGCAGCACGCGCACCGCCAGCTCGGCGTATTTCTCGTCCACCACCACCGAGATCTTGATCTCGGAGGTCGAGATCATCTGGATGTTGATTCCCTCCTCGGCCAGCGTGCGGAACATCTGCGCGGCGATGCCCGCGTGCGAGCGCATGCCCATGCCGACGATCGAGACCTTCGCCATGCGGTCGTCGCCCGTGACTTCCTTGCAGCCGATGTGCGGCTTGACCTGGTCCTTGAGGAGCTTCATGGCCTTCGGCAGGTCGCCACGGCTCACGGTGAACGACAGGTCGGTCATGCCGTCGTGGCTGACGTTCTGCACGATCACGTCGACGTTGATGTTGGCGTCCGCGATCGGCCCGAGGATCGCGTAGGCGATGCCGGGCTTGTCGGGCACGCTGTGCACGGTGATCTTGGCCTCGTCGCGCTGGGCGGCGACGCCGGACACGATTGCCTTTTCCATGGCCATGTGCGGATCTTCCTCGAAAGTGATGAGCGTGCCGGCGCGCGACTCCTGCTCGACCGGCAGCAGCGGGTCGGTGAGGCTCGAGAGCACGCGCGTGGGCACCTTGTACTTGCCGGCGAATTCCACCGAGCGGATCTGCAGCACCTTGGAGCCGGCGCTCGCCATCTCCAGCATTTCCTCGAAGGTCACGGTGTGCAGCCGGCGCGCCTCGGGCACGAGGCGCGGGTCGGTGGTGTACACGCCGTCGACGTCGGTGTAGATCTGGCACTCGTCGGCCTTCAGCGCGGCGGCGAGCGCCACCGCCGAGGTGTCCGAGCCGCCGCGGCCGAGCGTCGTGACGTTGCCGCCCGCGTCGACGCCCTGGAAGCCCGCGACCACCACCACGCGGCCCTCGGCGAGGTCCTTGCGGATGCGCGCATCGTCGATCGACTGGATGCGTGCCCGGCAATGCGCGCTGTCGGTGAGCACCGCGACCTGCCAGCCGGCGTAGCTCTTCGCCGGCACGCCGATCTCGAGGAGCGCCATCGCCACCAGGCCCGCGGTGACCTGCTCGCCGGTCGCCGCGACCACGTCGAGCTCGCGCGGATCGGGCTGCGCCTGCAGCCCGGCCGCCAGCGCGAGCAGCCGGTTGGTCTCCCCCGCCATCGCCGAGGGCACGACGACGAGGTCGTGCCCCGCGCGCTTCCACTTCGCGACGCGGCGCGCGACGTTCTGGATGCGCTCGAGGGAACCGACCGAGGTGCCGCCGAACTTCTGGACGATGAGGGCCATGGGAAAGGCCTGCGATTCTAGCCGAAAACGCAGACGATTCTTGGGGTTGCGCGTGGCGGAAGGGGAGGGATTCGAACCCCCGAGGGCCGCGAGGCCCTTCCGGTTTTCAAGACCGGTGCATTCGACCGCTCTGCCACCCTTCCGGGTTGAAGTCCAGCGTCGAGGCCCCCATTTTACTCGTCGCAGCGCGTTGAAACTTCACGCTTGTTTGGTAGTCTTAGGAGGGTCAGCCCACTGGAGGTCATGGATGCAACCTGAACTGAATCCCGTTCCCGCCAACGACAAGGTGCTCGGCTCGGCCGGTCCTCGCTATGCACCCGGCGCGGCGGCCCCGGCCGTCGGCGCGCAGAAGGTCCTGCGGAACACCTACCTGCTGCTCGCCCTGACGATGGTGCCGACGGTGATCGGCGCCTACGTCGGCATGGCGACCGCGGGCGTCGTCATGGGCAGCCCGATCCTGAGCACGGTCATCATGCTGGCCGCGGTCATCGGCCTGCAGTTCGGCATCGCCGCCAACCGCAACAGCGGCCTCGGCGTGGCGCTGCTCCTGCTGATGACCGGCCTGCTCGGCTGGTGGCTGGGACCGATCCTCAACTTCGCGCTCGCGATGAAGAACGGCATGGCGCTGGTCGGCTACGCGGCGCTGGGCACCGGCGGGATCTTCCTCGCCATGGGCGTGGTCGCCAGCACCACCAAGCGCGACTTCGGCTTCATGGGCAAGTTCCTGTTCGTCGGCATGCTCGCGCTGCTCGCGGCGATGATCGCCAACATGTTCCTGCAGATCCCGGCGCTCGCGCTGACGATCTCGACGGGCGTGATCGTGGTGTTCTCGCTGTTCCTGCTCTACGACCTGCAGCGCATCATCCGCGGCGGCGAGACCAACTACATCATGGCGGCGACCGGCGTCTACATGAGCCTGTTCAACATCTTCGCCAACCTGCTCTACCTGCTGATGGCCCTGGCGGGCAATCGCGACTGAGCGAAGCTTCCTGGAGCACGCGAAGGGCGCCGCGAGGCGCCCTTCTTGTTTTCAGCGCTCGAACAGCGCGATGGATTCCACGTGCGCGGTATGCGGGAACATGTTCACCACGCCCGCCGCCGCCAGGCGGAAGCCCTGCACGTTCACCAGCACCCCCGCGTCGCGCGCGAGCGTCGCGGCGTCGCAGGATACATAGACGATCCGCCGTGGCCAGTCGGCCGGCAGCGCCTTGACCACCTCGAGCGCGCCCTCGCGCGGCGGGTCGATGAGCAGTTTGTCGAAGGGCGCATAGGGCGCGAGGTTCGGCTGGAAGAGGTCGGCGACCTCGAACTGCGCGGTGAGGCCGTTCGCCAGCGCGTTGTCGCGCGCGCGCTCGACGAGTCCCGCGCTGCCCTCGAGGCCGATCACCGCCGCGCCGCGCGTGGCGATGGGCAGCGAGAAATTGCCGAGTCCGCAGAAGAGGTCGCCGATGCGCTCGCCCGGCCGCGGATCGAGCAGGCGCATCGTGCGCGAGACGAGCAGCCGGTTGACGGCGTGATTGACCTGGGTGAAATCGGTCGGCCGGAACGCGAGGCGCACGCCGAACTCCGGCAGCGCGTAGTCGAGCGGCGGCGCGTCGAGCGGATGGAACGGCGAGGCGCCGTCGGGGCCGCCCGGCTGGAGCCACAGCTGCACGCCCTGCGCGTCCGCGAATGTGCGCAGCGCGGCCTCGTCGGCCGCGGTGAACGGCAGAAGGTGGCGCACGACCAGCACCGTCACTCGGTCGCCGACCGCCACCTCGATCTGCGGCAGGCGGTCGCGGATGGAGAGATGGCCGATGAAGTCCCGCAGCGCCGGAATCAGCGCCGAGACGTGCGGCGGCAGCACTTCGCAGGAGCGCATGTCGGCCACGTAGGACGACGCGCGCTCGCGGAACCCGACCATCACCCCGCCCTTTTTCGGCACGTCGCGCACGGACAGCCGCGCCCGGTGGCGATAGCCCCATTCGGCGCCGTAGATCGGCGCGAGCAGGCTTTCCGGCTCGACCTTGCCGATGCGCTCGAGGCAGTCCTCCAGCCAGCGCTGTTTGGCGGCCACCTGCGTGCGGGCATCGGCGTGCTGCAGCGAGCAGCCGCCGCAGGTGCCGACCCAGGGGCAGCGCGGCGCGCGGCGGCCGCTGGAGGACTTGAGGATGCGCTCGACGCGCGCCGTGTCGAACTTGGGCTTCGAGCGCTGCGGGCGCGCCTCGACCACCTCGCCGGCGAGCGCGCCGTCGACGAACACCACCTTGCCCTCGTCGTTGCGCGCGATGCCGTGACCGCCGGCGTCGAGCGCCCGGACGTTCAGGCGGACCAGCGGTCGAGGAACTCGCGCCAGTGCGGAACCTTCAGCTTCTCGAGCGCCGCGCGCAGCAGTGCGCACTCCTTCGCGTGCTGCTCGCCGGTGAGCGCACCGCGCAGCTTCTGGAAGCGCAGGTAGAGGAGGTACGTGTTGGCGGTGTCCGCCTCGCAGTAGTGGCGGATCTCGGCGATGCGCCCCTCGCGGTAGGCGGGCCACACGCCCGCGCCGCCGATGCCGATCTTGCCCGGCAGGCCGGCGAGCTGCGCGACCTCGTCGAGCGGCGCGTTGTTGCGCGGCTGGTACATCGCCAGCACGTCCATCAGGTCGAGGTGGCGCGCGTGGTAGCGGCCGACGTAGCTGTTGAAGCGGAAGTCGCGGTCGTCCTCGCCCTGGTCCCAGAATTTCGGGGCCGCGACGCCGTGCAGCAGCGCCCGGTAGTTGAGCACCGGCAGGTCGAAGCCGCCGCCGTTCCAGGAGACGAGCTGCGGCACGAGCTTCTCGACGCCGTCGAAGAAGCGCTGGAGGGCGTCCTTTTCCGCGGCCTCGGGCTCGCCGATCGAGAACACCTTCACGCCCTCGGCCTCGCGCAGCACGCAGGAGATGACCGCCACGCGCTGCAGGTGGGGCGGCAGGAAGTCGCTGCCGGTCTGGGTGCGCCGCCGCTGGAAGGCGATCTCGGCGACCTCGGCGTCGGGCAGCGCGTCCGGCAGGTCGTGCAGGCGCCGGATGCCCGCGCAGTCGGGCACGGTTTCGATGTCAAAGGCGAGGATCGGCGTCATCTCGCCCGATCGAGGCGTCGGCTCAGCGCTTGTTGACCAGCCCGACGACGTACAGCAGCACGATCGCGCCGACCGTCGCGGCCACGATCGAGCCGATGAGGCCGCCCGCGCTGATGCCGAACAGGCCGAACAGGATGCCGCCCAGCACGGCGCCGACGATGCCGACGACGATGTTGCCGACCAGGCCGAACCCTCGTCCCTTCATGATCTGCCCGGCCAGCCAGCCCGCCAGCGCGCCGATCGCCAGGAAGATGAGAATTCCAGTGAGATCCATAGCGCCTCCGGTCCTATTTCTTGAAGAGCAGGTACAGGCCGACGAGAAGGCTGGCCGCACCGCCGATGTAGTAGATCATGATCCGGTCGCTGGGTGATCCGGTCACGGCCTGGCTGATCTGTGCACCCATGCCGCCCGACATCCGATAGCCCCAGAACGCGAGCCCGAGGCCGAGCACGACCAACACGATGCCGATGATCTTCATTGAAGAGGCTGGGCCGCCTGCCATATTTTATCCTTTGACTAGTCGGGAAACACGCCGGTCGAGAGGTAGCGATCGCCGCGGTCGCAGATGATCGTGACGATCACCGCGTTGCGCAGCTCCGCGGCAACGCGCAGCGCTACCGCCACCGCGCCGCCGGACGATATCCCGCCGAAGATCCCCTCCTCGCTCGCGAGGCGCCGGGTCATCTCCTCCGCGTCGGCCTGGCCGACGTACTCCAGGCGGTCGACGCGCGCCTTGTCGTAGATCTTCGGCAGGTAGGCCTCCGGCCACTTGCGGATGCCGGGGATCTGCGCGCCCTCGGCCGGCTGGCAGCCGATCACCTGGATCTTCGGATTCTGCTCCTTGAAGTAGCGCGAGCAGCCCATGATGGTGCCGGTGGTGCCCATCGAGGAAACGAAATGGGTCAGCCTGCCGTCCGTGTCGCGCCAGATCTCGGGACCGGTGGTCTCGTAGTGCGCGAGCGGGTTGTCCGGGTTGGCGAACTGGTCGAGCATGATGCCCTTGCCCTCGCGCACCATCTTCTCGGCCAGGTCGCGGGCGCCCTCCATGCCGCCCGACTGGGGCGTGAGGATGATCTCGGCGCCGAACGCGCGCATGGTCTGCCGCCGCTCGACCGACAGGTGCTCGGGCATGATGAGGACCATGCGGAAGCCGCGGATCGCGGCGGCCATGGCGAGCGCGATGCCCGTATTCCCGGAGGTGGGCTCGATCAGCGTGTCGCCCTTGCGGATCGTCCCCCGCTCCTCGGCGCGCCGCACCATGGAGATGGCGGGACGGTCCTTCACCGAGCCCGCCGGGTTGTTGCCCTCCAGCTTGGCGAGGATCACGTTGCCGCGGCGCCGGCTCTCCTCGCCGGGCAGCCGCTGCAGCCGCACGAGCGGCGTCTCGCCGATGAACTGCTCGATGCTCCTGCGCATGCCTTCCTTCACGCCGCCAGCCGCTCCTTGACGTAGGCCGCCACCCCGGCCGCCACGTCCATGAACTCGGCCGTGTAGCCCGCCGCGCGCAATTTCGACAGATCGGCCTCGGTGAAGCTCTGGTAGCGGCCGGCGAGCTGCGCCGGGAACGGGATGTATTCGATCAGCTTCTGCGCCGCGAGCTCGGCGGGCGCGGCGCGCGTGCCGCGCGCCGCGTTGATCACGGCGGCCGCGAGCTCGTTGAAGGTCTGCGCCCGCCCGGTCCCGCAGTTGAAGATGCCGGAGCGGGCGCGGTGCTCGAGGAAATGCAGGTTGACGCGCACTGCGTCGTCCACGTGGATGAAGTCGCGCCGCTGCTCGCCGTCGCCGTAGCCGCCCGAGCCCTGGAAGAGCTTCACGCGGCCCTCGGCCGCGAGCTGGTTCCAGGCGTGCATGGCCACCGAGGCCATGCGGCCCTTGTGCGCTTCGTTCGGGCCGTACACGTTGAAGTAGCGCAGGCCGACGATCTGCGCCGCGCTTCCCGGCAGGACCCGCCGCACATACTGGTCGAAGAGGAACTTGGAGTAGGCGTAGACGTTGAGCGGATGCTCGCACTCCCGGGCCTCGCGGAAACCCGCCTCGCCCGAGCCGTACACCGAGGCCGAGGAGGCGTAGAGCAGCGGCACCTCCTCCTCCTGGCACCAGTCGAGCAGCGCGCGCGAGTAGCGGTAGTTGTTCTCCATCACGTAGCGCCCGTCGGAGGCCATGGTGTCGGAGCAGGCGCCCTGGTGCAGCACCGCCTCGACACTGCCGTCGAACTGGCCGGCCTCCAGGCGCGCGAGGAACTCGCGCTTGTCGAGGTAGTCCTCGATCTCGCAGGCGGCGAGGTTCGGCACCTTGTTCACGTTCTCGAGGTTGTCGACCGCGAGGATCTCGGTGATGCCGGCGCGGTTCAGGCCCGCGACCAGCCGCGAGCCGATGAAGCCGGCGGCGCCGGTGACGATGTGCATCATGGACCTCCGAACAGCTCTTCCCGGGTCACCACGGCGGTGCCGAACTTGGTGACCTTGATTCCGCCCGCCCGGTTGGCCAGCCGCGCGGCGGACTCGAGGCCCTCCCCCGCGGCCAGCATCACCGCCAGCACCGCGATCACGGTGTCGCCGGCGCCGGTGACGTCGGCGACCTCGCGCCGCTCGCCGCGGATGCGCACCGCGCGCCCGGGGCGAAACAGCGTCATGCCGTCCTCGCCGCGCGTCAGCAGCAGCGCGTCCAGGCGCAGCTTCGCGCGCAGCGCCTGCGCGCGCGCGGCCAGGTCGCGCTCGTCCTTCCAGCGCCCGACCACGTCCTCGAGCTCCTTGAGGTTCGGCGTCACCATGCTCGCGCCGCGGTAGCGCGAGTAGTCGTCGCCCTTGGGGTCGACCAGCACGCGCTTGCCGGCACGGCGCCCCTCGCGAATCATGGTCGCCACGTGGGCGAGGCCCCCCTTCCCGTAGTCCGACAGCAGCACCACGTCGCACTCGGGCAGCGCCTTGCGGAAGTCCGCGAGCTTGGAGGCGAGCACCTCGCGCGAGGGCGGCGTCTCCATGTCCACGCGCAGGAGCTGCTGCTTGCGGTGCACGATGCGCAGCTTCTGCGTGGTGCGGATCGAGGCGTCGCGCCGCAGGCTGGCCCGCACCCGCTCCTCGCGCAGCAGCCGCGCCAGGCGCTCGCCCGCCTCGTCGCGGCCGGTGACCGACAGGAGGTGCGTCGGTGCGCCGAGCGCCGCGCAGTTGCGCGCCACGTTCGCCGCCCCGCCCAGGCGCTCCTCCTCCCGCTGCCAGAGGACCACGGGGACCGGCGCCTCGGGCGAGATGCGCGTCGCGTCCCCGTACCAGTAGCGGTCCAGCATCACGTCGCCGACCACCAGGACGCGCGCGCCCTCGGTGCGCGGCGGCTTCACGGATGCCGCCCGATCGGAAAGTATTCGAAGCCCTGCGCCTTGACCACGGCGGGATCGTACAGGTTGCGGCCGTCGAAGATCACCGGCGTGCCCAGCGCGGCGCGCAGCGCGGCGAAATCCGGGCTGCGGAACTCGCGCCACTCGGTGACGATGGCAAGCGCGTCGCAGCCTTCCAGCGCCTGGGCGGCGGTGTCGATGACCTGTACGCGCGGCTCGTCGGCGTACAGGCGGCGCGCCGCCTCGCCCGCCACCGGATCGTAGGCGCGCACCGAGGCGCCCGCCGCCAGCAGGTCCGAGATCAGCACGCGGCTGGCCGCCTCGCGCAGGTCGTCCGTGTTCGGCTTGAACGCGAGGCCCCAGACGGCGAAGCGGCGCCCGCTCAGGCGCTCGCCGAAGCGCGCGCGGATCTTGTCGCCGAGCACGTGCTTCTGCGACACGTTGACGGCCGACACTGCGCCCAGCAGCCGCAGCGGCAGGCCCGCTTCCTGCGCGGTGCGCTGCAGCGCCGAGACGTCCTTCGGAAAGCACGACCCGCCGAAGCCCGCGCCCGCGTACAGGAAGTGGTAGCCGATCCTCGGGTCCGCGCCGATGCCCTGGCGCACCGCCTCGATGTCCGCGCCGAGCCGCTCGGCGAGGTTGGCGAGCTCGTTCATGAAGGAGATGCGCGTCGCGAGCATGGCGTTGGCCGCGTACTTGGTGAGCTCGGCCGAGCGCACGCCCATCATCAGGATGCGCTCGTGGTTGCGCTGGAACGGCGCGTACAGCTCGCGCAGCAGGCCCGCCGCCCGGGCGTCGTCGGTGCCGACCACGATGCGGTCCGGGCGCATGAAGTCCTCGACCGCGGCGCCCTCCTTCAGGAACTCGGGGTTCGAGACCACGCTGAACTCGTGCTGCACGCCGCGCTTGGCAAGCTCGCCGAGGATGGCCGCGCGCACCTTGTCGGCGGTGCCGACCGGCACGGTCGACTTGGTCACCACGACGCGGTAGCCGTCCATGTGCCGGCCGACGGCGCGCGCCGCCGCCAGCACGTGCTGCAGGTCGGCCGAGCCGTCCTCGTCGGGCGGCGTGCCCACGGCGATCAGCTGCAGGACGCCGTGCGCGACGCTCGCCGGCACGTCGGTCGTGAACGCGAGCCGCCCCGCGCGCCGGTTGCGCGCGACGATCGGCTCGAGCCCCGGCTCGAAGATCGGGATGCCGCCCGCCTCCAGCTGCGCCACCTTGGCGGCGTCGACGTCGACGCACAGGACGTGGTTGCCCACGTCCGCGAGGCAGGCGCCCGCGACCAGGCCCACGTAGCCCGTGCCGATGACCGTGAGGTTCATGGCGCGAGCTCGAACTCCTCCGTGCGGCGCGGCGGGTAGCTTTCCCAGCCGCCGCAGGCCGGGCAGTGCCAGTAGAACTGCCGCGCCTTGAAGCCGCACTCCTCGCAGCGGTAGCGTGCGAGGCGCCGCGTGTGGTTGTGCACCAGGTTGCGCAGCAGCTCGAGGTCGCGGCGGCGCTCGGGATGGGTGTCGCCGATGATCTGCGCCTCCAGCAGGCGGTCCACGCCGAGCAGGGTCGGGTTGCGCCGCAGCTCGTCGCGCACGAGACGGTAGGCGGCGTCCGCGCCCTTGAACTCGAGCGTGGTCTGGAACACGGTATCGAGCAGGTCGAGCGACGGATAGCGCTCCAGGTAGCCCGCGATCAGCGTCAGGCCCTCCTCCGTGCGGCCGACCCCGCGATACGCCTCCAGCAGGCGCTGCGCGACCAGCGCGAGGTACGCGGGGTCCTGCGACTCCACGCGCTGCCAGTGCGCGATCGCGCGATCGAGGTTGCCCGCCGTGCGCTCGAGGTCGCCGAGCGCGACGCTGGCGCGCACCGACTTGCGGTTCTCCTCGAGCGCTTCCTCGAGCTGCGCGCGCGCCGCCTCCGGGCGCGAGTGCGTGGCCTCGGTGGCCGCCTGCTCGCACAGGAACTGCGAGATCTCCTTCGAGCGCGACTCGCCCGATTCGCGCTGCAGGCGCCTCGCCATCTCGATGGCGCGCGCCCAGTCCTTCTCCTGCTGGAAGATGTCGAGCAGGTGGCGGCGCGCCTCCACGGCCTGCGGCCCGTCGGCCAGGCGCTCGAACAGCGCCTCGGCGCGGTCGAGGATGCCCGCCTTGAGGTAGTCCTGCGCCAGCGCGAACAGCGCCGCCGACTTCTGCTCCGCGCCGAGGTCGGGCCGGTCGACCAGGTTCTGGTGCATGCGGATCGCACGGTCATACTCGCCGCGGCGGCGGAACAGGCTGCCGAGCGCGAAATGCAGCTCGACCGTCTCCGGGTCGACCTTGACGACCTCGATGAACGACTCGATCGCCTTGTCGGGCTGCTCGTTCAGCAGGAAGTTGAGTCCCTTGAAGTACGAACGGGGCAGCGCGCGGGATTCCGACACGAGGTGCCGGATGTCGATGCGCGCCGCGAGCCAGCCCAGGCCGAAGAAGAGCGGCAGCGCCAGCAGCCACCAGTACTCGAACTCCATCAGCCCTCCGCGGGCGGCGGCGGGAGGACGGGCGAGTCCTGGGCCGGCGGGCGGCTGCGCGACTCGCGGCGCAGGCGGCCGATCTCGCGGCGCTGGCGCAGCAGCGCGCCCAGCGCCGCCAGCAGGCCGAACACCGCGCCGCCGGCGAAGAATGCGAGCAGCAGCACGATGAGCGGCGCGTCCCACGCCCAGTCGAAGTAGAACTTCAGGGTCGCCGGCGCGGTGTTGCGCGCCGCGAACGCCAGCAGCAGGACGAAGAGCGCTATCCGGATCGTCCAGGTGACGAGGCGCATGCCGGCGGCCGGGGGTTGCGCCCCGGGCCTACTGCGCCGCCTGCGCCCGCTCGGCGGCCTCCACCGCCGAGTCCACGCGCTCGCGCAGCTCCTTGCCCGCCTTGAAGTGCGGGACGTATTTCTCGGGCACGTGCACCTTCTCGCCGGACTTCGGGTTGCGCCCGACGCGCGGCGGGCGATAGTTCAGGCCGAAGCTGCCGAAGCCGCGGATCTCGATGCGATGGCCCGAGAGCAGCGCCTGGGTCATCGCGTCGAGGATCATCTTTACCGCGTATTCCGCGTCCTTCGCCACCAGCTGCGGATAGCGCTGCGCCAGCCGCGCGATCAGTTCGGACTTCGTCATGGCACGCCGATCCCCCTCGGTGTCCGTTCCGGTCCGCCTACTGCGGGTTGGAGCCGCCCTTGTCGAGCTTGGCCCGCAGCAGCGCCCCCAGGTTGGTCGAGCCCGCGGCGCTCGCCGCGTTCTCGGTGCGCAGCTGCTTCATGGCGTCGGTCTCCTCCGCCATGTCCTTCGCCTTGACCGACAGGTTGATCGAGCGGTTCTTGCGGTCCACGTTGATGATCATGGCGCTGACGCCGTCGCCTTCCTTGAGCGCCGTGCGCAGGTCCTCGAGGCGGTCGCGCGAGAACTCGGAGGCGCGCAGGTAGCCCTCGATGCCGTCGGCGAGCGTCACCACCGCGCCCTTGGCGTCCACCGACTTCACCGCGCCCTGCACCACGCTGTTCTTGTCGTGGCTGGCGATGAAGTTCGTGAACGGGTCGCCCTCGAGCTGCTTGATGCCGAGCGAGATCCGCTCGCGCTCGACGTCGATCGACAGCACCACCGCCTCGGCCTCCTCGCCCTTCTTGAAGTTCTTGACCGCCTCCTCGCCCGCCGCCGACCACGACAGGTCCGACAGGTGCACCAGGCCGTCGATGCCGCCCGGCAGCCCGACGAACACGCCGAAGTCGGTGATCGACTTGATCTGGCCCTTCACGCGGTCGCCCTTCTTGTACTCGCGCGCGAAATCCTCCCAGGGATTGGGCTTGCACTGCTTCATGCCGAGCGAGATGCGGCGGCGCTCCTCGTCGATCTCGAGGATCATCACCTCGACCTCGTCGCCGACCTGCACCACCTTGGTGGGATGCACGTTCTTGTTGGTCCAGTCCATCTCCGAGACGTGCACCAGGCCCTCGATGCCCGCCTCGACCTCGACGAACGCGCCGTAGTCGGTGAGGTTGGTGACCTTGCCGAACAGGCGCGTGCCCTGCGGGTAGCGGCGCGAGATGCCGACCCAGGGGTCCTCGCCCAGCTGCTTGAGACCCAGCGACACGCGGTTCTTCTCGGCGTCGAACTTGAGCACCTTGGCGGTGATCTCGTCGCCGACCGAGAGCACCTCGGAGGGGTGCTTGACCCGGCGCCAGGCCAGGTCGGTGATGTGCAGCAGGCCGTCGATGCCGCCCAGGTCCACGAAGGCGCCGTAGTCGGTGATGTTCTTGACGATGCCCTTCACCACCGCGCCTTCCTGCAGGCTGGAGAGCAGCGCCTCGCGCTCGGCGCCGGCGCTCGCCTCGAGCACCGCGCGGCGCGACACGACCACGTTGTTCCGCTTGCGGTCGAGCTTGATGACCTTGAACTCCATGGTCTTGCCTTCGTAGGGCGTGGTGTCCTTCACCGGCCGCAGGTCGACCAGCGACCCGGGCAGGAAGGCGCGGATGCCCTTGGTCATCACGGTGAGGCCGCCCTTCACCTTGCCGGTGATGACGCCCTCGATCTTCTCGCCCTTCTCGAGCGACTGCTCGAGCTCGAGCCAGGCGGCCATGCGCTTGGCCTTGTCGCGGGACAGCCGGGTTTCCCCGTAGCCGTCCTCCAGCGCCTCGATCGACACCGACACGAAGTCGCCGGGCTTGACGTCCACCTCGCCGGCGTCGTTCTTGAACTCCTCGGCCGCGATCACGGATTCGGATTTGAGGCCCGCGTTGACCACCACGTAGTTCGGGTCGACGCGCACCACCTCGGCGGTGATGACCTCGCCCACGCGCATTTCCTTGCGCGTGAGGCTCTCTTCAAAAAGGGCGGCGAACGATTCGGCGGACGGGTTGGAAGCGGACTTCTGCACTGCGGGGGAAATGCTTGCCATGAAAAGGAAAAACCTCTTTCAGCCGCGTTCCCCAGGGGGGCGCACGGGTCAGTTTGCAATACGGACGGGCCGCTCAGGCGGGCCGTCCACCCAGTTGCCTCTCCCTGCACCAGCCGAGAATCACGCCCACGACTTCGTCGAGCGGCTTCTCCGAGGTGTCCAGGAGCCGTGCGTCCGGGGCCGGCGCCAGGGGCGCCACCTTCCGGGCCGCGTCGCGCGCATCGCGCTGCTCCAGGTCGCGGGAAAGGGCGTGCAGATTAGCATCGATTCCTTTGTCTATCAACTGCTTATACCGTCGCCGGGCCCTGACCTGCGGGGTGGCGGTCAGGAACACTTTGAGGGTCGCATCGGGGAACACCACCGAGCCCATGTCGCGCCCTTCGGCCACCAGGCCCGGGGGCCGGCGGAACGCCCGCTGGCGCTTCAGGAGCGCTTCGCGGACGGCGGGCTGCTGGGCGACTTCCGAGGCCATCACTCCAACCGCCTCAGCCCGCAGTTTGTCCGTAACATCTTGATCCGACAAATATATTCTTCCGCCCCGAAACTCGACTCGCATGGCGGATGCGGTCCGGGCCGGGTCTCCCGGGCCGGCGAGTGCCACCAGGCGGTACAAGGCACCGCTTTCCAGGCAGTGGAAGCCCAGCGCCTGGGCGACGAGCTGAGCCACGGCCCCCTTGCCGACCGCCGAAGGCCCGTCGATCGCGACGACCGGTACGTTCATCCGGTGACGCGCGCCAGCGCGGCGAAGTAATCCGGGAAGGTCTTGGCGACGCAGTCGGGGTCGTTGATGCACAGGCGAACCCCACCGAGTGCGGCGAGCGACAGGCTCATCGCCATGCGATGGTCGTCGTAGGTGTCCACCGCCACGCCGTCGCGCAGGCGGCCCGGCGTGACCCGCAGGAAATCCGGCCCCGCCTCTGCCCGCGCGCCGAGCTTGCCGAGCTCGGTGGCCAGCGCGGCGATGCGGTCGGTCTCCTTCACGCGCCAGCTGGCGATGTTGCGCACCGTGCACGGCCCGTCCGCGAACAGCGCGAGCGCGGCTGCGGTCATGGCCGCGTCCGGGATGTGGTTCAGATCGAGATCGAACGCGCGAAGCGGCGCGCGGCCGCTCGCCTCAATCCAGTCCCCGCCCATCGCCACGCGCGCGCCCATCGCTTCGAGCACCTCGCAGAACCGGACATCGCCCTGGATGCTGCCGCGCCCGACGCCCTCGACGCGCACCGGCCCGCCGCCCACCGCGCCGGCCGCGAGGAAGTAGGACGCGTTGGAGGCGTCGCCTTCGACCAGGATCTTCCCCGGCGAGCGGTAGGCCGCGCCGGGCACGCGGAAGCTCGCCCAGCCTTCGCGCGCGACCGCCACGCCGAAGCGGCGCATGAGGTTGAGCGTGATCTCCACGTACGGCCTGGAGATGAGGTCTCCCGTCACCTCGATCGTGCCGCCGCCGGCGAGCGGCAGCGCCATCAGCAGCGCGCTCAGGTACTGCGAGGACACGTCGCCGCGCACGCGCACCGTCTGCCCCGCCGCGATGCTTCCCCGGCCGATCGCGAGCGGGGGGTAGCCTTGCGCGCCGAGGTAGTCGATGCGCGCGCCGAGCGCACGCAGCGCGTCCACCAGGTCGCCGATCGGGCGCTCGTGCATGCGCGCCACGCCCGAGAGCCGGTACTCCCCGCCGAGCACCGCGAGCACCGCGGTGAGCGGACGGAAGGCGGTGCCGGCGTTGCCGAGAAACAGCTCGGCCTGCGACGGACGGATCGGGCGGCCGAGCTGGTCGAGCGCCGCGCGCATGACGCGCGTGTCGTCGGCGTCGAGCAGGCCGCCGATCTCGGTGGGTTGCTCGCACAGCGCCGCGAGCAGCAGCACGCGGTTGGAGATGCTCTTCGAGCCGGGCAGCCGCACCGTGCCGGCGGCACGCGCGAGCGGACCGAGCGCGAGGGATGTCATTCGTATTCGCCGGCCAGCCAGCGGTTGCGCGCGCCGCGCGCCTCGGCGAACAGCCGCTCGAGCGCCGCGCCGTCGCCTTGCGCGACCAGCGGGCGCAGCGCCTCGAGCTTGGCCTGGAAGCGCTCGAGCTCGGCGAGCAGCGCGTCGCGGTTCGCAACGCAGATGTCGCGCCACATCTCCGGGTGGCTGGAAGCGATGCGCGTGAAGTCCCGGAAGCCGCCCGCCGCGTAGCCGAACAGCTGGGCCGCGTCGTCGCGGCCGGCCACCTCATGCACCAGCGCGTAGGCGAGCAGGTGCGGCAGGTGGCTTACGGCTGCCAGCACCGCGTCGTGCTCCTCCGGGGACATGCGGGTGACCCGGGCGCCGCAGGCGGCCCAGGCGCCCTCGACCGCCTCGATGGCGTCGGGCGCGTTCTCGGCGAGCGGCGCAAGCACGACGCGCCGGCCCTTGAACAGCTCCGCGCTGGCCGCAGCTGCGCCGCTGCGCTCGGCGCCCGCGATCGGATGCGCGGGCACGAACTGGGCGAGCCTTGCGCCCAGGGCCGCGCGCGCGGCGGCCACGACGTCGCGCTTGGTGCTGCCCGCGTCCGTGACCAGCGCGCCGGGCTTGAGCACGGGCGCGATGGCCGAGAAGATGCCGGCGAATTGCGCGACCGGCGCCGCCACCAGCACCAGGTCCGCGTCCTTCGCCGCCTCGGCCGCGTCGGGCGCGATCGAGTCGATCACGCCCTGCTCGAGCGCCAGCTTGAGGTTGGCCGCCCCGCGGCCGGCGCCGGCCACTGCGCCGGCGAGCCGCGCGGCCTTGAGCGCCAGCGAGAACGAGCCGCCGATCAGCCCGACGCCGATGACGGCGACTTTCGCGAAGCGCATCAGTCCTTGAGGCTGGCCGCCAGCGCGGCGAGGAAGCGCTCGTTCTCGGCTTCCGTGCCGACCGTGACGCGCAGGTGCTCGGGCAGCTCGTACGGTCCGCCGACCGGGCGCACGATGACCCCGCGCCGCAGCAGGCGCTTGAACACCTCCTGCGCCTTGCCGACGCGGATCGTCAGGAAGTTGCCGAACGACGGGATGTACTCGAGGCCGAGCCGCTCGGCGCCTTCGCGCAGCTGGCGCAGCCCCTGCAGGTTCCCGGCGTAGCTGCGCGCGACGAATTCCATGTCGCCGAGCGCCGCAGTCGCCGCCGCCAGCGCGACGCTGTTGACGTTGAACGGCTGGCGCACGCGGTTCATGACGTCCGCGACCGAGCCGTGCGCGAGCGCGTAGCCGACCCGCAGCCCCGCGAGGCCGTAGGCCTTCGAGAACGTGCGCGTCACGATCAGGTTCGGATGGCGCTTGATCCAGCGGGCCGTCTCCGCGCGCAGCTCGGGCGGGAGGTATTCGTTGTAGGCCTCGTCGATCACCACGATGACCCGCTCGGGCACGCGCCGCACCAGGGCTTCGAGCGCCTCCGGCGCGGCGTGCGTACCCGTCGGGTTGTTCGGGTTCGCGATCCACAGGACGCTCGTATCGGCGTCCACGGCGGCCGCCATCGCCTCCAGGTCGTGCCCGAAGTTCCGGGCGGGCACCGCGATCCCGCGCGCGCCGCGCGCCTGCGTGGCGAGCGGGTACACGGCGAAGGCGTGCTGCGAGTACACGGCGGCGCGGCCCGGTCCGAGGAAGGCGAGCGCCACCAGCTCGAGCACGTCGTTCGACCCGTTGCCGAGGACGATCTGCGCCATGTCGACGCCGTAGCGCGCCGCGAGCGCCGTCTTCAGCTCGTGCCCATTGCCGTCCGGATAGCGCGCCACGTCGGCGAGCGCCGCCTCGATCGCCGCGCGCGTGCGCGGCCCGACGCCGCGCGGGTTCTCGTTGGAGGCGAGCTTGATGATGCTCTCCTCCTTCAGGCCCATCTCGCGCGCGAGCTCCGAGATCGGCTTGCCGGGCTGGTACGGCGCGATCGAGCGCACGTACGAGGGGGAGATTTCGCAGGGGTCCAGGTTCATGCCGTCCGATTATCGGTCGCCCGCGGCCGGGTAGGAGCCCAGCACCTTCAGGAAGGGCGCCTTGCGGCGCAGCGCCTCGATCGCGGCGGCCACCGCCGCCTCGCGCTGGTGTCCTTCGAGGTCGATGTAGAAGACGTACTCCCACAGGGCGCTGCGCATGGCGCGCGCCGGGCGGGACTCGATGCGCGTCATGCTGACGCCGGCCTCGGCGATCGGCGTGAGCAGCGCGTGCACCGCGCCCGGCCGGTTCTCGACCGACAGGACGAGCGAGGTCCGGTCGCGGCCGCTGGGCACCGCCTCCAGCGCCCCGAGCACGAGGAAGCGCGTGGTGTTGTTGGGATCGTCCTCGATGCCGCGCGCCAGCAGCTGCAGCCCGAAGCGCGCGGCGGCCGCCTCGCCGGCGATCGCGCCGGTCCCCGGCTCGCGGCTCGCGCGCTCCGCGGCCTCCGCGTTGGAGGCCACCGGCACGCGCTCGGCGCCCGGCAGGTGGCGGTTCAGCCAGGCGTTGCACTGGGCGAGCGACTGGGCGTGCGAGTACACGCGCTTCACGGCGGCCGCGTCGCCCTGCTTCGCCATCAGGTTCTGCTGCACGCGCAGCTCCACCTCGCCGCAGATCTTCAGCGGCGTGACCAGCAGCAGGTCGAGGGTGCGGCCCACCACGCCCTCGGTCGAATTCTCCACCGGCACCACGGCGAACTGCGCCTCGCCCGACTCGCAGCGCCGGAACACCTCGTCCACGCTCGGCAGCGACTCGGCCTCGACCGCGGCGCCGAAATGCCGGCGCACCGCCTGCTCGCTGAACGTTCCCGCCGGACCGAGGTAGGCCACGCGGATGGCCTGCTCCAGCCCGCGGCAGGCCGAGATGACCTCGCGGAAGATCGCGCCCAGCGCGGCCGCGCTGAGCGGCGCCTGCGCCTGCGCCGCGATCCGCCGCAGCACCTGGGCCTCGCGCTCCGGCCGGTAGGCGGGCGCGCCGCCCTTCAGGCCGCCGATCTCCTGCGCCAGGCGCGCGCGCTTCTGCACGAGCGACACCAGCTCGTCGTCCAGCGCGTCGATCCGCGCCCGCAGCTTTTCGATGTCCTCGCTCATCGCCCGAGCGGAAGATATCTGACCGCGAGCACGCCGTCGATGCCGCGCAGCGCCGCGACCGCCGCCTCCGGGACCGGGCTGTCCACGTCGACCAGGGTGTAGGCCAGCTCGCCGCGCGACTTGTTCAGCATATTGTGGATGTTGATGCCGCGCTCGCCCATGGCGTGCGAGATGCGCGCCAGCATGTCGGGCACGTTGGCATTGGCGATCGCCAGGCGGTAGGGCGCCTCGCGCGCCATCACCGCCTCGGGGAAGTTGACCGCGTTGCGCAGGTTGCCGTGCTCGAGGTAGTCGCGCAGCTGGTCGACCACCATGACCGCCGAGTTCTCCTCGGCCTCGCCGGTCGAGGCCCCCAGGTGCGGCAGCGCCACCACGCCCGGCGCGCCGATCAGCGCCGCCGTGGGGAAATCGGTCACGTAGGCGTGCAGCTTGTTCGCCGCGAGCGCGGCGAGCACCGCCGCGTCCTCGACCACGCCTTCGCGGGAGAAGTTGAGCACGATCGCGTCCGGCCGCAGCAGCCCGAGGTTGCGCGCGCCGAGCAGGTGGCGGGTGCGCTCGACCAGCGGCACGTGCACCGTGACGAAGCGGCTCGCGCGCAACAGCTCCTCGACCGAGGTCGCCCGCCGCACCTGCGAGGGCAGGCCCCAGGCGCCCTCCACCGTGATGTCCGGGTCGTAGCCGATCACCTGCATGCCCAGGCGGATGGCCGCGTCCGCGACCAGGCTGCCGATCTTCCCGAGGCCGATGACGCCGATCGTCTGGCCGGGCAGCTCGCCGCCGGCGAAGGCCTTCTTGCCGTCCTCGACGCGCTTGTCGAGGTCGGGCGCGGACCGGTCGAGCGCGCGCACGAAGTCGAGCGCCGGCGCGAGGTTGCGCGCCGCGATGAGGATGCCCGCGAGCACCAGCTCCTTCACCGCGTTGGCGTTCGCCCCCGGCGCGTTGAATACGGGGATGCCGCGTGCGCTCATCGCCGGCACCGGGATGTTGTTGGTACCTGCGCCGGCGCGCGCGACGGCCTTCAGGCGCCCGCCGAACGACCGGCGATGCAGGTCGGCCGAGCGCACCAGCACCGCATCGGGATCGGCCGACTCCTGGACCAGCGCGTAGTGCTGCGCGTCGAGGCGCTGCAGGCCGGCGGCCGAGACCTGGTTGAGGACCAGGACCTCGAGCTTCTCGCGGGGCTCAGCCATGTGCAGCGGCAAACTCGCGCATATACGCGGCCAGCTGCTGCACGCCTTCCAGCGGCATGGCGTTGTAGATCGAGGCGCGCATGCCGCCGACCGCGCGATGGCCCTTCAGCTGCACCATCCCGCGTGCCTCGGCGCCCTCGAGGAACGGCGCGTCGAGCCGCTCGTCGGGCAGCCGGAACGGCACGTTCATGCGCGAGCGGTCCGCCGGGTCGACCGGGTTCGTGTAGAAGCCCGCGTCGATCGCCTCGTAGAGCAGCCTCGCCTTGGCGACGTTGCGCCGCTCGATCTCCGCGAGCCCCCCGAGCTGCTTGAGCCACTTGAACACCAGCCCGGCAACATAGAGAGAGTAGGTCGCGGGCGTGTTGAGCATCGAGTCGGCGTCGGCCTGCAGCTTGTAGTCCATCACGGTCGGCGTGCCCTTCGCCGCCTGCCCGGTCAGGTCCTCGCGCACCAGCACGATCGTCAGCCCGGCCGGCCCGGCGTTCTTCTGCGCGCCGGCGTAGATCAGGCCGAACTTCGACACGTCGAGCGGCCGCGACAGGAAGTGCGAGGACGCGTCGGCGACCAGCGGCACGTCGCCCGTGTCCGGGATCCAGTGGAACTCGACGCCGCCGATGGTCTCGTTGGAGCAGTAGTGGACGTAGGCCGCGTCCGGGCGCACCTTCCAGTCGCGCGGGGCGTAGGCGAACTTGCGGTCCTCGGAGCTCGCGGCGATGCCGACGTCGCAGAAGGCCTTCGCCTCCTTCACTGCCTTCTTCGACCACTCGCCGGTGACCACGTAGTCGGCCGCGCGCTTTCCGCGCAGCAGGTTCATCGGCACCTGTGCGAACTGCAGCGTCGCGCCGCCCTGCAGGAACAGCACCTTGTAGCCTGCGGGAACCCCGAGCAGCCCGCGCAGGTCGGACTCGGCCTCGGCGGCGATCTGCGTGAATTCCTTGCCGCGATGGCTCATCTCCATCACGCCCATGCCGCTGCCGTGCCAGTCGAGCATCTCGTCGCCGGCGCGCGACAGCACCTCGGCCGGCAGCATCGCCGGACCGGCGCTGAAGTTGTGCAGGCGCTGCATCAGTGCACGGTCGGGCCCGGCGCCGGCGGCTCGTCCCCGGCGAGCGGCGCGTCGCCGCCGTTGCCCTCGTCGTGTTCGCTGCCGCTGCCGTTGCCGTTCCCGTTGCCGCCTTCCTCGTCCTTCTCCTCGATGCGCTCCATGCCGGCCAGCTTCTCGCCCTCGTCGAGGTTGATGAGCGTGACGCCCTGCGTCGAGCGCCCCTGCTCGCGGATCTGCGCGACCGCCATGCGGATCAGCACGCCGCCCGTCGAGATCAGCATGACCTGGTCGCTGTCGTCCACCAGTACCGCGCCGACCAGCGGGCCGTTGCGCTCGGAGGCCTGGATCGCGATCAGGCCCTGCCCGCCGCGCCCGTGCTTGGTGTACTCGGCGATCGGCGTGCGCTTGCCGAATCCCTTGGCCGTGGCCGTGAGCACCGAGCGGGTCTCGTCGCCGGCCACCAGCATGCACACCACGCGCTGGTCCTCGGGCAGGCGCATGCCGCGCACGCCCGCCGCCTGCCGGCCCATCGGCCGCACTTCGCCCTCGGCGAAGCGCACCGCCTTGCCCTCCGAGGAAAACAGCATCACGTCGGCGCTGCCGTCGGTGAGCACGCCGCCGATGAGGTAGTCGCCTTCTTCCAGCGTCACCGCGATGATGCCGCTCGGGCGCGGCCGCGAGAACTCGGCGAGCGGCGTCTTCTTCACCGTGCCGCGCGCGGTCGCCATCAGCACGAAATGGTTCTCGTCGAACTCCTTCACCGGCACCACCGCCGTGATCTTCTCGCCCTCCTGCAGCGGGAAGACGTTGACGATCGGCTTGCCGCGCGCCGCGCGGCTGCCCTGCGGCACCTCGAACACCTTCAGCCAGTAGAGGATGCCGCGGCTGGAAAAACAGAGCAGGACGTCGTGCGAGTGCGCGACGAACAGCCGCTCGATGAAGTCGTCCTCCTTCATGGAGGTGGCCGCGCGCCCGCGCCCGCCGCGGCGCTGCGCGCGGTAGTCGGCGAGCGGCTGCGCCTTGACGTAGCCGCCGTGCGAGAACGTGACCACCATGTCCTGCGGCGCGATCAGGTCCTCGATCGAGATGTCCTCGGCCACCGTCACGATCTCGGTGCGCCGCGGGTCGGCGAAGTCGCCCTTGAGCTTGTGCAGCTCCTCGTCGATGAGCGCCGTGATGCGCGCCGGCTTCTCCAGGATGTCGAGCAGGTCGGCGATCAGCGCCATCACCTCGCGGTACTCGTCGCGGATCTTGTCCTGCTCCAGGCCCGTGAGGCGCTGCAGGCGCAGCTCGAGGATCGCCTGCGCCTGCGCGTCCGACAGGTGATAGCCGTCCTCGCGCAGCCCGAATTCCGGCGCGAGGCCCTCCGGCCGGTAGCGCTCCACCGGCGCGCCGCCGAGCAGCTCGCGCACCAGCGGCGAGGGCCAGGCGCGCCCCATCAGCTCGCGCTTGGCGTCGGCGGGCGCGGGCGAGCGCTTGATGAGCGCGATCACCTCGTCGACGTTGGAGAGCGCCACCGCCAGGCCCTCCAGCACGTGGCCGCGCTCGCGCGCCTTGCGCAGGTCGAAGACCGTGCGCCGCGTCACCACCTCGCGGCGGTGCGAGATGAAGGCTTCCAGCAGCTGCAGCAGGTTGAGCAGCTTGGGCTGGCCGTCGACCAGCGCGACCATGTTCATGCCGAAGGAGTCCTGCAGCGGCGTCTGCTTGTACAGGTTGTTGAGCACCACCTCGGGCAGCTCGCCGCGGCGCAGCTCGATCACCACGCGGATGCCGTCCTTGTCGGACTCGTCGCGGATGTCCGAGATGCCTTCGATCCGCTTGTCGTTCACCAGCTCGGCGATGCGCTCGAGCAGCGCCTTCTTGTTCACCTGGTAGGGCAGCTCGTCGACCACGATCGACTGCCGGTTGCCCTTGTCCATGTCCTCCACGTGCGTGCGCGCGCGCATGACGACCCGGCCGCGCCCGGTGCGGTAGCCCTCGTGCACGCCGGACACCCCGAAGATGATGCCGGCGGTCGGGAAGTCCGGGGCGGGCATCAGCTTGATCAGCTCCTCGATGGCGCAGCCCGGGTTCGCGAGCAGGTGCAGGCAGGCGTCCACCACCTCGCCCAGGTTATGGGGCGGAATGTTGGTGGCCATGCCGACCGCGATGCCCGAGGAGCCGTTCACCAGCAGGTTGGGCACCTTGGTGGGCAGGACCGCGGGCTCCTGCTCCTTGCCGTCGTAGTTGGGCACGAAATCGACGGTCTCCCGGTCGATGTCGGCCAGCATCTCGGAAGTGAGCTTCGCGAGGCGGCACTCCGTATAGCGGTAGGCCGCCGCGTTGTCGCCGTCGATCGAGCCGAAATTGCCCTGCCCGTCGACCAGCATGTAGCGCATGGAGAAGTCCTGCGCCATGCGCACCAGCGCCTCGTAGGTCGCCGTATCGCCGTGCGGGTGGTACTTGCCCAGCACCTCGCCGACCACGCGCGCGCATTTCACGTAGGGGCGGTTCCAGACGTTGTTGGCCTCCTGCATCGCGAACAGCACGCGCCGGTGCACCGGCTTCAGCCCGTCGCGCACGTCCGGCAGCGCGCGCCCCACGATCACGCTCATCGCGTAATCGAGGTACGAGCGGCGCATCTCCTCCTCGAGGCTGACCGGGAGCGTTTCCTTGGCGAAGGGTTCCATTGCGGCTCTTGTTGTGAGGCGGAAAGTGGCCGTTTTAAGGCGCTGTTTCGAGCTTGAAATTTTAGCATGCGGACCCCTTCACCTCGGCCCCTCGCTGTGCTTAAATTCAGGGCATTCCGTACGAGGAGAAGAACGATGATCAGGAGGACCGTACCGTCGCTCGTTTGCATCGCCGCGCTCGTGGCCCTGGTGGGCTGCGCGACGACCGAAGAACCGGCCCAGCCCGCACCGGCGCCCACGCCGGCGCCCGCGACGCCGGCGCCCGCGCCGGCCCCGGCACCCGCGCCGGCGCCCGCCCCGGTGGCCAAGCCCGCGCCGCAGAAGCTGCGCGCGTTCGCGCACGTGCTGTTCGCCTTCGACAAGTCGGCGCTCGACATGAAGGCGAAGGACACGCTCGACCGCGAGCTGGTGGTGCGCTTCGGCGAATTCGGCGACCTGCGCATCATCAACGTCAACGGCTACACGGACCGCATCGGCTCGGTGCAGTACAACCAGAAGCTCTCCGAGCGCCGCGCGGAGGCCGTCAAGGCCTACCTCGTGAAGCAGGGCGCCGATGCCGCCAAGATCCAGACCACCGGGTTCGGCAAGATCTATTCGGGCTCCTCGCTGCCCTGGGTGCAGTGCGACCAGAAGGACCGCAAGGCGCTCATCGCCTGCCTCGCGCCGAACCGGCGCGCCGAGATCGAGGCCCTCGGCATGTCGCGCTAGCGCGGCCGGGTCCGACCGCGAAGCCCCGCGCCACGCGGGGCTTTTTGTTTGTGCCGCCGCCATGAGCGAGAACCTGCTGATCAACGCCCGCTGGGTCGTGCCGGTCGAGCCGGCCGGCACGGTGCTCGAGCGCCACGCGGTCGCCGTCCGCGACGGCCGCATCGAGGCAGTCCTGCCGGCCGCCGAGGGTGCGCAGCGCTTCGCGGGCTACGCGCGCGTCGACCTGCCGGGGCATGCGCTCATCCCGGGGCTGGTGAACGCGCACACGCACGCCGCCATGTCGCTGATGCGCGGCCTGGCGGACGACCTCCCCCTCATGCGCTGGCTGCAGGAGCACATCTGGCCGGTGGAAGGCCGGCTCGTGTCGCCCGAGTTCGTGCGCGACGGGACGCTCCTCGCCTGCGCCGAGATGCTGCGCGGCGGGATCACGTGCTTCAACGACATGTACTTCTATCCCGAGGCGGCGCTGGAGGCCGCGCAGCAGGCGGGCCTGCGCGCGGCGCTCGGGCTGATCGTGCTCGAGTTTCCCACCGCCTACGCCTCCGATCCGCAGGCCTACCTGGCCAAGGGCCTCGCATTGCGCGACCAGTGGCGCGAGCATCCGCTCGTCTCGTTCTGCCTGGCGCCGCACGCGCCCTACACGGTCTCGGACGATTCCTTCCGGCGCGTGGGGCGGCTGGCCGCCGAGCTCGAGCTGCCGGTGCACGTGCACGTGCACGAGACCGCCGAGGAAGTCGTGCGCGGCGAGGCCGAGCACGGCCGGCGGCCGCTCGCGCGGCTCGACGCGCTCGGGCTGCTGGGGCCGAACCTGATCGCGGTGCACGCCGTGCACCTGCTGCCCGAGGAGATCGCACTGCTGGCGAGGCACCGGGCAAGCGTCGCGCACTGCCCGTCGTCGAACCTGAAGCTCGCGAGCGGCTTCGCGCCGGTGGCGGCGCTGCAGGCCGCGGGGGTCAACGTGGCGCTGGGCACCGACGGCGCCGCCAGCAACAACCGGCTCGACCTGCTCGAGGAGATGCGCCTCGCCGCGCTGGTGGCCAAGGCCGCGGGCGGCAGCGCCGAAGCGATGCCGGCGCACGCGGCGCTTCGCGCGGCGACGCTGAACGGCGCGATCGCGCTGGGCCTGGACGCGCACATCGGCTCGATCGTGCCGGGAAAGTCGGCCGACCTGGCCGCCCTGGCGCTCGACAGCGTCGAGCTGCAGCCCGTCTACGACGTCGTGTCACACCTCGCATACGCGTGCGGGCGCGAGCACGTCACCGATGTGTGGGTCGCGGGCGAGCGCGTGCTGCGCGATCGCGAGCCCACCCGCCTCGACCTTGCGGACTTGCAAGCTCGAGCAGGCTTGTGGCAGACTAAAATCTTGAATTGACGGTCATTATCCGGCGCTCCGGATTTTTGTCCCCCCCAACCAGAAACCCCACGGGAGAAACCGAATGATCTACCCCACACTGCGATCCGCAGGCCTTGGCGCCGCGATTCTGGCGCTCACCGTCCTCGTGGGATGCGCGACCACCGAAGAGCCGGCCCCCGCGCCCGCGCCCACCCCGGCGCCCGCGACGCCCGCCCCGGCCCCGGCGCCCGCGCCGGCCCCCGCGCCGGCTCCGAAGCCCGCGCCGAAGCCCGCTGCCAAGAAAGTCACGCTGGCGACCGACGTGCTGTTCGATTTCGACAAGTCGGTGATCAAGCCGGAATTCAAGGACCGGCTCGACACGCTCTCGCTGCAGATCGCGCGCATCAACCTGGAAGTCGTGATCGCGATCGGCCACACCGACCTGATCGGCTCGCAAGCCTACAACCAGAAGCTGTCGGTGCGCCGCGCCGAAGCCGTGAAGGCGTTCCTGGTCGGCAAGGGCCTGGAGGCGAACCGCGTGTACACCGAAGGCAAGGGCGAGTCGCAGCCCGTCAAGGCCTGCCCGAAGCTGAAGGGCAAGGCGCTGGTCGACTGCCTGTACCCGAACCGGCGGGTCGAGCTCGAGGTGATCGGCACCGAGAAGCAGTAGGTCCCGGCCGCGCGAGCGGCTGAGGGAGAAGGCCCCGCCGAGGCGGGGCTTTTTTTTGGGCGGGTGGGGCAGGCGATTAGAATTGGCGCTGTGCTCCACCGGTTTTCCATGGTCTCGTGATTTTTGGCGGCATGAATCTTGCCGCCAAAAATCACGAGATTCTTTGAAAGGCAAATGCAAAGCACGACATCCAACGCCGACCCCGCCGAGCTCGCCAAATTCAGCGACCTCGCCCACCGCTGGTGGGACCCGTCGGGCGAGTTCCGGCCGCTGCACGAGATCAACCCGCTGCGGCTTGACTGGATCGCCGGCCTCGCGCCGCTCGCCGGCAAGGACGTGCTGGACGTCGGCTGCGGCGGCGGCATCCTCGCCGAGGCGATGGCGCTGCGCGGCGCGCGCGTGACCGGCATCGACCTGGCCGAGAAGCCGCTCAAGGTGGCGCAGCTGCACCTGCTGGAGAGCGGCGCGGAGGTACGCTACGAGCGCGCCTCCGCCGAGGATTTCGCGGCGGCGCAGCCGGAGAGCTTCGACGTCCTGACCTGCATGGAGATGCTCGAGCACGTGCCGGACCCGGCGAGCGCGGTGGCGGCCTGCGCGCGGCTGCTGCGCCCCGGCGGGCGTGCGTTCTTCTCGACGATCAACCGCAACCCGAAGTCGTATCTGTTCGCCGTGATCGGCGCGGAGTACGTGCTGAAGCTCCTGCCCAAGGGGACGCACGACTACAGGCGCTTCATCCGCCCCTCCGAGCTCTCGCGCTGGTGCCGCGACGCCGGCCTGCGCACGCTCGAGCTGACCGGCATGACCTACAACCCGCTCACGCGCCGCTACCGGCTCGGGCGGGACTGCGACGTCAACTACCTGCTCGTGGCCGCGCGCGATGGCTGAGCGCGCGGTCCTGTTCGACCTGGACGGCACGCTCGCCGACACCGCGCCCGACCTCGCGGCGGCGCTCAACCGCCTGCGCAAGGACGGGGGCCTGGAGCCCGTGCCGATCGAGCGGCTGCGGCCTTTCGCGTCCGCGGGCGCGCGCGGGCTCGTGCACGCGGGCCTCGGCGTCAAGCCCGGCGAGGCCGACTACGACGCCCTGCGCACCGCGTTTCTAGAGGCCTATCGCGAGCGGACCTGCGTGGACACGCGCCTGTTCCCCGGCATCCCCGAGCTGCTCGGCGAGCTCGGGCGCCGCGGCATCGCCTGGGGAATCGTCACCAACAAGGCGACGCGCTTCACCGACCGCATCGTCGAGACGCTCGGCCTCTCGCCCGCCTGCGTCGTCTGCGGGGACACGACGGAGCACCTCAAGCCGCACCCGGCGCCGCTGCTGCACGCCGCCGGGGCGCTCGGCCTCCCGCCCGCCGCCTGTACCTACCTGGGCGACGACCTGCGCGACGTGCAGGCGGCGCTCGCCGCCGGCATGCGCGCGATCGCCGTGGCCTGGGGCTACCACCATCCCGAGAGCGGCGGCCCGCGCTCGTGGAAGGCCGAAGCGGTCATCGACGCGCCGCAGGACTTGATTCCTTTGCTCTAGGACCCCATGTGGGATAATGCGTCACGCAGCGAAACGGGGGCGACCTGGTTTCGACGCGGGTTGCGACGCAGCGCAGGGCATGCCGAGGACCAGTGACCTCGTAAATCCATCTGGAAACACTACAAACGCCAACGACGAGCGTTTCGCTCTAGCCGCCTAATACCGGCTAGACGCTGCACTGGTCTGCTGATGGGCCAGGCTCCCTAAAAGGAGTGCAGCGTCATTCACATCAGCCTCTCCTCCGGGCCTGGCCGCTTGGCCTTGGGGATCCGTCGAAGCGGCTAGCCGCGTACCAGCCTGCCGGTGGGCGTGTACAAGGCGAAGCTCAAATCACCAGGCTAAGCATGTAGTCCTGACTGCCGAGGGCTTGCGGACGCGGGTTCGATTCCCGCCGCCTCCACCAATTCAGGGCCGACCCAGCACGCCGAGGGTCGCGCCCGACATCCGCTCCAGTTCCCGCGCGACCACCGTCTGGTCGAGCTTGCCGTTCCCGGCCGCGCGCGCCGCGTTGTAGATCTGCAGCACGGCGGCGCCGACCAGCGCCGGCGACTGGAGCTGCGTCGCGGTCTCCACGAACAGGCGCAGGTCCTTGAACATCAGGTCGAGCGCGAAGCCGGGCTCGTACTTGCCCGCGAGCGCGTGCGAGCTGAGGTGGTTCTCGAGCATCCAGCTGCGCCCCGAGCTGGTCTGCAGGATCGAGTACATCGTATCCAGGCTGAGGCCGGCCTTGCGGCCCACGAGCAGCGCTTCCATCGCAGCGACCGTATGCGCCGCGACCAGCGCCTGGTTGACGAGCTTCGCCGCCTGGCCGCTGCCGGACTCACCGCAATGCACGATCTTCTTGCCGATCGCCTCCAGAACGGAGCGAGCACGTTCGAGCGCCCCGGCCTTGCCGCCCACCATGATCGTCAGCGTCGCGGCCTGCGCCCCCGGAGGGCCGCCGCTCACGGGACAGTCGAGGAACGAAGCACCTGAAGCCTCGGCGAGCGTGGCCATCTCGCGCGCGCTCGCCGGATCCACAGTGCTCGTGTCGCATACGACCGCGCCTTTCGGCAGGTGCGCTATCAAGCCTGACTCGCCCGTGCACACCGCGCGAAGCGGCCCTGCGTCCGGCAGGCTGAGGACCACGACCTCGGATCGCGCCGCCAGCGTGCGCAAGTCGGGGCTGACGGTCGCGCCACCCTCCTTCGCGCGCGCCCGCGCGCCGGCGTCCACGTCGTAGGCGTGCACGTCGAATCCCGCCTTCACCAGGTTTGCGCACATGCGCGAACCCATGATGCCCAGCCCCACCATGCCGACCCTGGTCTTCACCGCCCGGCTCCTCAGGAGTGACTACAGAAAGCTCGTGTCCGCCTCGAGCCCGAGCAGGTGCTGGCCGACGGTCTCGAAGTGCGAG
>DASUFW010000279.1:0-10327 GCA_036274335.1 Burkholderiales bacterium | reverse complement strand
GCCACCGTGCCGAGGTCCTCGCCGATCACCATGCAGCGGTGCCGCCGGCTCTCCTCGGCGAGCACGGCGACCAGCTCGTCCAGGGGGTAGCGGACGTACGCGCCCTCGGTGGCCGGGAATCCGGCCGGCACCCAGTACAGGCGCTGCAGCTGCATGACGTGGTCGATGCGGATCGCCCCTGCGTGGCGCATGTTGGCCGCCAGCGTGCGCCGGAACAGCGCATAGCCGCTCGCGCGCATGCGGTCGGGGCGCGGCGGCGGCAGGCCCCAGTCCTGCCCGCGCGGGTTGAAATCGTCGGGCGGGGCGCCGAGGCTCGCGCCGCGCGCGAACAGCGCCGCGTTGGCCGCCACTTCCGAGCCGCCGCGATCCACCGAGACCGCCACGTCGAGGTACAGGCCGATCGGCATGCCGAGCGCGCGTGCGCGCCCGGCGGCCTCTTCGATCTGCGCGTCCGCCAGCCACTGCAGGTACTCGTAGTAGCCGGCATCGGCGCTGCCCGCCGATCGTGCCTCCCAGGCGGCATGCTGCGCCAGGTCGTCCCCGCGCTCGCGGCGGAACGCCGCGAAGGCCCGGGCGCGCGGCGTGTCCTGCGCCAGGTGCCGGTCGCGGAAGTGCGCGTACAGCAGATGCAGCACCTCTGACTTGGCGGCCGCCACCCCCGGGTAGTCCACCAGCGGCGATTCGCGCAGGCGCGCGAGCTGCGCGCGGAACTCCGCCGCGCCCACGCGTGCGCGCGCCGCCTCGCACTCGACGAAGTCCGGCACCCGGTCGACGGCGAGGTAGAGCGTGTTCCAGAACAGCCGCGTGGACGGGCTGTACGGGCTGCAGTGCATGGGCTCGTGCGCGAAGAGCGCATGCAAGGGGTTGACCCCGACCAGCGCCGCGCCGCGTCCCGCGGCCCAATCGACGAGCGACGCGAGGTCGGCGAAGTCGCCGATGCCCCAGTTGCGCGCCGAGCGCAGCGCATAGAGCTGCACGGCCGGTCCCCAGACGCGCTGCCCGGGCGCAAGCGCCCGCCAGCAGGCGCCGTCCGCGGGCGGCGACCCGGCGGGCACCGGGCGCGCATCCTCGAGCTCCTCGAGCAGCGCGCGCAGCGCGGCAGCCGGCACCTCGTGCGTGCGGCCCTCGATGTCCACGTAGCGGGGCGCGATGCCGAGCGCGGCGCAGCGGGCTTCGAGGTCGTCGCTCATGGGGCCTGCAGCGTCACCTGGACGCCTTCGGCGCGGTACAGCATCTCCCCGGGCGCGCTCACGCCGTCGTCGAGCGCGAGCGTGAGCAGCGCGCCGTCGCCCAGGCGCCAGCGCACGCGCAGGGCAGCGCCGTCGATCTCCGCCTGGCCCCGGCGGGCGCCGGCGAGGCGCGGCACCAGCTGGGTGCGCCGGATCGCGAGCAGCTCGCGCACCAGCGCCAGCCGCTCGGCGTGCGCGCCGCGGCTGCGCTCGGCCCAGGCGAGCTTGCTGCGGCGGAAGGTGGCCGGGTCGTTGGGGTCGGGAATGCGCGCGCGGGCCTTGGCGTCGGCGAAGGCCGCGAAGCGCGCGAACTCGGTGCGCCGGCCTTCGCGCACGGCCTTCGCCAGCTCGCCGCCGAAGTCGCAGAAGTACAGGAACGGCGTCGAGGCCGCCCATTCCTCGCCCATGAACAGCATCGGCACCTGCGGCGAGAGCAGCACGCAGGCGAGCGCCGCGCGCTCGCGCCCGGCGTCGGCGAGCGCGTGCAGCCGCTCGCCGTGCGCGCGGTTGCCGACCTGGTCGTGGTTTTGCAGGAAGGCGACGAAGCTGCCCGGGGGCAGGCCGGCCGGCGCGGCGAGCGACTCGCCGAGGCGCTCGAGGGGCGCGGCGGCGAAGGGCGCGTAGTAGCCGTCGGATTCCCCGGTGAGGCGCACGTGCAGCGCATGGTGCAGGGGATCGTTCCACTGCCGCAGCCTGTCTTTCGACGGGAAGCGCGCGTCGTTACGCTCGTTTTCCAGCACCAGGTGCACGTGGCGGCGCCGGCCCGGGCCGGCGCGCACCGCGGCGGCGATCTCGTCGACGATGTGCGTGCGCGAGTCGTCGTGGAGGGCGTGCACCGCATCCAGGCGCAGGCCGTCCAGCTGGTACTCCTCGAGCCAGTAGAGCGCATTGGACCGGTAGAAGGCGCGCACGGTGAAGCTCTCGGGCCCGTCGAAGTTGATCGCGTCGCCCCACGGCGTGGCGCGCTCGGGGTTGAAGAACTGCGGGCAGTAGGCGTGCAGGTAGTTCCCGTCCGGGCCGAAGTGGTTGTAGACGACGTCGAGCAGCACCATGAGGCCGAGGCGGTGCGCCTCGTCCACCAGCGCCTTGAGGTCCTCGGGCCGGCCGTAGCTCGCGTCGGGCGCGAAGGGCAGCACGCCGTCGTATCCCCAGTTGCGGGCGCCGGCGAAGTCGGCGACCGGCATCAGCTCGATCGCCGTCACGCCCAGCTCGGCGAGCCCGGCGAGGCGGCCGCGCGCCGCCGCGAACGTCCCTTCGGGGGTGAACGCGCCGACGTGCATCTCGTACACCACCGCTTCGGCCCACGGCCGGCCGCGCCAGCCGGCCTGCTGCCACTCGTAGCCGCGTGGATCGATCAGCTCGCTCGGGCCGTGCACGTCCTCGGGGTTGAAGCGCGACGCGGGGTCGGGCACCAGCACGCCGTCGGACAGGCGGTAGCGGTAGGTCTCCCCCGCGCGCGCGGGGACGGTGCCCACGTGCCAGCCGTTGGCGTGGCGCTGCATGGGCGCGGTGACGCTCTCGGTCTCGAGCGTGATGCGCGCCTCGCCGGGCGCCCAGAAACGGAAATGGAACGCGCCTTCACCCCGCGGCGCCGCGCCGAAGGGCATGTCGAAGGCGTGCCTCATGCCGCGGCGGGCGCCGGGCGCGTGAGCAGCGCGAGCCCGCGGGCGCCGAGCACATAAGGGCGCTCGGGCGAGTAGCGCTCGGTCGGCGTCTGCAGCAGGTCGAACCAGGTGTCGAGCACCGCGTGCCACGGTCCGTCGCCCAGCGCGGGGATGCGGAACTCGACCTCGGTGTCGTGTGCGTTGAACAGGATCAGGAAGTCGTCGTCGCGCGCTGGCATGCCGAAGCGGTCGCGCTCGCCGAGGTCGCCCCCGTTGAGCAGCACCGCCAGCGAGCGCGCCTGGTCGCTTTCCCACTCCTCGTCGGTCATCTCGCTGCCGTCGGGCTTGAGCCAGTGGATGTCCTTCGCCTCCGCGCCGTGCAGCGCCTGGCCGGCGAAGAAGTCGCGCCGCCGGAACACGCGGTGCGAGCGGCGCAGGCCGATCAGCAGGCGCGTGAACTCGAGCAGCCCGGTGCGCTCCGGCGTCTCGGTCCAGTCGAGCCAGCTCAGCTCGTTGTCCTGGCAGTAGGCGTTGTTGTTGCCCTGCTGGCCGTGCCCCCGCTCGTCGCCCGCGAGCAGCATCGGCACGCCCTGCGACAGCAGCAGCGTGGCGAGGAAATTGCGCTTCTGGCGCTCGCGCAGCGCGACGATGCCGGGGTCGTCGGTCGGGCCCTCGACGCCGCAGTTCCACGACAGGTTCTCGTTGTGGCCGTCGCGGTTGTCCTCGCCGTTGGCGAGGTTGTGCTTCTCGTTGTAGGAGACGAGGTCGTGCAGCGTGAAGCCGTCGTGCGCGGTCACGAAATTGACGCTCGCGAACGGCCGCCGGCCGGTGCGGCCGTACAGGTCGGAGGAGCCCGTCAGGCGCCGCGCGAACTCGCCGATCTGGCCGCCGTCGCCCTTCCAGTAGGCGCGCATGCCGTTGCGGTAGCGGTCGTTCCACTCGGCCCAGCCGAGCGGGAAGTTGCCGACCTGGTAGCCGCCTTCGCCGACGTCCCAGGGCTCGGCGATCAGCTTCACGCGGCTGAGCACCGGGTCCTGGCGCACCACGGTGAAGAAGCCGCCGAGCGGCTCGACGCCGCGCCCTTCGCGCGCCAGCGCCGGCGCGAGGTCGAAGCGGAAGCCGTCCACGTGCATCTCCTCGACCCAGTAGCGCAGCGAGTCCATCACCAGCTGCAGCACGCGCGGATGCTCGAGGTTGAGCGTGTTGCCGCAGCCGGTGAAGTCGAGGTAATGGCGCCGGTCTTCCGGCACCAGCCGGTAGTAGGAGGCATTGTCCACCCCGCGGAAGGCGAGCGTGGGGCCGAGCTGGTTGCCCTCGCAGCTGTGGTTGTAGACCACGTCGATCAGCACCTCGATGCCCGCCGAGTGCAGGCGCTTGACCATGGTCTTGAATTCCTTCGAGCTGCCGCTCGCGCTGTAGCGCGGCTCCGGCGCGAAGAAGCCCAGGGTGTTGTAGCCCCAGTAGTTGCGCAGGCCCATGTCCACCAGGCGCCGGTCGTCGATGAAGGCGTGCACCGGCATCAGCTCGACGCTGGTGACGCCGAGCCGCCGCAGGTACTCGACGACCGGCGCGGAGGACAGCGCCGCGTAGGTGCCGCGCTGGCCTTCCGGCACGCCCGGGTGGCGCCGGGTGAAGCCGCGCACGTGCAGCTCGTAGATCACCATGTCATGCCAGGGAATCTCGGGCCGGCGGTCGCCCTCCCACGTGAACGCGCCGTCGACGACGCGGCACTTGGGCAGGTACGGGGCGCTGTCGCGCCGGTCCGCGCCGAGGTCCTCGCGCTTGCCGCCCACCGGGTAGCCGAACAGCGCGTCGTTCCAGCGCAGCTCGCCCGCGATCTCGCGCGCGTAGGGATCCACGAGCAGCTTCGCGGGATTGAAGCGGTGGCCGTCCTGCGGGCGGTAGGGGCCGTGCACGCGGTACGCGTAGAGCTGGCTCGGCCGCGCGTCGGGCAGGTAGCAATGCCAGACGTTGTCGGTGCGCTCGCGCAGCACGATGCGCTGCCGCTCGCGCCTGCCATTCGCGTCGAACAGGCACAGCTCGACCTTCTCCGCGTGCTCCGAGAACAGCGCGAAATTGACCCCTTCGCCGTCCCAGCTCGCGCCGAGCGGGGTCGGCGAGCCGCGCCAGACGGCCGAGAACGGCGGGGGCTCGGCCATCAGTCGCGGCCGCTCGGCCACCACCGCTCGAGCAGGTTCGCCGCCCACTTCTGGCCGCCGATGCCGAACGCGAGCGCCAGCGCGAGCACCACGCCGCCGAGCAGGATGAGGAAGCTGTGCTTGATGATCTCGCCGCCGAGGCCCAGCTGCTCGAGCGCCATCAGCACGACGAAGGCGATCACGACGTACTGCGCCAGCCGGCCGATCAGCTCGGCGTCGCGCGTGCCGACGCCGCGGAAGTAGGCGGCGATGGTGTTGCCGACGAACATGGCGAAGTAGGCGCCCAGCGTGAGGATCACGAGCGCGGCCGCGAGGCTCGGCACGTACTGCACGATCTGCCGCAGCAGGTCGCGCACGGTGTCCAGCCCGAGCACGTCGAAGGCGAGCAGCAGGCCGACGACGATGAGCAGCCAGTACACGATCATGGCGAAGATGTCGATGGTGTCGCTCTCGAGGCCGCCGCGCTTGAGAAAGCCGTCCAGCCCGGCGCGCTCGGTGACCACGTGGACGTTGATGGCGCGCAGGCCGCGCCGGACCGCGAAGCGCGCGATGCGCGCGAGCACCAGGAAGACGACGACCCAGCCGAGCGCGACGGCGATGTTCGGCAGGTAGTCGTAGACGCGCCGGGCGATGTCGCGCAGCGGCTCGAGTTTGGTGTTGATGTCCATGGCAGCCTCCGGTGTGGCTAATCCGAGAGCGCCAGGATCCCGGCCAGCGGAATCCCGACCCAGCCCGGGCGGTTGTAGAGCTCGTAGCGCAGCTCGTAGAGCGCCTTTTCCAGCTCGAAGAGCTGCATCAGCGCCTCCACGTCCTCGAAGTCCTGGTACAGGCCGCTGCCGCGCATCGCCTCGTCGTAGGCGCCGAGGAAGGCGCGCCGCACGCGCGCCTCCCAGTCCTCGGCGTGCGGCGCCAGGCGCTCGTAGTCGGCATGCCCCTCGAGCGCCTGCCGCAGCGCCGTCCAGCGCGCGTAGTTGAACGAGCGCAGCATGCCGGCGACGTCCTTCAGCGGCGAGTGCTTGGCGCGCCGCTCCTCGAAGCTGCGCGCCGGCTCGCCCTCGAAGTCGATGATGAGGAAATCCAGCTTGTTGAGCAGCACCTGGCCGAGGTGGTAGTCGCCGTGGTAGCGGCACTTGAGGGTCGAGCCGCGCGGCAGGCGCACGTGCTCGATGCGCGACAGCAGCCGCTTGCGGCGATCGACCAGCTCGGCCGCGTCGTCGCGCGCCGGCGCGGTCATCTGGCCGCGGCGCGCCGCGAGCAGGTCGAGCGTGCCGGTCGCCTCGGCGCGCACCGCCGCCTTCCAGCGCTCGAGGTCGGCCTCCGCCACCGGCTCGGGATCGAAGGCGGGATCGCCCGTGCGCGTGCAGAGCGCCCGGTGCAGCTCGCCCGTACGCGTGCCGAGCGTGTGCACGAGCGAGAGATACACGCCGTGCGCGTCGGGGGGCGCGGGCGAGGCGCGCCGCTCCTCGAGGAAGCGCTCCAGGGTGTCGACCGTCAGGCTCCAGCCGTCGCCCTGGTTGGACACATAGGCCTGCAGCAGCGCGAGGGTCAGCTGCGTGCCGTCCGCGGCGGCGTACTCCACGGCGCCCGCCACCGGCACGCAGTTCGGGAACTTCAGCTTCTCCGTCAGGTGGCGGCCGACCTCGAATTCGGGGTTGATGCCCGGGCGCACGCGCCGGTAGCCCTTCAGGAACAGCCGCTCGCCCAGCGTCACCACGGTGTTGCTGCTCTGCGCCTTGGGCCGCCCGACCGGCAGCAGGTTGACGTCCTCGTGGGCGATCTCGGCGAACGCCGCGGTCGGCGTGAAGCGCAGCGTGCCACCGGCGCCCTTCACTTCCTGGCTTTCGCCGATGGCCTGCACCACCGCGCGCACGAAGCTCTCGTCGGCGAGCGCGTCGGCCATCAGGCCGACGCTCGCCTGCTGGCGCACCTTGGCGACCGCTGCGGTGCCGAGCGCCTTGACGCGATCCTCCTCCCGGTCCTCCCAGGCGAGGCCGAGCGGCGCGAAGAAGCGCAGCGTCTCGCCGCCCGAGTCCACGTCGAGCAGCGCGAGCATGTAGCTGGCGCGCGCCGGGGTCTCCCACAGCGCCCACTCGGCCAGGCGCACGCGCGCCTCGGGGTCGCCCTTGGCCGCGTACCAGCGCTGTGCCCCGAGCCAGGCGGGCAGCACCTGCGTCTCGAAGTGCTCGCGCGTCTTGATCGCCATCTTGATGCGCCAGGGGACCACCCGGTCGCGGAAGAAGCTGGTCCAGCCGTCGAACAGCACCAGGATCGGCAGGTCCTCGCGCGACAGCACGTCGGCGTGCCAGACGGGCGCGGGCGCGTCGGTGGCGAGCCGGAACCAGTAGAAGCCGCAGCCCGGCAGCGTGAGCAGGTAGGGCAGCTCGCCGATCGGCGGGAACGCGGTGCGCCCCATCAGCTCGACCGGCACGCGGCCCTTGAAGCGCTTGAGGTCGAGCTCGACGGGCTGCGCGGTGCGCCCGAGGTTGGCCACCACCAGCACGACTTCCTCGCCGTACTCGCGCACGTAGGCAAGCACCTTGCGGTTGCCGGCGCGCAGGAACTGCAGCCGCCCGCGGCCGAAGGCCTGGCTGGTCTTGCGCACCGCCAGCAGGCGCCGCATCCAGTTGAGCAGCGAGTTCGGCTCGCGCGTCTGCGCCTCGACGTTGACCGCCTCGAAGCCGTAGATCGGGTCCATGATCGGCGGCAGGTACAGGCGCTGCGGATCGGCGCGCGAAAAGCCGGCGTTGCGGTCCGGGCTCCACTGCATCGGGGTACGCACGCCGTTGCGGTCGCCCAGGTAGATGTTGTCGCCCATGCCGATCTCGTCGCCGTAGTAGATGATCGGCGAGCCGGGCATGGTGAGCAGCAGGCTGTTCATCAGCTTGATGCGGTCGATGTCGTTCTCGAGCAGCGGCGCGAGCCGCCGCCGGATCCCCAGGTTGATGCGCGCCCGCGTGTCCGCCGCATAGGTGCGGTACATGTAGTCGCGCTCCTTGCTGGTCACCATCTCGAGCGTCAGCTCGTCGTGGTTCCGGAGGAAGATGGCCCACTGGCAGGTGTCGGGAATCTCCGGCGTCTGCTGCATGATCTCCACCACCGGGTGGCGGTCCTCCTGCGCGATCGCCATGTACATGCGCGGCATGAGCGGGAAGTGGTACGCCATGTGGCACTCATCGGCGTCGCCGAAGTACTCGCGCACGTCCTCGGGCCACTGGTTGGCCTCGGCGAGCAGCAGCTTGCCGGGGTAGCGCGCGTCGAGCGCCGCGCGGATCTTCTTGATGACCTCATGCGTCTCCGGCAGGTTCTCGTTCGAGGTGCCCTCGCGCTCGACCAGGTAGGGGATCGCGTCCAGCCGGAACCCGTCCACGCCCAGGCCGCACCAGTACTCCATGACCTTCAGCACCGCCTCCAGCACCTGCGGGTTGTCGAAGTTGAGGTCGGGCTGGTGCGAGAAGAAGCGGTGCCAGAAGTACTGCTTGGCCAGCGGGTCCCAGGTCCAGTTGGACTGCTCGGTGTCGGTGAAGATGATGCGCGTGCCCTTGTACTTCTGGTCGTCGTCGCTCCACACGTAGAACTCGCGCTCGGGCGAGCCCTTGGGGGCGCGGCGCGCCGCCTGGAACCAGGGGTGGGCGTCCGAGGTGTGGTTGACGATCAGCTCGGTGATCACGCGCAGGCTTCGCTTGTGCGCCTCCTCGACGAAGCGGCGGAAGTCCTCGGCGTTGCCGTACTGCGCGTTCACTTCCTGGTAGTCGGCGACGTCGTAGCCGTCGTCCTTGAGCGGCGACGGGTAGAAGGGCAGCAGCCAGATCGTGTTGACGCCCAGGTCGCGCACGTAGTCGAGCTTCTCCGTCAGCCCGCGGAAGTCGCCCAGGCCGTCGCCGTTGGAGTCGTAGAACGCCTTGACGTGCAGCTGGTAGACGACCGCGTCCTTGTACCACTGCGGGTCGCCGGCCGCCGCCGTCTGGGCGACGGCGGGCGAGGTGGCGGCGTCGGGGGCGTTCACGGCGGCCTAGAGGAAGTAGTCGAAGTCCTGCTCGCGGTGCAGGCGCCGGCGCACGCGGAACACGTGCGCGGGCGAGCGCTGCGGGTCGAGCTGCGCGTAGTTGCGCGGCCCGGTCCACAGGTAGCGCGCCCCGGAGAGCAGGTCATGGACCTGGAAGGGCTGGTCGGGCTCGATGCCGAGCCAGCCGAGGTCGAGCTCGACCCAGCCCGCGTGCGTGTGATGGGGGTTGAGGTTGACCACGCAGACGATCACGTTCGCGCCGTCCTCCGACTGCTTGCCGTAGGCGATCAGCTGGTCGTTGTCGGTCGGGAAGAAGCGCAGGCGGTGGTCGGCCTGCAGCGCCGGGTTCTCGCGGCGGATGCGGTTCAGCGCCGCGATGTAGCCGCGCAGGCTGTCGGCGCGCGCGAGGTCCCAGTGCCGCAGCTGGTACTTCTCCGAGTCGAGGTACTCCTCGCTGCCCGGCTCGCGCGGCTTGTGTTCCATCAGCTCGTAGGCCGGGCCGTAGATCCCGTAGCTCGCCGCGAGCGTCGCCGCGAGCGCGACGCGCTGCATGAACACCGCGCGCCCGCCGACCTGCAGCGCCTCGGTCAGGATGTCGGGCGTGTTCGGCCACACGTTGGGGCGGAAGTACTCGCGCCCGGGGCCTTGCGCGAGCTCGGTGAAGTATTCGGTCAGCTCCTGCTTGGAGTTGCGCCAGGCGAAGTAGGTGTAGGACTGCGTGTAGCCGAGCTTGGCGAGGCGGTGCATCACCTTCGGGCGCGTGAACGCCTCGGCGAGGAAGATCACCTCGGGGTGCGCGCGCTGCACCTCGCCGATCGCCCATTCCCAGAACGGAAAGGCCTTGGTGTGCGGGTTGTCGACGCGGAAGATCTTCACGCCCTCGCCGATCCAGAAATCGAGCACGCTTTTGAGTTCGGCCCACAGCGCCTGCCAGTCGGCGGACTCGAAGTCGAAGGGGTAGATGTCCTGGTACTTCTTGGGCGGGTTCTCGGCGTACTGCACCGAGCCGTCGGGGCGCTTGCGGAACCAGTCGGGGTGCTCCTTGACGTACGGATGGTCGGGCGCGCACTGGTAGGCGATGTCGAGCGCGAGCTCGATGCCGTGCTTCGCGGCCGCCTTGACCAGCGTGCGGAAGTCCTCGAGCGTCCCGAGGTCGGGATGGATCGCCTTGTGCCCGCCTTCCTTCGCGCCGATGGCCCAGGGGCTGCCGACGTCGTCCGGCGCCGCGCCCACCGCGTTGTTCTTGCCCTTGCGCTTGTCGCGCCCGATCGGGTGGATCGGCGGCAGGTAGAGCACGTCGAAGCCGAGCTCGGCGACATAGGGCAGGCGCTT
>DASUFW010000278.1:0-1969 GCA_036274335.1 Burkholderiales bacterium | reverse complement strand
TCGGCCATGCCGAGGCCGATGCCGCCGTTGCCTCCCGTGACGAGCGCGACCTTCCCGGCGAGGTCGAACGCGCTCATTTCTTCTCGAAGTGCGACCTCGCCCGCTCGAACGCCTCGTGCATGCTCTTCCACGCCTGGTCGGCGCCCTTCATCATGTCCTGCCAGGCGTCCTGCGAGGCGTTCTGCAGCAGCTTCATCTGGTACATCGCCTGGTCGCGCTGGCTGTTGAGGTGCGCGAGGTGCTTCTCGTACTCCGCCTTCATGCCGGCCTGGGCGCCCTTCGCCTTCTGCTCCCACTTCTGCGCCTCGGCGTTCCACTGGTCGAGCTGCGCCTTCAGCTTCTGCACGTACTCTTCGCGGTTCATCATGACGTCCTCCTTGCCTTGTCCACCCCGATTCTAGCGGACGCTCTGCGCGCGCAGGGCGAGATAGGCGACGGCGATGGCGACGACGATGAACGCCGCGTAGGCCACGATCGCGATCATCAGCGGCTTGCCCCAGCCCCGGCGCGGATAGTCCTTGCCCCAGCGCTCCTTCACGTACTTCGCCTGCGGGCGCGCGGAGATGCCGTACCACGCGAGCAGATAGCCAAACCCGATCCCGCGGCTGGCGATGTCGGCGGCCTGCGTCTCGGGGGCCACGGCGCCGATCAGCACGATCAACACCAGCAGGACGAGCGCCACGACGAACCAGGTCTTCGATGACTTCGCGCGCGCCGGGTCGCCGATCGCGCGCCAGTTCGCCATGTGCAGGTAGGCGCCGAAGGCGGGCGTGAACAGCAGGCTCCAGTTGGCCGCGGCGTTCGGGTTCCACAGCGCCGGCGCGGGCCCGCCCGGCCCGTCGGCATCCTGGACCGGAGCCTTCGGTGCGGCATACGGATTGGGCTGCGCGGCTGGCTGGCTCATCGACCCCTCCCCGGGGCCGGCAGTTCCGCATTGTGCCAAGTCCGGGCGGGGCCGGGGCGCTAGACTGCGCGCATGTTCTTTCCCGGTTTCGTACTCGAGCGCGTGGCCGTGCCGGGCGGCGAGCTGCGCCTGCGCCGCGGCGGCGACGGACCGCCGCTCCTGCTCCTGCACGGCAACCCGCAGACGCACGCCATGTGGCACAAGGTGGCCCCCGCGCTCGCGAAGCGGTATTCGGTCGTCTGCCCCGACCTGCGCGGCTACGGCGGCTCGTTCAAGCCGCCCGCCACCGCCGACCACGCGCCCTACGCCAAGCGAGAGATGGCGAAGGACATGGTCGAGCTGATGGCGCGCCTCGGCCACGAGAGCTTCCAGGTCGTCGCGCATGACCGCGGGGCGCGCGTCGCACATCGCCTCGCGCTCGACCATCCGACGCGGGTGAAGAAGCTCGCGCTGCTCGACATCATCCCGACCCTGGAGCACTTCGAGCGCGCCGACATGAGCTTCGCGCTCGGCTACTACCACTGGTTCTGGTTCGCGCAGCCGCATCCCTTTCCCGAGAACGTGATCAGCGCCGCGCCCGACGCCTGGTGGCGCGCGCACACCTCGCGCGAGCCCAAGCCCCCCGACTTCTTCGCGCGCGAGGCGCTCGCCGATTACCTGAGCGCCATCCACAGCCCGGAGATGATCCGCGGCATGTGCGAGGACTACCGCGCCGCGGCCTCGATCGACCTCGAGCACGACCGCGCGAGCCGCGCCGCGGGCGAGAAGATCCGCTGCCCGCTCCTCGTCCTGTGGGGCCGCAAGGCGAAGATCCAGGCCTGGTACGACGCCCTCGCCGTCTGGCGGCAGTACTGCGCAGCGGAGGTCACCGGCAGCGCGGTCGATTCCGGCCACTACCTCGCCGAGGAAGCGCCGCAGGAAGTGCTCCAGAGGCTTGTTCCGTTTCTGGAAAGCTAGTTGTTGCGAGTCGTTCGCATTACTGATACTGTCTCCTCCGCGCGGCATTCGCGTCGCGCGTAGCCAGCCAGCGGGCTCTCAAGGCCCGCGCAGCCAGCCAACCCGAAT
>DASUFW010000277.1:0-2348 GCA_036274335.1 Burkholderiales bacterium | reverse complement strand
CACCGTGACCGACGACGAGCTGCTGCGGGCAATGGCGCTGCTGTGGGAGCGCATGAAGCTCGTGGTGGAGCCGACCGGCGCGCTCGCCGCCAGCGCGCTGCTCGAGCGCAAGCTCGACGCGCGCGGCCGCAAGGTCGGGGTAGTGCTCTCCGGCGGCAACGTCGACCTGGCCTGGGCGGCGTCGCGGCTCGCGCCGCGCTGACGGCTGGCGGCTTGATTCTGCGCGTCCTGGTCGGCGTGCTGCTGGCGGCCCTTGCCGCCGCGGCCATCGCGCAGGCGCCGCTGCCCTCGCTCGAGGAACTCGAAGGCGCCGGCGTCGTGATCGGAGAGATCCGGGTCGTTACGCAAGACGTCTTCGACCTGAGCGACCCGAAGGAGGACAACTGGCTGTTCCGGCTGGCCAACAACCTGCACGTGCAGACGCACCCCGGGGTGATCCGCGGGCAGCTGCTCTTTCACTCAGGCGAGCGCCTCAGCGTGCAGAAGATCCAGGAAACCGAGCGGCTGCTGCGCGGCAACTCCTACCTGTACGAGGTCCACATCCGGCCCGTCGCGCTCCACGACGGCGTCGTCGACCTCGAGGTGGTGACGCGCGATACCTGGTCGCTCGAGCTGGGCGGTGGCGCGAGCTATGCGGGCGGCACGACCACCGGCTCGGTCAAGATCGGCGACCGGAACCTGCTCGGCACGGGTATCAGCCTGGGCATCGGCACGCAGGCGACCTCCGAGGTCAGCACGGCCGGCGGGTCGCGCCGCGCCGTCAACGTCGACCTGAACTACCCGTACGCCATGGACGGCCATACGATCCTCGGATACACGCATTCGACGTTCTCCGAAGGAAGCGCCCAGGGCTTCACCGTGACGCGCCCCTTCTACCACCTCGACGCGCGCTGGGCGGGCGACCTGTCCGCCTTCAAGGACAGCCGCTTCCTCACCCGATACGCGGACGGAAGTCCCATCGGCCGTTTTCAGCGCGTCGCGGAATCCGCCAACCTGTCGGGCGGCTGGTCGCGGGGATTGATCGACGGCTGGACACACCGGTTCACCGTGGGCCTGAGGTACCTGCAGGAGAACTACTCGACCGACCCCCTGGACCCCGCCCCGCCGCCGGGAGATCGCACCCTGTACACGCCGTACTTCCACTACCAGGTCGTCCAGGACGACTACCGGCAGACGGAGAACGTGAACAGCATCGGCCGGCCGGAGTATCAGCAACTCGGCATGCAGTTCAATGCAGACATCGGCCAGTCGCTGCGCCGGCTGGGATCGACCGAGTCCGTCACGCAGTACGGCGCCGGCCTGAGCGGCGGACTGCGCTTCTCGGAGAGCCAGACGCTGCTCGCGTCGGGCGGGTTCTCCGGCGAATACGGGAACGGCGAGAGCGACAACCTGCTGCTCAGCGGCAGCCTGACCTACTATCAGCGCCGCAGGAACGGTGCGCTGCTGTACCTCGCCCTGCAGGGCGACGCGACGGACTACTCCGACGACGCCCACTACCTCTCGCTGGGCGGCGAGACCGGGCTGCGTGGCTATCCGACCAACTACCGGTTGGGGGAGCGCCGCGTCCTCTTCACGGCCGAGCAGCGCTTCTACAGCGATTGGTACCCGTTCCAGCTGATCCGCGTCGGCGGCGCGGTGTTCTATGACGTGGGGCGCGCCTGGGGCGGGCCGTACGACAACAACGGCGGCCAGGTGCGCTGGTACGCCGACGCGGGTTTCGGCCTGCGCCTGCTCAGTGCGCGGAGCGCCCGGGGCCAGACGCTGCACATCGACCTGGCCTTTCCCCTGCACCACGATCCGACCATCAAGGCCTACCAGCTGACGATCGAGTCGAAGACCAGCTTCTAGGCCGCGCCCGGCGGCGCGGCAAAGGCATAGCGCGGCCCGCCGGCCGAGCGCGTGGCGTACATGGCCTTGTCGGCGAGCGCGATCAGCTGCTCGGGATCCTCGCCGTCGTCCGGAAACACGCTGATGCCGATCGAGCAGGAAACGCGGATCGGCCCGCCCTCCAGCGCGAGCGGCACCTGCACCATGTCGGTCACCTTCTCGGCGATCATGCCGGCGTCGGCGCCGCGGTCCAGCTCGCCGGCGAGGATCACGAACTCGTCGCCGCCATAGCGGGCGACGGTGTCCGAGCCGCGCACGCTGGTGCGCAGCCGGGCGGCCAGCTGCACGAGCGCCTGGTCGCCGGCGCGGTGGCCGCGCGAGTCGTTGATCGTCTTGAAGCCGTCGAGGTCGACGAGCATGACCGCCACCTTCTTGCGGTTGCGCTTCGCGATCTCCATGGCCAGGGACAGGCGCTGCTGCATGGAAATGCGGTTGGGCAGGCCGGTGAGGGGGTCGTGCTG
>DASUFW010000276.1:0-3731 GCA_036274335.1 Burkholderiales bacterium | reverse complement strand
GTGGTGATGAGGATGATCGAGATCGTCTCGAGGAACATGCCGAGCACGAGGATGAGCGCCATCATGGCGACCAGGAACCCCGTCGTGCCGATGTCGGTCTGCACCACGGCCTCGACGATCTGGTGCGGCACGCGCATCTTGGTGAGCACGAAGCCGAGCACCGAGGCGCCGGCGAGGATCATGAAGAGCATCGCCGAGGTGCGGCTCGCGTCGATCGCCGAGGCCCAGACGTCGCGCCAGCCGAGGCTGCGGTAGACGGCGATCGCCACGACGAGCGCGAGCAGCGCGCCCGCGGCCGCTGCCTCGGTGGCCGTGAACACGCCCGCGTACATGCCGCCCAGCACGAACACCGGCAGCGACAGCGCCCACAGCGACTTGCGGATCGCCGCGGCCATCTCGCCGAGCGACGCGCGCGGCGCGCGCTGCGCCGCGCGCCCGCCGAGGGCGCTCGCGCCCATGCACCAGGCGACGAAGACGCCCGCCATCAGGAGGCCCGGCACGATGCCGGCCATGAACAGGCCCCCGATCGAGGCTTCGGCGACCACGCCGTAGAGCACCATCGGCCCCGAGGGCGGGATGAGGATGCCGAGGGTCCCGCCGGCCGCGACCACGCCGTAGGCCATCCGGGGCTCGTAGCCGAAGCGGATCATCTGCGGGATCGCCACCGAGCCGATGGTGAGGGCCGTGGCGACGCTCGAGCCCGAGATGGCCGCGAAGATGGTGCAGGCGAGCACCGTGGCGATGCCCACGCCGCCGGGCAGGTGGCGCGTCAGCGTATAGGCGGTGTCGTACAGGTCGTCCACGATCCGCCCGCGGATCATGACGTGCGCCATGAACGCGAAGAGCGGGATCGCGACCAGCAGGTAGCGGTTCAGCTCGCCGAAGATCACCTCGCTGATCGAGCCCAGGCCCCCCTGCGTGGCGACCAGCAGCCCGCCGCCGAAGAGCGCGAGCCCCGCGAAGATGGGCAGCCCGGTGAAAAGGAGCAGCACCAGCCCGGCGAGGATCAGCGCGACCGTCATTCGAGCTCCTCGCGGTGCACGGGCCGCGCGAGGGGCGGCGCGCCCGCGGCGAGCCGCGCAAGCGCCTCCAGCGCGACGAGCAGCATCAGCAGCCCGCCGAGCGGCAGCAGCAGCTGCAGCCAGAACACCGGGATCTCGACGCGCCCCTCGGTGAGCACGCCGAGCTTCCTGGAAAACATCGCCGTCTGCCAGCCGTTGAAGATCAGGATGAGCGAGACGGCGGCCACCGCGAGCGAGGACCAGGCCTGCGCCCACAGGGCGCCGCGCGGGCCAAGGCGCCCGACCAGGATGTCGACGCCGATGTGCTCGCCGCGGCGCAAGGACTGCGCCGCGCCGAGCATCACGATGACGACCAGCAGGAATCCCACCACGTCGTCGGTCCACACCGGCGGGCGGTTGAGCGCGTAGCGCATGACCACCGCCCAGGCGATGAGCGCGAGGCTCGCCAGCACGCTGGCGGCCGCGAGCGCCATGGCGGCGCCGACCAGCCGGCCGAGCGCGCGCTCGAGGACGGCCAGCGCGCCCCGCACCTTAGAGCTTCTTCAGCATCTCGATCAGCTTCACGGCGTCCGGGCCCGACTCCTGGAAGGCCTTGATCACGGCGGGCTGCATCGCGTCCGCCATGACCTTTTCCTGGGCCGGGGTGAGCACGGTGACGTTCATGCCCTTCTCCCGCAGCACGGTGATGCGCTCGGCGGGGATCTCGTCGCTCGAGGGCATGGCGCGCGCCTCGGCCTTCTTCACCGCCTCTTCGATGGCGCGGCGGGCGTCGGCGGGCAGCTTCGCCCACCACTCGGGGTTCACCACCAGGTTGTCGTAGGCGAGGATGATCGAGGAGGCGACGCCGAACTTCTGCACCTCGTAGAACTTGCGGCTGTTGGCCGCCTGCACGCCGGTGAAGCCTGCGTCGATCACGCCGGTCTGCAGCGCCTGGTAGACCTCCGAGCCGGGCATCGCCGAGGGGGAGGCGCCCATCGCCTCCAGCCCGGCGTCGAACAGCTTGTTCAGGCCGCGGATCTTCACGCCCTTGAAGTCCGCCGGCACCACGAGCGGGTGCTTGGCGGAGGTGAAGATGCCGTCGTTGGCGTCGACCAGCCAGGCGATGTTCTTCACGCCCTTGGCCTCCATCTTGGCGTCGAGCAGCTTCGCGGCGTCCGAGCCGACGAACTTCTTCATCAGCTCCACGCGCGACATCAGGTAGGGGATCAGCGTCACGCTCATCTCGGGGATGGTGCCGCCCCACTGGAAGCTGAGCATGGCCGCCGACTCGATCTTGCCCCCGGCGACCGCGGTGTGGTGCTGGTTGGGCTTGAAGAGCTGCGCGGCGCCGAAGATCTGCACCTCGACCTTGCCGCCGGAGAGCGCCTTCACGTCGGCGGCGAACTGGTCCAGGTTCCTGGCCGAGTGGTGCGCGGGCGGGAACTGGTGGGACAGCCGCATGGTGATGTCGGCGGCAAGCGCGCTTACGGAAGTGCAAGCGATCGCAAGGGCGGCCGGGATGGACAGCGCCGGGTGCTTCATGGGAGGCTCCTCCTCTAAGGGGTGTGGGGCCGGATTCTTCCACAGACGCGGCGCGCCGGCAGGGTTTGTCATTTTTGATGAAACCCCGTACCTTGCGCCGCGTTCTGGGATACGTTCTGCCCTGACATGAATCGCACCGAAGTCACCCGCGTCATGCTGGTCGGCGAGGACCCGGTCCTCGAGAACGCGCTGCGCCAGTCCGCGCCCGAGCCCGACATCCTCGAGCTGGTCGGCGTGGCCTGCAGCGCGGCGGAAGCCGCCGCCAAGACCGGGGAGATGCAGCCCGACGTGATCCTGCTCGACATCGAGGCCTGCGGCCTGGGCGCCGTGGCGCGCATGTGCGCGCTGGGCGTGGCGCCGGTGCTGGCCATCGGCGCGGCGGGCGACCCCTCGATGCGCGCGAGCGCGGTGCGCGCGGGGGCGCGCGGCGTGGTGCAGAAGAGCGACGCGCCGGCCTTCATCCGCAAGGCCCTGCAGAAGGTTCGCGAAGGCGAGCTGTGGCTCGATCGCAGCTCGACGGCCAGGCTTTTCGAGGAGCTGCTCGGCGGGTCCGGGGGAGGACTGCCCGAGGGCAAGATCGCCAACCTGACCATCCGCGAGAGCGACATCGTGCGGGCGCTGCTGCGCCACGAGGGCGCCAGCAGCCGCGAGCTCGCCCAGAACCTCAGCATGAGCGAGCAGACCCTGCGCAACCACTTCAGCTCGATCTACCGTAAATTGGGGATCCCGAACCGCGTCGGCCTGGTGGCCTATGCGGCGCGCCACCGCCTCGACGGCGCCGGCTAGCGCGCCGGCGGCCGCCCGGCCGCCGGTTTTTCACGTATGCTGTTGATTTAACGGCTTTCCCAGCCGAGGGGGCATGCGCGAGTTCGTGGCCCGCTTCCGGGCCTACTTCATCTCCGCGGCGCTGTTCAGCCTGGTCATCAACGTGCTGATGCTGGCGCCGGCGCTGTTCATGCTGCAGGTGTTCGACCGCGTCGTGTCGAGCCGCAGCGTGGAGACGCTGATCATGCTGCTGGTGCTGACGCTGCTCGCGCTGGCCTGCATGGCGTTCCTCGACGCCATCCGCGCGCGGCTGCTGGCGCGCGCCGCGATCCGGCTGGAAAGCGAGCTCGGCCCGCGCGTGCTGAACAGCATGCTGCGCCAGAGCGCGCTCGCCAACCGCGGCCCCTCGATGCACGGGCTGCG
>DASUFW010000275.1:0-4684 GCA_036274335.1 Burkholderiales bacterium | reverse complement strand
AGCTCGAAGGCGCCGATGTACAGGATTGCGCGCTCGACCGGCGACAGCCGCCCGAACTCGCGGTCCAGGCACGGCGCGATCAGCTCGCGCAGCTCGTCGGCCCGCGCGTGCACGCCCCGCACGAGATCCTCGGCAAGCCCGCCCCCCGCCTCACTGCGCTCGCCAAGCGCGTGCAGCTGCTCGAGCGCGTCGCCCCCCCCGAGCTGCCAGGCGTACAAAGCCTGCAGCGCCTGCTCGCGCGAGCGTCGACGCGAAGGCCGGGTCATCGGCGCGACGCTTCCAGCTTCTGACGCAGCTGCGCCATTTCCACCGCGACGCGCACCGCCTCCGCGCCCTTGGCGACGCGCGAGCGCGCCTGCGCCTCGTCGTCCGTGGTCAGGATGCCGTTGGCCACCGGGATGCCGAATTCGAGCGCCACGTCCATCACGCCGCGCGCCGATTCGTTCGACACCACCTCGAAGTGGTAGGTATCGCCGCGCACCACGCAGCCGATGGCGGCAAGGCAGTCGAAGCGCCCGGATTGCGCCATCCATTGCAGCGCGAGCGGGATCTCCAGCGCGCCGGGTACCTTCTCCACCACGATGCCCTTCAGTCCGAGGCGCGCCGCCTCGGCGGTCGCCGCCTGCAGGAGCTTCTCGCAGAGTTCCTCGTTGAACCTGCTGGCCACGATGCCGAGGCGCATGGGCTAGCCCCGGGGCGTCTCGACGTAGCCGGTGACCTCCAGCCCGAAGCCCGCCATGCTCGGCATCTTGCGCGGCGCGGCCATCAGGCGCATGCGGCCCACGCCCAGCTCGCGCAGGATCTGGGCGCCGATGCCGTAGGTGCGCAGGTCCATGCTGCGGCCCTGGCGCGCCGGACGCGCCTCGACGAGGCGCGCGTCGAGCGCCTCCGACGTCTGGTGGCAGTTGAGCAGCACCATGACGCCGGTGCCCGCGCGGCTGATCAGCGTCAGCGCCTCGCCGACGCCCCAGGAATGCGTTCCCGGTCCGGCGTCCAGCAGGTCGATCACCGACAGCGGCTCGTGCACGCGCACCAGCGTCTCGACGTCCTTGCGCGGCGCGCCCGCCACCAGCGCGAGGTGCGTGCTGCGCGTCGGCCCGTCGTGGAACGAAATCAGGTGGAAGCGTCCCCAGGCGGTATCGATCTCGCGCTCGAAGTTGCGCGTCACCAGCGACTCGTGCCGGCTCCGGTACTCGATCAGGTCGGCGATGGTGCCGATCTTCAGGCCGTGCTGCGCGCTGAACTCGAGCAGGTCGGGCAGGCGCGCCATCGTGCCGTCGTCCTTCATCACTTCGCAGAGCACCGCCGCGGGCGTGAGCCCCGCCAGGCGCGCGAGGTCGCAGCAGGCCTCGGTGTGTCCGGCGCGCACCAGCACGCCGCCGTCCTGCGCGATGAGCGGAAACACGTGGCCGGGCTGCACGATGTCCTCGGCCTTCGCGCCCGGGGCCGCCGCCACCTTAATGGTGAGCGCGCGGTCGGCGGCCGAGATGCCGGTCGCGATCCCCTCGGCAGCCTCGATCGACACGGTGAAGTTCGTGCCGTGGCGCGAGCGGTTCTGCTCGACCATGGGCCGCAGGCCGAGGCGCTCGGCGTGCGCCGCCGTGACGGGCATGCAGACCAGCCCGCGGCCGTGGCGCGCGAGGAAATTGACCTTGTCGGCGGTGACGAAGTCGGCCGCGAACACCAGGTCACCCTCGTTCTCGCGGTCCTCGTCGTCGACCAGGACGACGATCCGCCCCGCGCGGATCTCGGCGACGATCTCTTCGGTGCTGCTGAGCGCGGCGTTCTCGCGTCGCATGGCGCGATTATATGCCCCGGCCCCCGAGCGGCCGTGTCGGCGCGCAAAATGAAAACGGGGCCTCACGGCCCCGTCGTTCGGGGACAGACCTCGGGGACAGACCTTAAGGTCTGTCCCCAAAGCTCTACTCCTCGCTCGCCCCCGCCTCCGCGGCGGCCGCGCCCGCGCCGCCCACCTTCTCGCGGATGCGCGCCGACTTGCCGGAGCGCTGGCGCAGGTAGTAGAGCTTGGCGCGGCGCACCTCGCCCTTGCGCTTCACCTCGACCGAGGCGATGAGCGGCGAGTAGGTCTGGAAGGTCCGCTCGACGCCCTCGCCCGAGCTGATCTTGCGCACGGTGAACGACGAGCCGATGCCGCGGTTGCGCTTGGCGATCACCACGCCTTCGAAGGCCTGCGCGCGCTTGCGCTCGCCCTCGACCACGTTCACGTTGACCACGACGGTGTCGCCGGGCGAGAAGTCGGGGATCTGCTTGCCCAGCCGCTTGATCTCTTCCTGCTCGAGTTTCTGGATCAGGTTCATGTCTGCACTCCGTTCCTCGTCTCCTGCTTGAACTCCTCAAGCAGTCCTTGTTCCTCGGCGGACAGGCTCCTCGCCGCCACCAGTTCCGGACGCCGCAGCCACGTGCGCCCCAAAGCCTGCTTCAGCCGCCAGCGCCGGATCTGCTCATGGTGCCCCGACAGCAGCACCTCCGGCACCCGCTCGCCCGCGTACGTCTCGGGCCGCGTGTACTGCGGGCAATCCAGCAGCCCCGTGGCGAAGGATTCCTCCACCGCCGACTGGCCGTCGCCCAGCGCGCCCGGGAGCTGGCGCACCACCGCGTCGATCATCGCCATCGCCGCGAGCTCGCCGCCCGAGAGCACGAAATCCCCGAGCGACAGCTCTTCGTCCACGCGGTGCCGGACCAGCCGCTCGTCCACGCCCTCGTACCGCCCGCAGAGCAGCGTCACCGCTGTCCGCGCCGAGAGCTCCATCACCTTCGCGTGATCGAGCCTGCGACCCTGCGGCGAGAGGTACACCACGCTTCCCCCGCCCGCCGCGCGCACCGCCTCCAGCGCCTTCTCCAGCGGTTCGGCCAGCATCACCATGCCCGGCCCGCCGCCGTACGGACGGTCATCGACCGTCCGGTAATTGTCTGCCGTGAAATCCCGCGGATTCCACGTCCGGAGGCGCCACAGCCCCGCCTCCAGCGCCTTTCGCGGAATGCCGCTCTGCGTCACCGCGGCGAACATCTCCGGAAACAGCGTCACCACGTCGAAGCGGATCACCAGTCCGCCCCCCACTCCACCTCGATCACGCCCGCCTCGAGGTCCACCCGCTTCACCACCGTCGGCACCCAGGGGATCAACCGCTCGCCCTGCCCTTGCACCACCATCACGTCCTGCGGCCCGTTGGTCAGCCACCGCTGCACTGCGCCGAGCTTTTCGCCCCCAGCGTTCACCACGTCCAGCCCGAGCAGGTCCACGAGGTAGTAGTGCCCGACGTCCGCCTCGGGGAGCGCTGCGCGCTCTACTGCGATCTCCTTCCCTCTCAGCGCCTGCGCCTGCTCGGGCGTCTCGATGCCCTCGAGCTTCGCGACCACCGTGGCGCTGTGCCGCTTCGCCTGCACGACCCGGCGGCATTCTTCGCCGAGCCACCATTCCGCCGCTGCGGCGAGGCTTTCCTGCACGCCCGCCTGCGGTACCGCCTTCACCCATCCGCGCACGCCGTACGCGCCGGCGACGCGGCCCATCGCTATCCGCTCAGGCGGCTTTCTTGCCAAACTGCTTCACGAGCCGCTTCACCGTCGGCGAGAGCTGCGCGCCCTTTCCCTGCCAGTGCTTCAGCCGCTCCACGTTCATGCGCAGCGACTCGCGGCCTTCCGGCGCCTTCGGGTCGTAGAAGCCGACGCGCTCGATGAACTTGCCCTGCGCGGCGCGGCGCGAATCCGCGACCACCACGCTGAAGAAGGGACGCTTGTTGGCGCCGCCGCGCGCCAGTCGAATGACCACCATTGGGATACCCCGCAAACCGCGAAAAGGCGCGGATTATACGGGAGAAATCAGCGGTTTGGAACCTCGGCGGTGCCCCCGAGCGCGGCCACGCCGGCGCGCAGCCGCTCGAGGGCCGGCGCCACTTCGGCAGGCGCTCCGCGCACCCCCAGCTCGATGTGCCGCCGGGTCCCGTCCTGGCCCATGCTCGGCAGGCTGAAGGTCTTGAGGCCCCGGAAAGCGGCGTTCACCTCCTCCATGAGCGGGGAGATCGCCGATTCCGGCAGGCCGTACACCAGGAGCGAGGCCTCGCCCCAGCGCTGCGTGTCGAACAGCGACCGGTACTTCTCCTCCAGCACCCACTCCACCATCGGCCAGGCCATCTGCGGAAAGCCCGGCACGAAGTAGTGGTGGCCCACCGAGAAGCCCGGGATGCGGTTGAACGGGTTGGGCACGATGGCGCAGCCGGCCGGGAATTCGCCCATCTTGAGGCGCTGCGGCGTCGCCTCCCCGCCGAAGCGCCCGCGGATCTCGGCCTCGGCCTCCGGGTGCAGCGCGAGGGGCACGCCGAGGGCCTCTGCGGCGCACTGCCGCGTGTGGTCGTCGGGCGTGGCGCCGATGCCGCCGAACGAGAACACGAGGTCGTCGGTCGCGAAGCTACGCCGGAGCGCGAGCGTGATGCGCGCCGGTTCGTCGCCGAGGTGCTCGCACCAGGCGAGCCGCAGGCCGCGCTTCGCGAGCGCCTCGATCAGCCAGGGGAAATGCTTGTCCTGGCGCTTGCCGACGAGGATCTCGTCGCCGATGACGTACGCGCCGATGCCGCCGATCTTCATGCCGGGGTCTCCCGCAGCACCTTCAGCGCGGACAGGAGGTAGTGCACGAAGCTCAGGCCCAGCAGCACCGGCACGAAGAAGCCGA
>DASUFW010000274.1:0-1099 GCA_036274335.1 Burkholderiales bacterium | reverse complement strand
CTACGAGTCCGTGGACGGCGTGCGGCCCTACGACCTGCTGCTCGCGCTCGCCGCGGGCGAGGCCCCGCAGCGCGTCACGCGTCCCCCGGCCTACGGGCACGCGGCGAGCTTCGCGCTGCGCAAGTTCGACGGCAAGCCGCTCTCGGCGCACCCCACGGCCTCGCAGATCGCGCGCGTGCGCGACGAGTACCCCGAGGCGCACCTGATGCTGTACCTCAAGCGCGGCACGAGCCTCGCGCGCGAGATGAAGTGGATGGGCAGCTACCGCTACGCGGTCGTGAACATGGCCGCGCGCACCCCGCAGGAGCTCCATGCGCGCTTTCGCGCGCTCTCGCACCGCCTGTTTCCCGCCTCAGACCTGTCGGCCTGAGGCGCCGCGCTGGAGCACTTCCAGCAGGCGGCCGATCTCCTTCGCGTCGTCCCAGGCGAGCCCGGGGGCGACCAGCGTGCGCGACAGGAGGTACCCCAGCGCGAGCGAGAGCACCATGCGCGCAAGCGACTCGGCGTCCAGGTCGGATCGCAGCTCGCCGCGCGCCTGGAAGCGCGCGATCGCGCGCACCAGCGGCGACCAGAGCTCGCGTTTCCACACCGGCCCGAAGCGCTTGCGTGCGGCGGGGCTCGTCAGGAGCTCCACCAGGACCAGGCGCAGCGCGTGCGGATGCGCCTCGGCGCCTGCGAGCCGCGCGCGCAGCAGCGTCTCGAACCACACCGCGAAGGCCACCGCGTCGTCGGGGGGCGCCGCGGCCACGGCCTGCATCGCCTCGCCGGCCGCACGCTCGAGCAGCCGCGCCTTCTCCGGGAAGTGCTTGAACAGCGTTCGCTCGGTGACGCCGGCGGCGCGCGCAATCTCGGCGGTGCGCGCCGCGGCCGCGCCGCGCTCGGCGAAAAGGCGATGGGCTGCCGCCAGGATGCGCTCTATAGTATCCACTATACCTAAGTATAGCGGATACTTTACTTCCCCGAGAGTGCCTCGGTAATGGCGGCGAGGCGCGCCTTCTCGACCCGGGGTCCGATGTCCTGTGGCGACTGCCGGGCGATGGCGCCCGCGTCCACCCCGGTCGCCGCGACGAAGGCCCGCTCGATGCGCCGCAGGTCGAGG
>DASUFW010000273.1:0-1031 GCA_036274335.1 Burkholderiales bacterium | reverse complement strand
CCCAGTCCCCAGCCCAAGCCGCCGGACGGCGGCGTCCCGTAATAGCGGCCCGGCTCGCGGATCGTCATCTCCTCGAGCACCAGCGGATATTCATTCACGAGGAGCGCGTCCTCGCCGAGCAGGCCGTTCAGGCAGGCGGAGGCGAATTGAGAGGTCAAGGCGCCGCCCCCCGCGCCGCGCCCCTTCGTGCGAAGCGCCGCGCTCTGCGACGTGATCGCCTCGCGGCGCGCTTGCAGCGCCTTCGCGGAGGGCGCATGCCTCGCCGCGAGCTCGCGCAGCCTCTCGAGCGTCGGCGCGACACGGCCGGCGACGGCGAGATCGGTGCGGAAGGCACGCATCGGATAGCGCGCGAACAGCGGGTCCGGCCCGAGATGCACCACCTTCGCCTCGTCGCGCGGCCCGCCCTGCCGCGGGATCCAGGGCACGTCGCAATCGACCACCAGCACCAGGTCTGCTTCCTTGAGGGCGGAATGCGGATCCCAGCCGAGATGCATCGGGTGCTCGGTCGAGATCGCCATGTACCGCGGCCGGTACTGCACGACGCCGACCGCGAATTGCTCGGCGAGCGCCGAGATCGCCGCGGAGCCCTCGGGCGTGCGCCCGCCGTTGGCCGTGATCAGCAGCGGTTTCTGCGCGCGGCCGAGCAGGCGGGCCGCTTCCTCCAGCGCCTCGGGATCGGCGAGCGGCGGGCTCACCGGGACCTGCAGGGGCGACTCGTCCGCCGGGCGGCGCAGCGGCGCGGCGAGGATCTCGCGGGGCAGCGTGAGGTACACCGGCCCCTGCGGGTCGGACGCGGCGATCGCGAGTCCCCGGTCGACGGCCGCGCCGACCTGGTCGGCGTCCTTCAGCTCGTAGTCCCACTTGGCGAACTCGCGCAGCATCGCGCCCTGGTCGAAGTGCTCCTGCGCCCAGTGGATGTAGTTGTTGCGCGCGCCCGCGAGGCCCGGCCCTTCGGTGAGCGGCGAGCGCCCGGCGCACAGCAGCATCGGCACGTTCTGGCGCGAGGCGTTGATGAAGCCGTTGATCGCGTT
>DASUFW010000272.1:0-2082 GCA_036274335.1 Burkholderiales bacterium | reverse complement strand
CGACAAGGCGATGCGCGACATCTACAGCTCCGGGCAGATCAACGGCATCTACGAGAAGTGGTTCCAGAAGCCGGTCCCGCCCAAGGGCATCAACCTGAACCTGCCGATGACGGCCGCGCTCAAGAAGGTCGTGGCGCACCCCACGGACTCGGGCGATCCCAAGGACTACCAGTAAGGCCTAGCCGCCAGGGAACGGGGAACTTCGGTTCCCCGTTTTCGTTTTCCGCACCGCCGGCGACCCGCACATGAACTACCACTGGAACTGGGGCATCCTGCTCGCCCCGGAAGCGTCCGGCGCCGGCACCTGGCTGGGGTACCTGGTCGTCGGACTGGGCTGGACGCTGGCGACCGCGCTCGCCGCCTGGGTGATCGCACTGTCGGTAGGCGCGGTGGTCGGCACGCTGCGCACCACGCCGCATCCCTGGGTCGTGCGCCTCGGCGATGCCTACGTCGAGATCTTCCGCAACGTGCCGCTCATCGTGCAGATGTTCCTGTGGTTCTTCGTGATGCCGGAGCTGGTGCCGACGGCGCTGGGCGACTGGATCAAGCAGATGCCTCCGCCGTGGGGCTCCTACGTCCCGGCCGTGCTGTGCCTGGGCATCTACACCTCGGTGCGCGTCGCCGAGCAGGTGCGCGCCGGCATCAACTCGCTGCCGCGCGGGCAGCGCATGGCGGGCACGGCGCTCGGCCTGTCGCTCGGCCAGACCTACCGCTACGTCATCCTGCCGATGGCGGTCCGCATCGTGCTGCCGCCGCTCACCTCGGAGTTCATGAACATCATCAAGAACTCCTCCGTGGCGCTGACGATCGGGCTGCTCGAGCTCACCGGCCGGGCGCGCGCCATGCAGGAGTTCACCTTCAAGGTGTTCGAGGCCTTCGCCACCGCGACCCTGCTGTACCTGATCACCAACCTGGTGGTGGTGCTGGCGATGCGCGCGCTGGAGAAGAAGGTGCGCGTGCCGGGATTCATCGGCAGCGCGCCGGGCGGAGGGCACTGAGCCGTGTTCGCCGGCTACGACTTCGACGTCATCCAGCGCTCGGCGGGCTACCTGTTCCGCGTCGGCATGACCTTCACGGTGACGCTGACGCTGATCGCCATGGCGGGCGGCATCGTGTTCGGCACCCTGCTCGCCATGATGCGGCTGTCCTCGATCAAGCCGCTGTCGCTCCTCGCGGGCGGGTACGTGAACCTGATGCGCTCGCTGCCGCTGGTGCTGGTGATCTTCTGGTTCTTCTTCCTGGTGCCGTACATCGGCGCCGCACTGATCGGCGCGAAGGACCCGGTCAAGGTCGGCTCGTGGACCTCGTGCGTGATCACCTTCGTCATGTTCGAGGCCGCCTACTACTGCGAAATCATGCGCGCCGGCATCCAGTCGATCCCGCGCGGCCAGGTGTGGGCGGGCTACGCGCTCGGCCTCAACTACTGGCGCACCATGGGCGAGATCGTGCTGCCGCAGGCGTTCCGCAACATGATCCCGGTGCTGCTCACGCAGACCATCATCCTGTTCCAGGACACCTCGCTCGTGTACGTGATCTCGGCGACGGACTTCCTCGGCGCGGCGGCCAAGGTCGCCAACCGCGACTACCGGCTCGTCGAGATGTACACCTTCGTCGCGGCGGTGTACTTCGTCATCTCTTTCGGCCTGTCGACGCTGGTCAAGCAGCTGCAGGCGCGCATCGCCATCATCCGCTAGGGAGCGCCGCATGGCCTCGATGATCGAGCTCAAGAACGTCAGCAAGTGGTACGGCCCGTTCCAGGTGCTCACCGACTGCTCGACCACGGTGGACAAGGGCGAAGTCGTCGTCGTGTGCGGCCCCTCGGGCAGCGGCAAGTCCACGCTCATCAAGTGCGTGAACGCGCTCGAGCCGTTCCAGAAGGGCGAGATCACGGTCAACGGCGTATCGGTGGGCGATCCGCGCACCAACCTGCCCAAGCTCCGGTCGCACATCGGCATGGTGTTCCAGAACTTCGAGCTGTTCCCGCACATGAGCGTGCTCGCCAACCTGACGCTCGCGCAGGTGAAGGTGCTGGGCCGCTCCGCCGACGCCGCGGCCGACAAGGGGCTCAAGCTCCTCGAGCGC
>DASUFW010000271.1:0-1523 GCA_036274335.1 Burkholderiales bacterium | reverse complement strand
GGCGGTGCAGCACCCCGCCCAGGATGAGCCGCGCCGCAGCGAGCGCCGAGTCCGACGGGTAGCCGACCATGAACGGCAGGTAGTACTGCCCCATGCGCTCCTGGCCGATCGAGGGGCCCTGGGGATGCACGAACACCGCCAGGTCGAGGGCTTCGGCGGCGGCGAAGAAGTCGAACAGCGCCGGGTCGTCGAAATCGCGGCCGTTCACGTGCGAGCCGATCTCGACCGCCGGGAAGCCGAGGGACTTGAGGCGCTCGAGCTCGCGCACCGCGAGCGCCGTGTCCTGCAGCGCCACGGTTCCCGCGCCCACGAAGCGCCCGGGATGCGCCTGCACCACGCCGGCGATGAAGTCGTTTTGCATCCTCGCGAAGGCGTCGGTGGCCTCGGGCGGCCCCCAGTAGCACAGCATCACGGGCACCGGGGAGATCATCTGCAGGCCGATGCGCTCGGCGTCCATGTCGGCGATGCGCCGCGCCGGGGCGAAGGAGCGCTCGTCAATGCGGCGGAACTCCTTCTCGCCGAGGAAGATCGTCGCGTTGCAGGCATCGTGCAGCCGGCACGACGGCCAGCCCGTCACGCCGTAGCGCGCCGCCCAGTCGTCCCAGCCGGGCGGCAGGATGTGCGTGTGGACGTCGATCGCCGCGTGCGCCAGCCGGGCCTCCTAGATCGTGCGCGCGCGGCGATCGCGCAGCAGGGCGCGGGCCTGCGCCATATTCGCCGCCACGCCTGCCATGTTGGGATTCACCTCCAGCGCGCGCTGCCACCAGGCGATCGCGTTCTCGTAGTCGGCCTGCCGGAAATAGATGAGGCCGTAGCCCGCGAGGGCGCCGAAATGCTGCGGGTTGCGCCGCAGCACCTCGTCGCAGTCCGCCCGCGAGGCGTCGAGCCGGCCGGAGAGGAAGTAGGCGGTCGCGCGCTTGTTCCAGCCCTCCGCAAACTCCGGCCGGCGGCGGATCACCTCGGAGAAGGTCCCGATCGCCTCGGGGTAGCGGCCGGCTTCCATCGCTTCGGCGCCGCGCGCGAGCAGCCGGTCGACCGCCTCGTCGCCCGAGCGGCTCCACAGCCGCCACAGCGCCTGCTCGGCGGCGTCCCGCACCAGGGGGCTCTCGTCGCGCAGGCGCGCCGCGAGGCGCTGCGTGTCCTCCATGCGGCCGTGCTCGGCGATCCACACCACGGCCTCCGCGCGGTGTACCGTGTCATCGCCCTCGAGCGCCGACAGCGCCTGCGCCCGCGAGGCGGGCGGGGCGGGGAATGCGGCGCCCGCGGCCGCTGTTAGCGCAAGCGCGGCGACGATTCGGATCAGCCGGAGCATGAAAGGAGAACACCGCATGTCGGGATTTCGTCCATGGATGATAGCCTTGCTCGCCGTGCCGGTGGCGGCCTTCGCGGCGGGCGGCGGCGGCGATGACTTGGCATCCGTGCCGTCCGATCCGGTGATTGCCGCCGTGCAGGCCGCGGTCGCGGAGAAGGACTACCGCAAGGCAGCCGCGGTGGCGCGCGAGGCGCTCGCCCGCTCGCCGGAC
>DASUFW010000270.1:0-4546 GCA_036274335.1 Burkholderiales bacterium | reverse complement strand
GAAGAGAAAGCCCGTGTTCAAGAATAAATAGGGTCAGACCCTATTTTTTCCGTCCCGAACCTCCTCATCCTCGCCCACATCTTCTCGATGATGGGCTTCTCGACCTACCCGGCGCTCCTGCCTCCGCTGCAGGCGGCGTGGCAGCTGTCCAACGCCGAGGCCGGGATCATCGGCAGCGCCTTCTTCGTCGGCTACATCGGCACGGTCTCGTTCTGGACCGCGCTCACCGACCGGCTGGACGGGCGCTGGGTGTACGCCGCGGGCAGCGTCTTTGCGCTGGTCGGCTGCGCGGGCTTCGGAATCGCCGCGAGCGGCTTTGCCTCGGCGTGCGTGTTCCAGGCGCTGCTCGGCGTCGGCGTCGCGGGCACCTACATGCCGGGGCTGCGCCTGCTCTCGGACGTGGCGCACGGGCCCGCGATGAGCCGCTACATCGCCTTCTATACGGCGTTCTTCGGCGTGGGCGCCGCGCTTTCCTTCGCGCTCGCCGGCTGGATCGCGCCGCGCGCCGGCTGGCCCGCGGCCTTCGTCTTCTGCGCGTCGGGCTCGGCGGTCTCGGGCCTGATGGTGTTCCTGAGCCTCGCGCCGAAGAAGCCCGCCGGCGCCAGCCACTCGATCCTCTTCCCGCTCGCGGCCTGGCGCAGGGTGATCGCCAACCGCGCCTCGCTCGGCTACGCGCTCGGCTACGGCGTGCACTGCCTGGAGCTGTTCGGCTCGCGCGGCTGGATGGTGGCTTTCCTCGCGTTCGCCGCGGGGATCGGCTCGGCCGGCAGCTCGCCGTGGAGCGCGGCGACGATCGCCGCGGTGGTCAACCTTGCCGCGGTGCCCGCGTCCATCCTCGGCAACGAGATGGCGATCCGGCTCGGACGCCGCCGCTGGATCCTGATCGTGATGTCTTCATCGGCGCTGGTGGGCGTCGCGCTCGCGTTCTCGGCGCCGCTGCACTGGGCGATCGTGATCGCAATCCTCATTGCCTACGCCATGCTGGTGATGGCCGAATCGGCGACGCTGACGGCGGGGTACGTGGCCTCCGCGCCGGTCGAATTGCGCGGTGCAGCGATGGGGCTGTATTCGCTCATCGGCTTCGGCGGGGGGATGCTCGGGCCGGCGGTCTTCGGGGCGGCGCTCGACTTCGCCGGCGGACAGGGGCGGGTCGCCGCCTGGGCCAGCGCCTACGCGGCGATCGGGGCGGGCTGCTTCCTCGCACCGCTCGCCGTGCGGCTATTCCGGGGCCGGCCCTAGTATCATCGGCGGCAACGAGGAGGGTCCATGGAACGCATCTGGCTGAAGAGCTATCCCCCCGGCATGCCCGCCGAGGTGACCTGGAACGAATTCAAGTCGGTGGGCGAGCTGTGGGAGAAGAGCGCGGCGAAGTTCAGGGACCAGCCGGCCTACCACTGCATGGGCAAGACGCTCACCTTCGGCGAAGTGGACAAGATGAGCCGCGACTTCGCCGCCTGGCTGCTCTCCAAGGGGCTCGCCAAGGGCGCGCGGGTGGCGCTCATGATGCCCAACTGCCTGCAGTACCCGATCGCGCTGTTCGGCGTCCTGCGCGCCGGGCTCACGGTGGTGAACGTGAACCCGCTCTACACCGCGCGCGAGCTCGAGCACCAGCTCAAGGACTCGGGCGCGGAAGCGATCGTGATCCTGGAGAACTTCGCTCACGTGCTGGAGGAGGTGCTGCCGAGGACGCCGGTCAAGCACATCGCGGTCGCGGCGCTCGGCGACCTGCTCGGCGTGAAGGGCCTGATCGTCAACTTCGTGGTGCGCAGCGTGAAGAAGATGGTGCCCGAGTTCGAGCTGCCGGGCGCCGAGCGCTTCAACGCCGTGCTCGCGGCCGGCGCCGGCCTGCCGATGAAGCCCTACGAGACCGGCTTCGGCGACCTCGCGTTCCTGCAGTACACGGGCGGCACCACCGGCGTGTCCAAGGGCGCGATGCTCACGCACGAGAACATCCTCGCCAACATCGCGCAGTCCTCCTTCAACCTGACGGCCTCGCTGGAGGGCGAATCGCCGGTGATCATCACCGCGCTGCCGCTCTACCACATCTACTCGCTGACCGTGAACTGCCTGATGATGGCGAAGATCGGCGGCTACAACATCCTCATCACCAACCCGCGCGACATCCCGGCGTTCATCAAGGAGCTCGGCAAGCACCGCTACAACATGATCACGGGCGTCAACACGCTCTACAACGCCTTCCTCAACAACCCCGAGTTCCACAAGCTGGACTTCTCGCACGTGAAGGTGTGCGGCGCGGGCGGCATGGCGATGCAGAAGGCGGTCGCCGACCGCTGGCAGCAGGCCACCGGCAAGATGATCCTCGAGGGCTACGGCCTCACCGAGACCAGCCCCGTGGCGACCACCAACCCGCCGAGCGTCACCGCGTTCAACGGCTCGATCGGCCTGCCGATCCCGTCCACCGACGTGGCGATCCGCGACGACGACAACAAGGACGTGGCGCTCGGCCAGCCCGGCGAGATCTGCATCAAGGGCCCGCAGGTGATGAAGGGCTACTGGCAGCGCCCCGAGGAGACCGCGAAGTCGATCACGCCCGACGGGTACTTCCACACGGGCGACGTGGGCGTGATGGACGAGCAGGGCTTCATCCGCATCGTCGACCGCAAGAAGGACATGATCCTCGTCTCGGGATTCAACGTGTATCCGAACGAGCTCGAGCAGGTGGTCGCCATGCACCCGGGCGTGCTCGAGGTGGCGGCGATCGGCGTGCCCGACGAGCACTCGGGCGAGGTGCCCAAGCTCTTCGTGGTGAAGAAGGACCCCGCGCTCACCGCCGAGCAGATCCTCGAGTTCTGCAAGGAGCAGCTGACCGGCTACAAGCGCCCGAAGCACGTCGAGTTCCGCACCGAGCTGCCCAAGACCAACGTCGGCAAGATCCTGCGCCGCGCGCTGCGCGACGAGAAGAAGGCCGCGTAGCAGGCTGGAAGCGAGGGACAGACCCCAAGAATAGGGACAGACCCCCAAAAAATAGGGACAGACCCCCAAAAAATAGGGACAGACCCTTAGGGTCTGTCCCTATTTTTTGGGTAGGGTCTGTCCCTGTTCTTTGGTAGGGTCTGTCCCTCTCCCATGCGCTCCGACCTCGCCAAGGGCCTCGTCTGGCTCGGCATTTCCATCGCCTCGTGGGGTGCGCTGTTCTCGGTCGCCAAGCGCACGCTGCCGGTGCTGGACGCGTTCTTCCTCGGCTCGGTGCGCTATGCGTTCGGTGTGCTCATCTTCATCGCCCTGCTGTGGGCGGCCGAAGGACGAAGCGCGCTTCGCTACGGCGGGCGGCTGCTGCCGGCGACGCTGTTCGGCCTGGTCGGCTTCTGCGGCTTCAACCTGCTCGTCTGGTGGGGGCTCTTCTACACGCGTCCCGAGCACGCCGCGATCATCATGGCGCTGCAGACGCCGCTCACCGCGCTCGCGGTGTGGCTCACCCAGGGCAAGCGCCCGGCCCCCTTCACGCTCGGCTGCGTGGCGGCTGCGATCGCGGGCGTGCTGCTGGTGGTGACCAAGGGAAGCCTCGCCGGCGCGTTTGCGGGCGGGTCGCTCCTCGGCGACCTGCTGGTCTTCCTGGGCGCGGTGAGCTGGGTGGTCTACACGATGGCCGGCTGGCACTTCTCGGGCTGGTCGCCGCTGCGCATGACGGTGCTGACCGCGATCCCCGGCGCGATCGGGCTGGTGGCGATCAACGCCGCCGCGATCGGCCTGGGCTACGCGGCGCTGCCTTCCCCGGAAGCGATCTGGTCCGTGAAATGGCAGATCGGGTACTTCATCGTCTTCACCGTGGTGCTCGGCGTGCTCGGCTTCAACAACGGCGTGAAGCACCTCGGCGCGCTCAACACGATGCTCATGCTCAACCTCATCCCGGTGATCGTTTTCGCGATCGAGGCGGCGCTCGGCCGCAGCTACGCCGCGATCGAGCTGGCCGGCGCGGCGATCGTGATCGGCGCGCTGGCCGCCAACAACCTCTACCTCAGGATGCGGGCGGCGCCGCGCTGAGCGGCGCTCGGTACGCCCGTACCGCGTAACGACGGGCGATCTTCAAGTGTTACCTGAGATATCTCAATTCCAGAACGCAGTCGCGCACCTTCAGGCAAGTCCCTGCTTTCTGGGATGCGCAAAATCCGGTCATCGAAATATGCTTGCCGCGCGTTGCATGCTGACGAACAATTCGAGTGATGCCGTCGCGAGGCCCGAGATGAACGTCCTGATCGTCGACGATCACCCGATCGTGGCCGAGTATCTCCGCGTCGCGGCCGCGCGCGCGATGCCCGAGGCCACCGTGCGCACCGCCAACACGCTGGAATCCGCCCTCGCCACGATGGACGCCGATCCCGCGCAGCTGGTGCTGCTCGACCTGGGGCTGCCCGGCTGCGGCGGCATCGAGTCGCTGCTGCGCTTTCGCGGCGCGCATCCCGGCGCCCGCGTGGTCGTGATCACCTCGGAGGACGCGAGCGTCGTCATCCGCGGCGCGCTCGCCGCCGGCGCCGCCGGCTTCATCCCGAAGACGGCCGGCCCGCAGCTCATGGTCAACGCGCTGCGC
>DASUFW010000269.1:0-1962 GCA_036274335.1 Burkholderiales bacterium | reverse complement strand
AAGCGGATCTTCGCGCTCGCCCCCTGCACCGACTCGATGAGGCGCGCGCCCCAGTTCCCCGCCCCGCAGATCGCGACTCGCAGCAAGCGCCTTCCTCCCAGCCCCGATTATGCGGTGCCGGGCCTAGGGCCTGCGCGTCGTTCCCTGCTTCCTCGCGTTCAGGGCCTTCAGCATCTCCTCCTGCGACTGGAAGCTGCGGCCCGCGAACGGGCCCTTGTGGCAGTGGTAGCCGCCGGCGCCGCGGTTCTTGTGGCAGCCGTACGGGTCGAGCTTCTCGCCGTGCGCGTGGGCGGCGGCGGAGGTCGCGAGCAGCGCGCCGAGAACGGCGAGGCGGAGCGGCGAACCGGACATTTGCGAAAGCGTAGCAAGGAAAGCGCACCGCTGCCGCTACACTGCCGCCCATGACGACGCCGCTGCTTTTTTCGCCGCTTGTCCTGCGCGGCCTCACCCTCAAGAACCGCGTCGTGGTCGCGCCCATGCACCAGTACGCGGGCGTGAAGGGCCACGCCACCGACTGGCACGTGATGAACGCCGGGCGCTTCGCCGCCGGCGGCGCCTCCCTCTTCTTCGTAGAGTCCACCAAGATCGAGCGCCGCGGCTGCGGCACGGTGGGCGACCTGGGACTGTGGGACGACGCCTTCGTGCCGGGACTTCGACGAATCGTCGACCTCGTGCACGGCTGCGGCGCGGCCGCCGGCATCCAGCTCGGCCACTCGGGCCGCAAGGCGCGCATCGCGCGGCCCTGGGAGGGCGGCAAGGCCTTGCAGCAGAGCGCCGCGATCGAGGATTGGAACGAATGGGAGCTGGTCGCGCCGAGCGCGGTGCCCGCGGACGCCCATTCCCCGGTCCCGCGCGCGCTGGAAAAGCGCGAGATCCGGCAGATCGCGGAAGCCTGGGGCAAGGCCGCGGCGCGCGCGCACGCGGCGGGCTTCGACACGGTCGAGATCCACGGCGCGCACGGCTTCCTCATCCACGAATTCCTCAACCCGGGCTCCAACGTGCGCACGGACGAGTACGGCGGCAGCCTCGCCAACCGTATGCGCTTCGCGATCGAGGTGACCGAGTGCGTGCGCGCGAGCTTCCCGAAGGAGAAACCGCTCTTCATGCGCCTGTCGGTGGACGACGGCGCGGGCTGGGACCCCGACTCGAGCGTGGCGCTCGCAAGAGAGCTCAAGGCGAAGGGGGTGGACGCCATCGACTGCTCGGGCGGCGGCATGCTGCCCGGCGCCATCCCCGGCACGCCGCCCGCCTACGGCTACCAGGCGCCCTACGCGGAGAAGCTCCGGCGCGAGGCGGGCGTCGCGACCATGGCGGTGGGCCTCATCGTGCGCGCCGCGCAGGCCGAGGAGATCCTCGAGCGCGGCCAGGCCGACCTCGTCGCGCTGGCGCGCGAGATGCTCTACAACCCCAACTGGGCGATGGACGCCGCGCAAAAGCTCGGGCTCGACCCGGAGTTCAAGGCCGTGCCGCCCGCGATGGCCTATTGGCTGGAGCGGCGCCGCGCGACGGCGAAGGGCGTGGTGCCCTCCACCTTCGGCGACCGGCCGGCCTAGCCCGCCTTCCCGCCCGCCGCCCGCGGGATTACCATGGACAAAACCCTACGGGAGGGTCCCCTATGTCCACCGTCGCCCAGCTCCTGCAGTCCAAACCCGATCGCGCCGTGTACACCGTCTCGCCCGAGTCGACCGTGCTCGACGCGCTGAAGATGATGGCCGACAAGAACCTCGGTGCGCTGGTGGTGCTGGAGGGCGGCCGGATCGCGGGCCTGGTGACCGAGCGCGACTACGCGCGCAAGGTCGCGCTGATGGCCAAGTCCTCGAGGGACACGCGCGTGCGCGAGATCATGACCACCCAGGTCATGTACGTCGGCCCCGAGCGCACCAGCGAAGAGTGCATGGCGCTCATGACCGAGAACCGCTTCCGCCACCTGCCGGTGCTGGAGGGCGGCAAGCTCGTGGGGCT
>DASUFW010000268.1:0-5173 GCA_036274335.1 Burkholderiales bacterium | reverse complement strand
GGAGCGCCAGGAGGACCTCGCCGATCCCAAGCTCGGCCGCTACCTCGAGCGCGCGCATGACGCCACCCAGCGCGCCCGCGACCTGATCCAGCAGATGCTCACCTTCAGCCGCGGCAAGAGCGGCGAGCGCCGCCCCGCGACGGCGGGCGCGCTGATCGACGACGCCACGCGCCTGCTGCGCCCGACGCTGCCCGCGACCATCGAGCTCGGCATCGACGTCGCGCCGGCGCTGCCGGGGGCGCTGCTCGATACGCTGCAGTTCGAGCAGGTGCTGCTCAACCTGTCCATCAACGCGCGCGACGCGATGCAGGGCACGGGCCGCCTCGCGCTCTCGGCCCGGGTCGCGGCGCACGAGGGCACCTACTGCGCCTCCTGCCGGCAGCGGGTCGACGGCACGTTTCTCGAGATCGCGGTGAGCGACAGCGGCCCGGGGATCGCCCCGGAGGTGCGCGAGCGCATGTTCGACCCCTTCTTCTCCACCAAGGAGGTGGGCAAGGGCAGCGGCATGGGCCTCGCGATGGTGCACGGCATCGTGCACCAGCACGGCGGGCACGTGCAGGTCGAGTCGGCGCCGGGCACCGGCACCACGTTCCGGGTGCTGATTCCGCCCGCCGAGGCGCCGACCGACGCGCCCGCGGCGCAGGCGGGCGCGCCCAGGCGCCGGGCGCAGTCGCCGTTGTCCGGGCGGATCCTCGTCGCGGACGACGAGGACGCGATCCGCGAGCTCCTCGGCGAGCTGCTGGAGGACTGGGGACTGGACGTCGTTCTGTGCCCCGACGGCGCCGAGGCGCGCGATGCCTTTGCCGACGATCCGCAGGGCTTCGACGCCGTGCTCACCGACCAGACCATGCCGCGGATGACCGGGATGCAGCTCGCCCGGCGCGTGACGCGCATGCGGCCCGGCGTCCCGGTCCTGCTGTGCACCGGCTACGGCGAGGACCTCAAGCCCGCCGAGCTGGAGGCAGCCGGCGTGCGCACCCTGGTGCGCAAGCCCGTCGAGCCCGCGGAGCTCCGGCAGCTCCTGCAGGCCGCGTTACAAACGCGAAACAAGGCACCAACCTAGCGACATCGGCGGAATACCCGCCGCCGCCAGACTGCCCTCCATCGGATCACGCACCTGAAGGGGCAGTCATGCAGGAATACCTGGTTCAAGGCTCGCTCAACCTGACGCGCAGCAGCGTGCTGCGCGTCGAGGACGGGCGCGACATCCTCATCTACGTCTGGGAAGGCGAGCTCTGGATCACCGAGGAGCACGAGCGCGGCGATCGCATCGTCCGCCGGGGCGAGTGGCACCGCATCTCGCGCAACGGCGCGGCGCTCTGCTACGCGCTGCAGCGCAGCGTCGTGACCCTGACGGCGCCGCAGCCGGAAGGCTATGCCCGGCGCATCCTCGTGCAGCGCGCCGGCACGTCCGTGCCGGAGGCCCTGTACGACCCGGCGCGCGAGCGCGGCCTGAGCCTGCGCGCCCGCCTGCGGCATCTGTTCGCCGGCTTCGTCCGGCCGATCGTCCTTCGCGTCCAGGGCGCCTGAGCATGCTGGCCGACCCGCACGGTAACCTCGTCAGCGGCGCGAATCCGCGCGCGCTCGAGGCCTACGCGCGGGCGCTGGAAGCCTTCGTCTCCTGGTCGGGCGACGCGCGCGAAGAGGCGGCGCGCGCGCTCGAGGCGGCGCCCGAATTCACCATGGGCCACGTGCTGCATGCGCTGCTGCACGTGGCCGGGCGCGACATCACGGCCGTCCCGGCGGGCGTGCAAAGCTACCAGCGTGCGCGCGCACTGGCGCAGAACGAGCGCGAGCACGCCTACCTGGACGCCATCGGCACCGGACTCGCCGGCGACTTCGACGGCATGCGCCGCGGGCTGGGGACCGTCGCCGCGCGCTACCCGCGCGATCTGCTGGCACTCGCCATGGCGCATTCGCTGGACTACCTGCTGGGCGACACCCGCGCGCAGCGCGACCGCATCGCGGCGGCGCTGCCGCAATGGTCGGCCGCGGACGTCGGCTACCACGGGGTGCTGGCCATGCACGCCTTCGGCCTGGAGGAATGCGGCGAGTACGCGCGCGCCGAGGCGCAGGCGTTCGCCGCGCTCGAGCTCGATCCCTACAACCTGCGCGCCCACCACGCCCGGGCCCACGTGCTGGAAATGCAGGGCCGGGCCGCCGCGGGCCTGCGCTGGATGCAGGACCGGGTCGGCTACTGGGATCGCGCCGGCGCCTCGGGCTCGCACGTCTGGTGGCACCTGGCGCTGCATCACCTCGAGCTGGGCGACGCGGCCGAGGCGCTCGCGATCTACGACCGGCGGTTGCTCGCCGGCGCGCCGGGCGTCTCGGAACTGACCGACGCCTCGGCCCTTCTTTGGCGGCTGCACCTGCGCGGGCACGACCTGCGCGCCCGCTGGTCGCGGCTGGCCGAGCTGTGGACGCCGCGCGCGGCCGACGCCTACTGCGCGTTCACCGACCTGCACGCCATGCTCGCCTTCGTGGGCGCGGCGCGCCCCGACCTGCAGCGGCGCATGCTGCGCGCCGAGCGCGCCCGGGTGCTGACGGGCGGCACCAACGCGGGCATGCTGCGCACCGTCGGCCTGCCGGCCGTCGAGGCGCTGGAGGCCTACGGGCGCAAGGACTACCGGCGGGCGGCGGCCCGGCTGCGCTGGCTGCCGGAGATGTCGCACCGGCTCGGCGGCAGCCATGCGCAGCGCGGCCTCCTCGGCCTGACCCTGCGCGACGCGCAGAAGCGCGCCGACGAGCGCAGCCGCCGCATCCTGCTCGGCGTGGCGCTGCCGCAGCTGCGGGCCGCGTAGGGACAGACCCTCAGGGTCTGTCCCTGCCAAACTCGGCCTCCTGCAGCGCCCGCCACATGAGCTTGCCGGAAGGCGTGCGCGGCAGGGTATCGGCGAACTCGACGAGGCGCGGCGCCTTGTAGTGGGCCATGCGGCCGCGGGCCCACTCGATGATCTCCGCCGCGCTCGCGGCCGCGCCCGGCTTGAGCACCGCCACCAGCTTCACGGTCTCGCCGCGTCGCGCGTCGGGCGCGGCGATCACGCAGCACTCCTTGATCGCCGGATGCTGGTACATCGCCGCCTCGACCTCGGCCGGCCACACCTTGAAGCCGGCGGCGTTGATCATGCGCTTGAGCCGGTCGGAGATGAAGAAATAGCCGTCCTCGTCGAATCGGCCGAGGTCGCCCGTGCGGAAGAACGCCCGCCCGTCGATCTCCGTCCAGGAATCGCGGAACGCCTTCTCCTGCCCCCAGTAGCCGGTGAGCAGCTGCGGCCCGCGCACCACGATCTCCCCCGGCTCGCCGGGGCCCAGCACGCGCCCCGTCTCGGGATCGACCACCCGCGACTCGGTGTCGAAGGTCGGGATGCCGAGGCACTGCTGCTTCGTGCGCTGCGGGGGGTTCATGTGGGTCTGCGAGATGGTCTCGGTCATCCCGTAGCCCTCCAGGTAGCGCACGCCGCACAGCTCGAAGAGCTTCTGCGCGATCGCCTCGGGCATCGCCGAGCCGCCGCCGAAGATGTGCTTCATCGAGCCGATGTCGTGGCGCATGGCCTCGGCGCTCGACAGCAGGTCGACCACCATGGTGGGCACGTTGTCCCAGTGCGTGCAGCGATGGCGCTCGACGAGCGCGGCCGCCTTCACCGGATCCCAGCGGCGCTGGATGACGATCGTGCCGCCGCAATACACCGTGGCGAGGAGGCTGTGGACCAGCCCGGTCACGTGGAAGAAGGGCGCGGTGGCGAGCGCCACCGTGTCCTCTGTGACTTCCTTCCAGATCGCCGAGCCGGCGACGTTGTGCAGGACGGTGGCGTGCGTGTGCATGCAGCCCTTGGGCTTGCCGGTGCTGCCCGAGGTGTAGGGCATGAGGCACAGGTCGGTCGGCTTCGAGCGCGACGGCCCGGGCGCTTCCGGCCCCGGCCGGAAGTCGTCCATGACGACGAGGTGCTCGAGCGGGGTGCCGGCGAAGCGCCCGGCCACCTCGCGCTCGACCAGGGCGACGCGCGCGCCGCTGTCCTCGAGGTAGTGGGCGAGCTCGCCGGCGACGTTCGCGGGGCTCACCGGCACGGCCACCGCGTCGGCGCGCAGCACGCCGAACAGGGCCACCACGAAGTCGTGGCCGTTCTGCAGGTCGAGCAGCACGCGCTCGCCCGGGCCGACGCCGCAGGCGCGCTGCAGGTGCGCCGCCAGCGCCTCGCTGCGGCGCAGGAGCTCGCCGTAGGCGAGGGTCGTCCCGTCGAAGACCGTGGCCGCCTTGCCGGGCGTGCGCGCGGCGGCGCGCGACAGCAGGTCGTGCAGCCGCAGGGGCGGCAGCGTCAGGCTGCGGGGCAGGCCGGGCGGCCAGTGCGCGAAGTGGCGGGGCTCCACGGGCCGGAAGTATAGTGTCCGCGAAGGAGCCCCCATGATCGCCGTCATCTTCGAGTTCACGCCCGCCGACGGGCGCACGCAGGACTACTTCGACCTCGTCGCGCAGCTCAAGCCGGAGCTGGAAAAGGCGGAAGGGTTCCTCTCCATCGAGCGCTTCGAAAGCCTGACCACGCCCGGGAAGTTCGTCTCGCTGCAGTTCTGGAAGGACGAGGCCTCGGTGGCGAAATGGCGCAACCTCCGCCTGCACCGGCAGGCGCAGGCGAAGGGGCGCGCCGGGATCTTCCGGGAGTACCGGCTGCGCGTCGCCGAGGTGCAGCGCGACTACACCCTGGACCAGCGCGCGCAGGCCCCGAAGGACAGCGTCGCCCTGCACGGCTGATGGCGCACACGTTCCTGCTCCGCGAAGGCCGCTGGCGGGCGAGCGGCGAATACCGCGACGGCGCGGGCGTCGCCACCGCGGCCGGGGGCGAGACGCGCATCCGCCACGAGGCGGGCCGCTGGCTGAGCGAAGGCGTCATGCGCCTCGAGCGCAACCCGCCCGAGGAGCAGCGCCACCGTTACGAGATCGCCCCGCTCTCGCCGGGCGCCCAGTCCACGCACTGGTCGGCCGAGAACGAGCGCCTGGGCACGCTGCAGGGGCGCTTCGTGGTGGCGGGCGACGCGATCCTCTCCTTCTACGCGAGCGCGACCGGCCGCTATCGCGGCTTCGAGTGCCTGCAGCAGAAGGACGCGAAGCACTACTGGGTGCGCGGCGCGATGCTCGACCAGGACAAGGTGCTCGCCACCTGGGCGCTGACCCTCGAGTCGG
>DASUFW010000267.1:0-1882 GCA_036274335.1 Burkholderiales bacterium | reverse complement strand
GAAGTCGATCTACGGCGTGGTCATCGGCAGCGCGAAGCGGACCTACGCGGAGCGCGAGCGCCAGCGCCTGGCGCGGATCGGCGGCAAGCCCTCGGGACGCAAGCTCGGCGGCAAGTTCGAGCGCCAGGCCACCGAGAACCTGGCGGTGCGCGGCGGGCGCTGGTGCTGCGTGGCCTGCACGACCGACCTCGGCTCCGCGAAGGAGAACTACAAGGCGGGCTGCGTGCGGCTCGACCGCCCGATCGAGGCGTCGAACCCGATCGTCGGCGATCCCTCGCGCTTCATCGATCCGCGGCCGCAGTTCCGGCAGTTCTGCTGCCCGGGCTGCGGGCGCCTGATCGAGAACGAGATCGCGGTGGAGCAGGACCCGCTGCTGCGCGACGTGGAGATCGCCTGAAGGAGATCCGGCACGACGGGGATCCCTGCCCGCCGTGCACCCTGGCGCAAGGCCCCGACACCCGTGATTCGCGTCCGCCCCGGCGAACTGGCCGATCTTCCCGCGCTCGAGCAGATCGAGCGCGAGACGGCGCCGATGTTCGACCCGGCGGACCTGCCGGCCGCGCTCGCCGATCCGCTGCCCGCCGCCCTGGTCGCGGCCGGCGTTTCCGCGTCACTCCTGTGGGTCGCCGAAGACGAAGCCTCCTCGCGGCCCGCGGGATTCATCCTCTGCGAGAGGCCCGTGCCCGCGTGCCTGCACATCCGCGAGATGGACGTGCGCCCGAGCTTCGGCCGAAGGGGAATCGGCGCCATGCTGCTGCTGCACGTCTGCGCGGTCGCCCGGCGCCTGGGCCTGCGGTTCGTGACGCTCACCACGTTCAGCCACCTGCCGTGGAATGCGCCGTTCTATGCCAGGCACGGTTTCCGCACCCCCGAGGAGTGGACCCCGTTTCCTCATTTGCCCGCTATCCTTCGGCACGAAAGCGAGCTCGGCCTGCGGAACCGCGTCGCCATGGTCAGGGATCCCGCCTGACGCTTCTCCCAGGCCCACGTGCGGCCTAATATGTCGCCCAATCGGACCTTCCGGAGGGCATCGCCATGTTCATCGCCGCACCTCAAGACTCCGTTGAAACCGCGAAGGTCTACGAGTCCAGCGCGGCCTCGCAGGGCTTCGTGATGAACCTGGCCAGGGCCTGGGCCTGGCGCCCCGAGGTCTTCGACGGCTTCGCCGCGCTGCGCAATCAGCTCTCGGGCCACTCGACGCTCAGCAAGCGGGAGCTGGCGGTCCTGGTCTGCGCGGCCGCGTCGGAACTTGGAGACTCGTACTGCTCCCTGGCCTGGGGTAGAACCCTGGCGCAGGAGGCGGGCGCAGTCGCGGCCGCCTCGGTGATCGGCAACGCGGCCAACGACACGCTGACCTCGCGCGAGCGCACCCTGGCGGCATGGGCCCGCAAAGTGGTCGCGAATCCAAACGCGACGACCCCGACCGACGTCGAGAGGCTGCGCGAGGCCGGTCTCGGCGATCGGGAGATCTTCGAGGCGACGACGTTCGTCGCCTTCCGGCTGGCCTTCTCCACCGTCAACGATGCGCTGGGGGTCAACCCGGACCGCCGGCTCGCCGAGCGGGTGCCGGCCGAGGTGCGGGCGGCCGTCTCCTTCGGCCGCGCACCTGCGGATGCCTAGCCGCGCATGTCCGGTCCGACGGGCGGCCTTTGGGCGAGCAACGAGGCCTACGAGAAGTACATGGGCCGGTGGAGCCGGCGCGTCGCCCCGCACTTTCTCGACTGGCTGGCGGTCCCGGCCGGCGCGAGGTGGATCGACATCGGCTGCGGAACCGGCGCCCTCAGCGCGGCGATCGTCGCCCGGCGCGAGCCCGCCGCCGTCGTCGGCGTGGATCCCTCGAAGGCCTTCATCGAGGCTGCGCGCGCCGAAGTCGGCGATGCGC
>DASUFW010000266.1:0-6612 GCA_036274335.1 Burkholderiales bacterium | reverse complement strand
CGGCACGATACGGAGCGGGTCGGCCGCCGACACGGCGGCGCGGAAGCTTTCCTCGAGTATCTCGCGCATGTCCGGCAGTGTACCGATGCGGGCGGCTCGGCGAATGCGCTATGCTCGCCGGCCTATGACCGCCCGAACCCGACCGCCGTTCCGCGCCGATCACGTCGGCAGCTTTCTCCGCCCGCAGGCGCTCCTCGAGGCGCGCGAGCGCCACTTCAAGAAGGGGCAGATCACTCGCGCGCAGCTGCGCGAAGTGGAGGACCGGGCGATCCGCGAGATCGTCCGCCTGCAGGAGGACTGGGGCCTGCAGGGCATCACTGACGGCGAGTACCGCCGCACCTATTTCCATATCGACTTCCTCGAGCAGCTCGAGGGCGTGGAAGTGAAGGGCGGCATCGCGGTCAAGTTCCACGGCGCGGCGGGCGAGGTCGACTTCGCGCCGCCGGTCATGCATGTGACCGGCAAGCTCCGGCACGTGAAGCCGATCCAGCTCGCGGACTTCGAGTTCCTCAAGTCGGTGACGAAGCGCATGCCGAAGGTGACGATCCCGTCGCCCACCATGCTGCACTTCCGCGGCGGGCGCGGCGCGATCAGCCGCGAGGTGTACCCGGACCTGGAGGAGTTCTACGAGGACGTCGCGCGCTGCTACCGCGACGAAATCCGGCAGCTCGCGGAGGCCGGCTGCCGTTACCTGCAGCTGGACGACACCAACCTGGCGTATCTGTGCGACCCGAAGATGCGCGAGGGGGCGCGGCAACGCGGCGACGATCCGGATGAATTGCCGCGCCGCTACGCCCGGCTGATCAACTCGGCGATCGCCGGCAAGCCGGCCGACATGACGGTTTGCGTGCACCTGTGCCGGGGCAATTTCCAGAGCGCCTGGGCCGCCGAGGGCGGCTACGAACCCGTGGCGCAGGTGCTGTTCAACGAGCTCAAGGTCGACGGCTACTTCCTCGAGTACGACGACGCGCGCTCCGGCGACTTCGCCCCGCTGCGGTTCGTGCCGAAGGACAGGACGGTCGTGCTGGGCCTGGTCACCACGAAGCTCGGGTCGCTGGAGTCGAAGGACGACCTCAGGCGCCGCATCGAGGCGGCCGCGAAGCACGTGCCGCTCGAACAGCTGTGCCTGTCGCCGCAGTGCGGCTTTTCCAGCACCGTGCACGGCAATCGCCTCGCGGTCGAGGCGCAGGCGGCGAAGATCCGCCTGGTGGTGGAGACCGCCCGCGACGTCTGGGGCGGCTAGCCTGCGCTAGGCGAAGGACTCCCGGGCGGCGTCCTTGCCGAGCCGGTAGAGCGCGGGATAGACCTCGCGGAACACGCGCTGGATCTCGTCGACCGGCACGTCGGCGTAGGTCCCGCGGTAGGCCAGGTACTCCATGTGGCGGCGGTCGTCCTCGTCGAAGGGGTGGTAGAGCGAGTCCTCGCGGCCGTCGAACTCGAGCGGCCGCACGCGGAATCGCCGGCACAGCTCGATGTTGAACGCGGGCGTGGCCTTGACCCAGCGCCCGCCCAGCCACAGCTCGGTGAAGCCGTGGTAGACGAAGGAATCCGATCCCATGTACTCGGCGAGCCGCGGCGTGGTGAGGTGGTTGCGCACGTCGGCGAAGCCGACGCGCGACGGGATCCCGGCGGCGCGCGCCGCGGCCGCGAGCAGCGCCGCCTTGCCGATGCAGAAGCCTTCGCCGGCAGCCAGCGTGTCGCTCGCGCGGTAGACGCGCTCGTCGGCGAAGTCGAGGAACGGGTTGTAGCGCACGCGATCCCGCACGGCGTAGTAGAGCGCCACCGCGCGCTCGCGATCGTCCGCCCCGGCGGCGTGCGCCCGCGCGAACTCGGCGATGCGCGGGTGCGCGCTGTCGACGAACCGGCCGCCGGCGAGGAATTCCTTCACCGGTCGAGCTTCATGAGGCGCCGCGCGGCGGCGAACAGCGCGCTGCCGGGGTCGGCCAGCCCGTCGATCACCGTGAAGTGATCGGTGCCGGGCATCGGGACGTCCTCGAGCAGCACGCGCTTCCAGCGCTCGGCGAGGAGCGCGTTCTGGCGCTTGAACTCGGCGCTCTCCAGACCGCCGACGGCGAGCGAGAGGGGCGAGCGCGAGGCCGGCGGCAGGAACGCAGGCGAAACCTTGAACGCGGCGTCCGCGTCGAGCCGCAGGTCGTTGCGCAGCCAGTCGACGTGCACCAGCGGGTCCAGGTCGTACACGCCGCTCACGGCGAGTCCGCCCTTGTAGAGGTTGCGCGGCAGCGACGCGTCGATCACCGGCCAGAGCGCGGCGAGCATCATCGCGGTCAGGTGGCCGCCGGCCGAATGGCCGCTCACATAGAGGCGCTCCTCGTCCATGCCGTATTCCTCGGCGTGGCGGTACAGCCACACCGACGCCGCGAGCATCTGCTGCACGATGCGTTCGATGCTCACCGCCGGGCACAGGTCGTAGTTGACGACCACCAGCGACACGCCGGCGTCGACCCAGGCGGGCGCGAGGTAGGAGAAATCCCGCTTGTCGAGCGATCGCCAGTAGCCGCCGTGGATGAACATCAGGACGCTGCCGTCGCCCTTGCGCGAGGGGAAGAGGTCGAGCGTCTCGCCCGGCGAGCGCCCGTAGGCGCGGTCGAGGAAGCAGGTCATCGTCGAGCGCGCGCGCGCCGAGCTTTCGGTCCAGCGCGCGAAGTGCCGGGGATGGTCGGGAAACAGCTCGCGGTTGTTGTACTCGCGGCTGAGGAACGCCGTGTCGGTCATGGACCGCCGATTCTAGCGGGTCTTCTCCGCGCGAAGCCAGGTGACCGGCCGGCCGAGGGCGCGCCCCAGGGCCTGCTGCTCGGGGTCGGCAAGAGCGGCGGCGCGCGCCTTGCGGATCGCGGCGGCCTGCTCTCCCGGATCGGCGGTGGCGGGGTGCTCCACCAGGGCGTCGAGGATGGCGAGGAAGCTCGATTTGCCGCGCCGGTGGGTCTCCCCGTAGCCCTTCAGCAGGCCGGCGCAGGCAGCGATCTCCAGGGCGAGCCCGGTATCGCGCGCCGCGGCGGCACGCACCGCGTCGAGCCAGCGTTCGATGAGTGCCTGCTCTTCAACATAGCGATACGAATGCGGACGCCAGGGCTTCAGCCAGGCGAGCGAGCGCACCAGCAGGAAGCCGGCGATGCCCGAAGTCTTCACGCGCATGCCGATGTTGAACGCGTCGAGCTTGCCGCGCCGCTCGGCCCAGGCGGTAAGCCCCCGTCCAAGGGCGGGCGGCAGCAGCGAAGCCAGCTCCTCGACCCCCGGCTTGAGGTGATCGTAGACGACGACGGGCTCCGCGTCCTTCGCGCCCGTTTCGCGCCGCACGCGGGCGAAGCGCGAGGGCCGGGTCTTCAGGTCCGCCACGCGGATGATGTCCTCGTAGCTCATCCACAGCGCGAGCTCGCGCGCGGTCTCGCCGATCAGCTTCGGGTCGGCGTCGCCCAGCGAGGCGACGCGATCCCGGAAGAGCATCGCGTAGGCCTCGCCCTGGTAGTCGCGCAGGCGCTCGACGCCCAGCTCGACGATCTCGCGCGTCTCCGGCGGGAGCGGCGGCGGCGCGGGCGCAGGCGCCGCGCGCGAACCCGCGGCGATCTCGAAGCCCGCCGCGAAGCCGCGCAGGCTCGCTTCGGCGCCGCGGCCGGCGCGGCGGATGGCGGCCTCGCAGGCCTCGCGCGCGATCGGCAGCGCGCCCGAGCCCGCCATGGCGCCGAACAGCACCGCGTTGATGACGGTGCCGCTCTCCTCGGCGAGCCGGCGCATGTCGAAGAGCACCGCGCGTTTGGCGAGTTGGTGCGCGGCCTCGCGCACGCGCTCCTCGGGGAAGCGCCCGTCGGCCATCTGCATCTTCTCTATGGTCGCGTAGATGCGGTGCGACGAGGCGATCAGCGTCGTGCGCTCCGGCGTCACGTAGCCGTTCTGCAGCGCGCGCCCGGCCTCGAGCAGCTCGGAGGCCACCATCACATCGACGTTGCCGGGGCTGGGCGTGAGCGCCATTACGGGCTCGCGCCCGCCGAGCGTCTCGCGGCGCGCGGGGTAGATCTCGAGGTAGTAGGTGGTGGCGCCGGTGCGCTGCGCGACGCCCGGGATCGAGGTCGCCTGCACGGGAAAGCCGCTCGCGGTGGCCGCCTCCACCAGCCAGTCGGCCATCATGCCGCCGCCCTCGCCGCCGAGGGCGGCGACGAGCACCGTGATCGAGCGCGGCGGCAGGCTCACGCGGGCACGACGAGGGCGCGCAGGCGGGCGAGGGCGCGATCGAGCACCGACGGGTTCTGCACGACTTCGGCCCGGTAGAACGACGGGCAGAGCGTCGCCGCGTGCGCGTTCTCGCCGCACAGGCCGCAGCCCACGCAGCCGTCGATCACCGTCGCCACCGGATCCCGGCGCAGCGGATCGGGATTGTCCTTCACGGTGAGCGTCGGGCAGCCCGAGAGCCGGATGCAGGAGTGGTCGCCCGTGCAGGTGTCCTCGTCCACGCCGTACTTGACGCGCACCACGCGCTCGCCCGCGGCGAGCTTCTTCGCGGTGGCGGGCCGCACGCGGCGCTGGCGCTCGAGCTGGCATTCGCCGTCGGCCACGATCACCTTGAGCCCCGCGTAGGCGGTGGTCATCGCCGAGCGGAGCGTCCGTTTCATCTCGCCGACGTGGTAGGTGTGCACGGTACGCATCCAGCCCACGCCCAGGCCCTGCAGCGCGCGCTCGATCGACATGTCGGGCGCCTTGTGCGCGCTGTGCTGCGGGCTGGAAGGCAGCTCCTGCGTGCCGGTCGCCGAGCTGTAGCCGTTCTTCATGATGACGAGGATGCCGTCGTCCTTGTTGAACACGGCATTCGCCACGCCCGAGGTGAGGCCGTTATGCCAGAAGCCGCCGTCGCCCATGATGGTCACCGAGCGCCGGCCGAACATCGGATTGACCGCCGAGTTGGAGGCAAGGCCGAGGCCGTAGCCGAGCACCGTGTGGCCGATGTTGAAGGGCGGCAGGGTGGAGAAGGTGTGGCAGCCGATGTCGGCGGAGACGTGATACTTGCCGAGGTCCTTCTCCACCAGCTTCATCGCGGCGAACACGGGCCGCTCCGGGCAGCCCACGCAGAAGCCGGGCGGGCGCGTGGGCAGCGGCTCGCCGAGCAGCGCCGCGGCCCTTCTCTTGGGCGCCGTCAGCGCCTCGAGCGCGGCCTCCTCGCCGAGGAACTTCGCGAGGCCGGCGAGCACGACCTCGCCCGTGTATTCGCCGGCCATCGGCAGCAGCCCCTTGCCGTGCACGCGCACGCCGTTCACCTCGTGCCGGCGCAAGGCGGCCAGGATCGCGTCCTCGAGGTAGGCGGGCTGCCCTTCCTCGACCACCAGCACCTCGCGCTTGCCGGCACAGAAGGCGATCAGCTCCTCGGGCACCAGCGGGTAGGTCACGTTCATGCAGTAGATCGGGATGCGCGCCGCGCCGAAGGCATCCGCCAGCCCGAGCTGCTGCAGCGCGCGGATCACCGCGTTGTACATCCCGCCCTGGCAGAGGACGCCCACGTCCTCGCGTTCGCCGGGGAACACTTCGTTCAGGCGGTGCTCGCGGATGTAGCGGACGGCCTCGGGCCAGCGCACCTCGATCTTGTGCTTCTCCTGCGCGTAGGTGGAGGGCGGCAGGCTGATGCGCGCGAAATCGAAATCCGGGTTCTCCAGCGGCGTGCGGCGCGAATAGCGCGCGGCGCGGTTGGCGCGCGTGGCGAAGCTGCCCTGCACGTGGCAGGCGCGGATGCGCAGCTCGAGCATCACCGGCGTGCTCGAGGCCTCCGACAGCTCGAAGCCCTTTTCCACCATCTCGACGATCTTCGGCAGGCTCGGGCGCGGGTCGAGCAGCCACATCTGCGACTTCATGGCGAACGCGTGGCTGCGCTCCTGGATGATCGAGGCGCCTTCGCCGTAGTCCTCGCCGAGCACGATCAGCGCGCCGCCCTTCACGCCCGCCGAGGCGAGGTTGGAGAGCGCGTCCGAGGCGACGTTGGTGCCCACCGTGGACTTGAAGGTCACGGCGCCGCGCAGCGGATAGTTGATCGAGGCGCCGAGCATCGCCGCGGCGCCCGCTTCGGAGGCGTTGGTCTCCACGTGCACGCCGAGCTCGTCGAGGATGTCGCGCGCGTCGTTCAGGACGTCCATCATGTGCGACACGGGCGCGCCCTGGTAGCCGCCGACGTAGGACACGCCCGACTGCAGCAGCGCCTTGGTGACAGCGAGGATGCCCTCGCCGTGGAAGGTGCCGCCGTCGCCGAGCTTGAGCTTCTCGACCTCTTCCTTGAAGGAGCGCTCCATACGGCTAAGATTACCAGATGCGAATCGCGGTTCTCGGCGGCGGAAACGGGGCATTTGCCGCCGCGGCCGACCTCACTGAGCAGGGCCACGAGGTGCGCCACTGGCGCCGCGACGCGGGCGCGCTGCGGGCCGAGATCGACCTCATGGACGCCACGGGTATTCGCCGGATCCGCATCGCGCAGCCCTGCGCGGACGTGGGCGAAGCGCTGCGCGGCGCCGAGCTCGTGTTCCTGCCCGACCCCGCGTTCACGCAGCTGGACAACGCGCGGCGCCTCGCGCCGCACCTGGCCGAAGGGCAGGTCGTGTTCCTCGCGCCGGGCACCTTCGGCGC
>DASUFW010000265.1:0-1737 GCA_036274335.1 Burkholderiales bacterium | reverse complement strand
GAGATCGTGACGGCGCCGGCCAAGCGCGACTTCGCGGAGATGAAGCGCGTGCGCCTGGTGCGCGTCCTCCTGCCCCACAGCCGGACGCTGTTCTACCTGGAGCTCGGCCACCAGCGCGGCGTCAGTGCCGAGCTGGTCCACGAGTTCGAGGCGTGGCTGAACCACAAGTACCGTCGCGAGCTGCGCGCGCGCCCGATCACGGTGGCGCTCATCCCGACCCCGCGCGAGGCGCTGCTGCAGCGCGTGGTCGAGGGCCGCGGCGACATCGCGGTGGGCAACCTGACCATCACGCCGCTGCGCGAGCGGCTGGTGGACTTCTCGACGCCCGTGCTGAAGGACGTCTCGGAGATCATCGTCACCGGCCCCGCCTCGCCGACCCTGGCCTCGATCGAGGACCTGTCGGGCAGGGAAGTGCATACGCGCGTCGCCTCGAGCTATTACGAGAGCCTGACCACGCTCAGCGCGCGCTTCGTGCGCGAGCGCCGCGCGCCGATCCGCCTGCGCATCGTGCCGGACGCGCTGGAGGACGAGGACCTGATGGAGATGCTCGACGCCGGGCTGATTTCGCTGATCGTCGTGGACGACTGGAAGGCGAAGCTGTGGGCGCAGGTGTTGCCGAAGATCCGGCCGCAGGAATCGCTGCGGCTGCGGACCGGGGGCCACACCGGCTGGGCGTTCCGCGAGGACAGCCCCGGGCTGGCCAGTGAGGTGAATGCCTTTCTCTCGAAGCGCGCGCACGCCGGAGAGCTCACCGAGTGGCAGCTGCTCACGACGCGGCGCCGGATCAAGCGCATCGAGAACAACACGCGGTCCTCCGAGATGCAAAAATTCGACCGGACGCTCGCGCTGTTCCATAAGTACGGCGAGCGCTACCGGATCGATCCGCTCATGCTGGCCGCGCAGGGATACCGCGAGTCGCAGCTGAACCCGAACGCCCGCAGCCATGCCGGCGCGGTGGGCATCATGCAGGTGCTGCCGAGCACCGGGCGGGCGATGAAGGTCGGCGACGTCCACAAGCTCGAGCCCAACATCCACGCGGCTGCCAAGTACCTGCGCCAGCTTATGGATCACTACTTCGACGTGCCGGGCATCGACGCCCAGAACCAAACGCTGTTCGCGATGGCCGCGTACAACGCCGGGCCGACGCGCATCTCCCAGCTGCGCCGTGAGGCGGGTCGCAAGGGTCTGGACGACGACATCTGGTTCAACAACGTCGAGGTGACCGTGGGCCAGAGGGTCGGCCGCGAGCCGGTGCGCTACGTGCGCGACATCTACAAGTACTACGTGGCGTACAAGCTGCAGCTCGAAGCGCGAGAAGAGACCGACGCCGCGCGCGAGAAGTTGCGCGAGCGGCGTGAACCCCGTCCCAGCGGCTGAAGTCCGTCCGTGCGCCCCGCGCTGCTGCAGCGCTTCACCAACGTCCGCCGCGAGGAAGCCGCGCCGGCGCTGGTCGCCGGGCTGCTGTTCTTCTGCGTGCTGACGGCGCTCATGGTGGTGCGGCCCGCGCGCGAGGCGCTCGGCATGCAGCGCGGCATCGAGGCGATCCGCTGGCTCTTCCTGGGCACCGTGCTCGTGACCCTGCTGGTCAACCCGGTGTTCGGCTGGCTGGTCGCGCGCTACCGGCGCATCGTGTTCGTGCGCGCCACCTATCTCTTCTTCGCCGCCGGCCTGGTCGGCTTCTATCTGCTGCTGGCGCTCGCGCCGCACGGCGTCGGCCAGGCGAGCGGCCAGGTGTTC
>DASUFW010000264.1:0-9447 GCA_036274335.1 Burkholderiales bacterium | reverse complement strand
GGCCACGGCTGGTTCGTCGACCTGACCCCGGCCCGGAACGAGGAGTTCCGGATGCACGCGGACGGCGGCATCCTTACCGCGACGCCGCGCAGCGAGGCCTTCGGCCACATGGACCTGCTCACGGCGGTGATGCACGAGATCGGCCACGTGCTCGGATTCACCCACGACGATGCCGCGCAATACGCCGTGATGAACGAAGCGCTGGAGGCGGGCACGCGCTACTCGCTCGACGCGCCTCGGTTCGAGTTCGACCTGCCGTCCGCGGCCAACGCCGGCGGCGCGATCTCCTGGGACGACTGGGGGAGCGACTGGACGCCGTCCCACAAGCCCCGTGGCGGCCACGCCGAGCGGCACCTGCCGGGCTTCCTGCGCTTCTTCTAGCGCCTAGGCGAGGATCGCCTCGATCGCGTCGCGGTCGAAGCGGTACTCGTGGTTGCACATCTCGTTGCGCACGGTGACCGAGCCCTGCTCGGCGAGCAGGCTGTCGAGCTCGGCGCGCCCGAGGCTGCGCAGCACGCGCTCGACGCTCTGCGGGTTCCAGGGGCAGTGGTACTCGACCGGGTAGAGCCGGAAGACGCGCAGCAGCTCCTCGTGGAACAGCTTCACGAGCAGGTCGTAGGGCTGGGCATCGATGGTCTCGTCGAGCGCGAGCGTGTTCGCGAGCATGCACACCCGGTTCCAGCCGTCGGCGTCCGCCGCGTCGGCGCCGGGCAGCTTCTCCAGCAGCAGTCCGCACAGCGCGCGACCGTCGGCCTGCAGCCGCAGGAACGACTCGCGCTGCTCGGACCGGCGCAGGTAGTTCTCGAAGATGTGCGCCAGCGTGCCGCCTTCCAGCGGCACGAGGCTCTGGTAGAGCTGGCCGCTCGCATGGTCCTCGAAGGTGACCGCGAGCCGGCCGTCGCCGAGCTCGGGCGCGTCGCTCTCGGCCTTCGCCATGCCGCGCACCTTGAGGTCGGCGGTGCAGTCCGCGACCAGCAGCCGCACGGGGCCGGAGCCCTGCACCTGCAGGGTGACGCGGCCCGCGTCCTTCTGGTTGGCGCCGAGGAGCACGGTCAGCGCGGTGGCGTGCCCGAGCAGCTCGGCGATGGGCGCCGGGTAGGCGCGGCCCTCGAGCATCTGCGTCCAGGCGTCCGTGAGGCACACCAGCCGCCCCCGGATCTGCAGCCGCTCGAACAGGAACCGCTGCACGTAGTCGGTCTGCATCGGCCGATTCTAGCCTCGCGGGCCGGGGCTCAGTCCAGCGTGCGCCGGTAGAGCGCCAGCCCGATCCCGATCACCGCGCCCATGAATGCGAGGAGGGGCCAGAAATGGGGCAGGAGGTCCGCGACGTCGTTGCCCTTGAGCATGATGCCGCGCACCAGCCGCAGGAAATGCGTGAGCGGCAGGAGGCTCCCCAGCCATTGCGCCCACTCGGGCATGCCGCGGAACGGGAACATGAAGCCCGACAGCAGGATCGAGGGCAGGAAGAAGAAGAAGGTCATCTGCATCGCCTGCAGCTGGTTGCGCGCGATGGAGGAGAAGGTGATGCCCAGCGACAGGTTCGCGGCGATGAACACCAGCACGCCAACGTAGAGCAGGAGGAAATTGCCGCGCATCGGCACCTCGAAGAGCGCGAGCGCGGCGGCGATGATCAGCGTCACCTGGATGAGGCCGATCAGGATGTAGGGCACGATCTTGCCGGTCATCACCTCGATCGGCAGCGCCGGCGTCGCGAGCAGGTTCTCGAAGGTGCCGCGCTCGCGCTCGCGCGTCATGGCGAGGCCGGTCATCAGCACCATGGTCATGGTGAGGATGGTGCCGATCAGCCCCGGCACGATGTTGTAGGCGGTGATGCCCTCCGGGTTGTAGCGCCGGTGCACGCGCAGCTCGAAGGGCGCGTCGCGGGGCGCGAGGTCCGAGAGCGGGCCCGCCAGGTCCCGCGTGAGCGCGGTAAGCGAGATGCGCCCCAGCGCGGCGATGGCGTTCACCGTGGCCGACGGGTCGGAGGCGTCGGCCTCCACCAGCAGCACGGGCCGCTCGCCGCGCACCAGCTTGCGGCCGAAATTCTCCGGGATGGTGATGGCGAACTGCACCCGGCCGCGGGACAGCAGGTCGTCGAGCTCCGCCTCGCTTCTCGCATGATGATCGATGCGGAAATAGCCGCTGGTCTGCATTGCCGAGACGAGGCTGCGCGCGTAGGGGCCGGAATCCGCCGCCAGCACCGCGGTCGGCAGGCGCTTCGGATCGGCGTTGATCGCGTAGCCGAACAGGATCAGCTGCAGCACCGGGACGCCGATGATCATGCCGAAGGTGAGCCGGTCGCGCTTGAGCTGGATGAACTCCTTGACGATGATCCCGACCCACCGGGACCAGGACAGCCGGCCGGCCGTCACGGCAGGTCCTTGCCGTTGCGCGGCATCAGGTGGATGAAGACGTCCTCGAGCGTGGGCTCGGCGCGGCGCCACTCGAATTCGGCGTTCGCGCGGAACGGGGCGAGCGCGCGCTCGAGGGCGGATTCGTCCTCGCCCGTCACGTGCAGCGTGCTGCCGAACGCCGTAACGTGCGAGACGCCGGGCCGGCCGTGCAACTGGTGCGCGAGCGCCGCGAGCGGCGCCCGTGGGCCCGCCACGGCCCAGGTGCTCAGCCGGAACATGTGCAGGACCTCCTCGGGCGTCCCGCTCGCCAGCAGGCTGCCGTACGAGATGTAGGCGAGGCGGTGGCAGCGCTCGGCCTCGTCCATGTAGTGGGTGGACACGAGCACCGAGATGCCGCCCGCGGCGAGCGCGTGGATCTCCTCCCAGAAGTCGCGCCGCGCCTGCGGGTCGACGCCCGCGGTCGGCTCGTCGAGCAGCAGCAGCCGCGGCCGGTGCAGCATGCAGGCGGCGAGCGCGAGGCGCTGCTTCCAGCCCCCGGAGAGCGTGCCGGCGAGCTGGTCGCGCCGTTCGGCCAGCCCCAGTTGCTCGAGCGCCGAGTGCACGACCGCCTTGCGATCGGCCATGCCGTACATGCGCGCGACGAATTCCAGGTTCTCGCGGATCGTCAGGTCTTCCCACAGCGAGAAGCGCTGCGTCATGTAGCCGACCTCGCGCTTGATGGCGGCCGTCTCGCGCAGGACGTCGAAGCCCAGGCAGCGGCCCGAGCCCGAGTCGGGCTTGAGCAGCCCGCACAGCATGCGGATCGACGTGGTCTTGCCGCTGCCGTTGGGGCCGAGGAAGCCGAAGATCTCGCCGCGGCCGACCTGCAGCGAGAAGTCCTTCACGACGTGCTTCGCGCCGAAGGACTTGTTCAGCCCGCGGACGTCGATCGCGAGCTCGCTCACTTCAGGCGCACGTCCACCGGCTGGCCGGGCCGCAGCGCCGCGCCCTGGGCGAACGCGATCCGCGCCTCGACCAGGTAGAGGAGCTTGGCGCGCGTGTCGCGGCTGTAGAGCACCGGCGGCGTGTATTCGGCCTGCGGCGAGACGTAGGTGATCTGCCCGCTGAAGCTGCGCGGGCAGCCGTCGCAATGGATCTCGATCGTGCGCCCGGGGGCGACCGACGCGAGCGCGGTCTCCGGCACGTAGAAGCGCGCCTTGATGTTGGCGGGCGGCAGGATCGCGGCGACCGGCCGGCCGGCGGGCACCCACTCGCCCTCCGTATAGAAGGTGTCCTGCACGAGGCCCTCGACCGGCGCGTCGATCGTCTTCTGCGCCACCCGCCAGGCCGCCTGCTCCAGCGCCGCCCGCGCGGCGGCGACCTCGCCCTCGGCGGCCGCGCGTTCGGCGTCGCGTCCCAGCGGCTGCTGCGCCGTGCGCAGCTGCGCCTCGGCCTCGGCCAGGCGCGCCGCATCGCGCGCGCGCGCGGTGGCGGCCTCGTCGAGGCGCGCCTGCGCGATGAAGCCGCCCTCGAAGAGCTTCTTCTGCTGGGCGAGCTGCGAGGTGGACAGCGCCAGGGCGGACCGGGCCTGCGCAATTTCCGCACGCAGCGCCTCGATCTCCGCGGGCCGCCGGCCGGTGCGCAGGTTGGTGAGCCGCGCCTCGGCCGAGCGCAGCCGCTCCTCGGCCTCCAGGCGCGCGGCGCGCTCGCTCGCCTGCTCGAGCGTGAACACGGGCTTGCCCTGCGCGACCTGGTCGCCGCGGTGCACGAAGAGCTGCTGCAGCTGGCCGGCGTAGGGGGAGGCGAGCTGCACGAACTCGCCCTCGATATAGCCCTGCCAGCCGCCTTTCTCGGGCGCGGAGCAGGCGCTCAGGAGCGCGAGCAGCGCGGGAAGCGCGAATCGGCGGGACGCCACGCCCGCATACTACAGCCCGAGGTACGCCTGCCGCACGCGGTCGTCGTGCAGGAGCTCCATCCCGGGGCCCTGCATCACCACGCGGCCGTTCTCGAGCACGTAGGCGCGGGCCGAGAGCTTGAGCGATACCGCCACGTTCTGCTCGACCAGCAGGCAGGTGAGGCCGCGCGCGTTGAGGGCGCGGATCGTGTGCAGCACCTCCTGCACGATCACCGGCGCGAGGCCGAGCGAGGGCTCGTCGAACATGATGAGCTCCGGGCGCCCCATCAGGCAGCGGCCGATGGCGAGCATCTGCTGCTCGCCGCCCGAGAGCGTGCCCGCCGCCTGGCGGCGGCGCTCGGCGAGGCGCGGAAACATCGCGAGCACTTCCGCCAGCGTCTCGCGCGCCCGGCCGCGCGCGCGCGGCAGGAGCGCGCCCATCTCCAGGTTCTCCTCGACCGAGAGGCTCGGAAACACCTGGCGGCCCTCGGCCACTTGGCCGATGCCGAGGTCGCAGATGCGGTGCGACGGCAGTCCCGTGATGTCCCGGCCGCGGAAGCGGATCGTGCCGCCGCGCGCGCGCTCGATGCCGGCGATGGTGCGGATGAGCGAGGACTTGCCGGCGCCGTTCGCGCCGACGATGGCGACGATCTCGCCTTCGGGCACCTCGAGCGACACGCCCTCCAGCGCCGGCGCGTCGCCGTAGTAGAGGTCGAGGTTCTCGACGGAAAGCATCAGACCTCCGTCTCCTCGCCGAGGTAGCTCTGCAGGACCGCCGGGTCCCGCACCACCTCCTCGGGCGTGCCGCGCGCGATCACCTCGCCGTGGTGCAGCACCACGATGCGCTGCGCGAGCGCCATCACCGCGCGCATCACGTGCTCGATGAGCAGGATGGTGAGGCCGTCGCGGCGGTTCAGCGCGCGGAACACCTCGACCATCTGGTCGCATTCGGTGGGCCGCAGCCCCGCCATCACCTCGTCGAGGAGCAGCAGCTTCGGGCGCGTGGCGAGTGCGCGCGCGACCTCCAGGCGCTTGCGGTCAGGCAGGGTGAGCGATGACGCGGGGAGGTCACGCTTGGCGCCGAGGCCGAGATTTTCAATGATCTCGGCCGCGCGCTTTTTCGCGGCCGAGACATCTCTTTCCGGCCGCAACGCACCCACCACCACATTGTCGAGCACCGACAACCCCGCAAACGGCTTCACGATCTGGAACGTCCGCCCGATGCCGGCCGCGCAGATCTGGTCGGGGCGCCTGCCGTCGATGCGCCGGCCCGCGAGCCGGATTTCGCCGCGATCCGGCGCGAGCACGCCCGCCACCAGGTTGAAGATGGTGGTCTTGCCTGCGCCGTTCGGCCCGATCAGCGCGTGGAGGCCGCCCTGCGCGACGTCGAAGGACGCGTCCGCGACGGCCTTCAGGCCGCGGAAGGACTTCGAGACGCCGCGCACCTCGAGCAGGCTCATCGGCGCAGCCCCAGGCGCTTCGCGAGCGGCGGCCAGATGCCGTGCGGCAGCCACATGATCACCGCCAGCAGCACGCACCCGTAGAACACCTGCTTCACGCCCGGGATCTCCCAGCCGAGCGCGGCCAGGAATTCGGTGATGCCGTCGCCAAGGAGGGTCAGCGCCGCGGCGCCGAGGATCGGCCCGAACAGCGTGCCGACGCCGCCGATGATGGGCCCCAGGATGATCTCGATCGAGCGGCTGATGTGGAACACCTGCTCCGGAAACAGGTTGTTGTAGTAGAAGGCGAAGAACACGCCGGCGAGCGAGGTCATGCCCGCCGAGAGCATCACCGCCGCCATCTTCCAGCGGAAGGTGTTGATGCCGAGCGCCTGGGCGGCGTCCTCGTTCTCGCGGATCGCCTGCCAGTAGTAGCCGGCGCGCGAGCGCAGCAGCGCGCCGCACAGCGCCAGCGCCCCGGCGGCGAGGGCGAGCATCACGTAGTAGAACATCGCGGGCGGGCCGCGCAGGTTGGCGAGGTCCCAGGCTTCGCGCTGGGACACCTTGAGGAAGAGGCCGCCGGGGCCGCCCAGCACCGCGATGTGGTCGAAGCCGATGCGCGTGAACTCGGCGAAGGCGATCGTGAGCAGCGCGAAGTACACGCCGGAAATGCCGAAGCGGAACGCGAGGAAGCCGATGATCGCGCCCGCCGCGACGCAGACCGCGAGCGCGACCCACAGTCCCGCCCACGGGCCGACGCCGTAGCGCGCGAACAGGCCCGCCGACACGTAGGCGCCCAGGCCCACGTAGAGCGCGTGGCCGAGCGAGAGCTGCCCCGCGAAGCCCATCATTACGTTCCACGCCTGGCCGGTGTAGGCGAAGAACAGGATCAGCGTCGCGACCGACAGCAGGTAGGGGCCCGCCACCGCCGGCAGCAGGAGCAGGAGGGCGCCGAGCAACGCGAGCGCGAGGGACGGCCGGCTCACGGCTTTCTCCCGAGCAGGCCCTGCGGGCGGAAGAGCAGCACCAGGATGAGCAGCGCGAAGCTGAACATGCTCTTCGCGGACGGCTCGATCAGCAGGCCGGCGAGCGCCTCCGACAGGCCGATCAGCACGCCGCCCAGCAGCGCCCCGGGCATCGAGCCCAGCCCGCCGACGATGACGATCACGAACGCGAGCAGGGTGTAGGCGGGCCCGAGCACCGGCGTCACGTCGACGAGCAGCACCATCATGCAGCCGGCGGCCGCCACGCAGGCCGAGCCCAGGCCGAAGGTGAGGGCGTAGTAGCGCTTCACGTCCAGGCCGACGACCTTCGCGCCCAGCCAGTTGTCGGCGCAGGCGCGGATCGCCTTGCCGGCGAGCGTGAAGCGGAAGAAGGCGAACAGCGCGGCCGCCGTGGCCAGCGCGGCGAGCGCCGCGTACACGCGCGCCTTGTCGAAGATGAGCGCGCCCAGCGCGAAGGATTCCAGCTGGTAGTCCACCTGCACGCCGCGCGCGCCGGGGCCGAAGCCGATCAGCAGGACGTTGACCATGATGGTCGCCACGGCGACCAGCAGCATGAACTGGGAGTGCTCCGGCCGCGTGATGAACGGATTGATGAGACCGGCCTGCATCGCGTAGCCGAGCGCGAAGAACGCCAGCGCCACCGGGACCAGCGCCACGAAGGGATCGATCTGCCAGTGCGCGAACAGCACCGCGGCCGCATACATGGCCACCGTCATCATCTCGCCGTGCGCGAAATTGACGACCCGCACCACGCCGAAGATGACCGACAGGCCGAGCGCCATCAGGCCGTAGACGAGGCCCGTGAGCACGCCGGCGATGGCGACGTTGGCGACGAGTTCCCAGGGCATGCGAAAAAAAGGGCCGGCATCGCCGGCCCTCCATTGTGCGCCCGCGGCGGGCCTTAGGCCTTCTTGTAGTAGGGCGCCGGGAACACGGGCTTGGTTTCGGCGGCGCCGGCCGGCAGCACCACCCTGGGGACGCCGCCGAGGTTCTGCACGCAGGCCGAGCCGATGCCTTCCACCTGGCCCTCGGCGTTGAACTTGATCGGCCCGCCGAGCGTCATCTTGCTGGTGATGTTGGTCTGGCGGATGGCGTCGGCGAGCGCCTTCGGGTCGGTGGTGCCGGCGCGCTTGAAGCTGTCGGCGGCCACCAGGATGGCCTCGAACGTGAAGCCCGCGTTCAGACCGTGGTAGACGAGCTTGTCCTTCGGGTTCTGCTGGAGGAAAGCCTTCTCCACCACCTTGGTGAGCGGCGCATTCGGGTTGTACCAGGGCACGTTGGAGATCGCGTAGTCGGAGAGCTTGCCGAGCGTCTTGAAGTACTGCTCCTCGTACATGCCGGGCGAGCCCGGGCTGATGATGCCCATCGGGTTCCAGCGCTGCTTGACCATCTCCCGGCGCAGCAGGATGGCGTCGTTCAGCCGGCACACGAGCAGCAGGAAGTCGGCGCCGGTGGCCTTCGCCTTCGAGACCTCGACGGTGAGGTCGCGCGCCGCCGGGTCGTAGGAGATGGTGTCGACGACCTTGAAGGGCAGCTGCGTGCGGCGCGGCAGCAGCGCGCCGATCCCCTTGGTCATGGCCTGGCCGAAGGTGTCGTTCACGTGCATGTACACGGCCGTGCGCGGCACCGTGTGCGTGGCCTGGAACAGGTCGCCGATCAGGTCGAGGCCGTTCCTCACGATGTCGATCGCGGTCTGGAAATTCCGGAACACGTACTTGTAGCCCTGCTTGGTGATCTGCGGCGCGGCGGCGACGTTGATGACGAGCGGGATGCCGCGCTGCTCGGCGACCTGGGCGATGGCGGCCGTCTGGCCGGAGTCGAACGCGCCCACCAGCACGTTGGCGCCTTCCTGGATCAGCCGCTCGGCCCGGGTGCGCGCGGTGTCCACGTTCGACTCGGTGTCGGCGCTCATGATCTCGATGTCCACGCCGAGCATCGACTTGATCACGCCCGGCGCGAGGTCCGCGCCCTTCTGGCAGGACTGGCCGATGAATCCCTGCACGCCCGAGCGCGGCAGCAGCACGCCGACCTTGAGCTTCGCGGACTGCGCGCGCACGATGCCGAAGGGCGAAAATGCGCCCAGCGCGCCGGCCGCGGCCAGCGCCTGGTTGAAACGGCGACGATTGATGCGCTGCGTCATGAAATCCTCCTCCGGAAAATGACGGGCTTCGGCGGAATGTTATAGACCATTACAATTCCCCGGTCAACGATGCTCCGCGTCCCCTCACCCTACCGGCCCCGCGTCGCCGCGCCCATCGCGCGCGTCGCCGGGCTCGACTACGGCGTGCTCGACGAGCTGCTCGGCTACCAGCTGCGCCGTGCGCAGGTGGCGATGTTCCTCGCCTTCCACGCGGCGACGCGCGGCGAGGCGATCACGCCGCCGCGCTTCACGGCGCTGGTGCTGGTCGGCGCGAACCCGGGCATCGGCCAGTCCACGCTCGGCCAGGTGCTCGGCATCGCGCGCTCGGGCGCGATGATGATGACCGACTGGATGGAGGAGCGCGGCCTCGCCGAGCGACGCCGGCGCCCGGGCGACGGCCGCTCCTGGGGCGTGCACCTCACCGCGCGCGGCGAGAAGCTGCTGGCCTTGCTCAAGCGCCGGGTCGCCGCCGAGGACCGCAAGCGCGCCGCGGTGCTCAATTCGCGCGAGCGTCGCGAGCTGCTGCGCCTGCTCGGGAAGCTGGCCGGGTGAGCTCGGCCCCGCTGCGCCGCGTGCCGATGGGCGCCGACGACGTCGCCGTCCTGCACCGGGACGACGGCGCGCTGTTCCTGCGCAC
>DASUFW010000263.1:0-1498 GCA_036274335.1 Burkholderiales bacterium | reverse complement strand
AACGATACGCCCAAGCGTACGATTGTCAAGACGCCTGCGCGACGATACGCGGAACGCGGTGGCGCCGAGACCTGATCCGCTGCGCGTAGGATCCGTGCATGCGCGGGATACTCGGCCGGCTGCTGGCCATCGGTGCCGATGCCGGAGACGACGAGGACACGCGGCTCCGCAAAGTGCTGCTGCTCGCCGCGGCGCTGACGATTGCACCGCTCGCGGTCCTGTGGGGACTCCTCTACTGGATTGCCGGGGCGCCCATCGCGGCGCTGATCCCGTGGGCCTATGCGGTGACCTCGGGCCTCGGGCTGGTGGTGTTCGGCGTCACGCGGCGGTATTCCTGGTTCGCCGCTAGCCAATTCGCCCCGTACACGATCCTGCCGTTCCTCCTGATGTGGAGCCTGGGCGGGGTGGTCGAGGGTAGCGCGGTCGGACTCTGGGCGGGACTGAGTCCAATCGTGGCGCTGCTCCTTGGGCATCGGCGCCTCGCGACGCTCCTGGCCGTGGCCTACGCGGCGCTCATCGTCGTCTCCGTGCTTGCGCCGGCGCCGGCGGCCGCCACGATCGCCGCGCCGTGGCGCGACCTGTTCTTCATCCTCAACCTGGCCATGATGCCTCTCGTGGGCTGGCGGCTGGTAAGGGTCTTCGCCGGCGGGCGCGAAGGGGCGCTGCATTCGATGCGGTCAGTTGTGCGTCGCTACCTCCCGCCCGACCTCATCAAGGCCCTGCACGCCGATCCACAGCGACTCGACCTGGGCGGCCAGGTCGCCGAGGTCACGGTCATGTTCGCCGACCTGGGCGGCTACTCGACGTACGCCGAGACGCGGGCGCCTGCCGACGTAGTCGCGCTCCTGAACCGATACTTCGCCGCCGCCTTGCCGGCGATCCTGGAGGAGGGGGGTACCCCCATGCAGTTGCCGGGCGATGCGATCTTTGCGATCTTCGGCGCGCCGACCCCGCGCCCAGACCACGCCGGCCGCGCCTGCCGGGCAGCAGCTGTCATCCTCGAGCGCACCGCGCATCTCGCCGAGCCGCCGATCGACGGTCCGTGCTTCCACATCGGGATCAATTCCGGGCCGGCGCTGGTGGGCAACATCGGCAGCGACGAGTACCGCAACTTCACCGCGATCGGTGACACAACGAACGTCGCCGCCCGGCTCCAGGGCATTGCCGATGCGGGCGAGATCGTGATCGGCCCGGAGACCGCGCGCCTGCTGAACGGCACGGTGCGCCTGGCGTCCCTCGGCCCCGTCTCGGTGAAGGGACGCACTCAGCCAGTCGATGCGTTCAGAGTTGCAAGCGCCTCAGGCTAGGCGGTGAGGCTTCCTCGGCCCTCCGGTTCGACGACGGCGAGCTGGGCCTCGAGCTCCTTGACGGAGCGCATGACGCCGGCGCGGAGCATGTCGAGCGCACTCGACACCTCGTTGGCGGTGCTGCCGATGTGGGTCAGCTTGGTCTTGAGTCCGCGCACGACGTCGACCTGGCGGGTGAGGTCCTCCAGCGA
>DASUFW010000262.1:0-2340 GCA_036274335.1 Burkholderiales bacterium | reverse complement strand
ACGAGCAGCGGCAGGCCCGCGGCGTGGGCGATCGCCGACACCTCGGGGATGTCGAGCACGTCGAGCCCGGGATTGCCGAGCGTCTCGCCGAACAGCAGCCGCGTATTCGGCCGGATCGACGACTGCCATGCGCCGAGGTCGCGCGGGTCGATGAAGCTCGTCTCGATGCCGAAGCGCTTCATCGTGTAGCCGAGCAGGTTGTGCGAGCCGCCGTACAGCGAGTTCGAGGCCACGATGTGGCTGCCAGCGTCCATGAGCGTGGCGACCGCGAGATGCAGCGCCGCCTGTCCCGAAGCCGTGGCGATCGCGCCCACGCCGCCTTCCAGCGCCGCCATGCGCTCTTCCAGCACCGCGACGGTCGGATTGGAGATGCGCGAATAGACGTGCCCCGCGCGCTCCATGTTGAAAAGGGAGGCCGCGTGCTCGCTGTCGGGGAACACGTACGACGTGGTGGCGTAGATCGGGACCGCGCGCGCGCCGTGCGCGGGATCGGGGGACTGCCCGGCGTGCAGCGCGAGCGTGTCGAACCCGGGATACTTCGGGGTCGACACGGCTCGCCCTAGTGCAGGTTCTTGCGCGAGGGCCGGGTGGCGTACTCGAACGCGCGCTCGGCCTGCGGCTTCACGCCGGAGGACTTCTCCTTCCAGTCGCGATCGAACAGCTGGTTGACCAGCGTCGCCACCTCGGCGGTCTTTTCCTTGTCGAACTGCCGCTCGAGGATCGCGCTCACGTCCTCGATCATGCAGCGGCGCTGCGCCTCGTGGATCGACTGCGCGGTCGGGCCGACGAACAGCAGGCGCGATTCCTGGTCGCCGTTCTCCTGGTAGAGCGTGACGTCCACCTCGACCGCCTCGTAGCAGTAGGGCCCGAGCTGCTCGAGCGAGGACTCCAGCGCCGCGTGGAAGCTGCGGCCGATCTCGCCGGTCCAGCACACCAGCAGCATCAGGTCCTTCTCGTCGAAGCGCAGGCCGGGCTCTTCCGCCTCCAGGCTCTTCACGTCGGCGAGCGTGTCGCAATCGAGGTACTCGAGCCAGGGCGCGAGGGCCTGCTCGATCTGCTTGCGGGAGACCCCTTCCAGGATGGGGATGTCGGCGTGGACGTGGACTTCGAGCCGCATGGGACGAAACCTCACAAAACGGGTGTGCAGTTTATCACGCTGGGGGGTCAACAAGCGCCTCGCAAAGGCGTTGAATACAGGCATGGGATTGCTCAACATCCTCTACGACAGCGACAACTTCTACGTCGCCGAATTCTCTTCGGACACCGGCGTCGAGCTCGTCGACAAGCAGACCGCCCGCAGCGGCTACCTGGAAGGCGCGGTCGCCGCGCGGCTGCGCGCCTGCATGGCGCGCCTGCGCACCGACGAGCAGGGCGAAGACGCCATGGACGAGTTCCTCGGCACGTACGACGCGCTGCTCACGAACTCGGTGCGCCTGCACTGAGCCTGCCCCGCTGAGCCGCTAGAATCCGCCGCATGGTGCGGCCGGATTACGCGGGCGGCGGGTTCGTCAACCTCATCGCTTCGGTCGTCGCGGAATGCGGCGGCGCGCCGCGCCATGCCCGGCTCCGCGACCTGCCCGCCGGATCGCTCGCCGCCGCGCGCAACATCATCCTGCTGCTCATCGACGGCCTCGGCGACGCGTACCTGCGCCGCGAGGGGGGCGGCGGCGCACTGCTCGCCCACCGCCGCGGCGCGCTGACCTCGGTATTCCCTTCCACCACGGCGAGCGCGATCACCACGTCCCTGACGGGGTGGTCGCCGGTCGAGCACGGCATGACGGGCTGGTTCACCTATTTCGGCGAGGCGGGCTGCGTCGCCGCGGCGCTTCCCTTCCAGCGCCGCGGCGAGCGCGCCGCGCTGCGAGCCTCCCCTGAAGCGCTGTTCCGCGCCCCCGCGCTCACCGCCGGGCTGGCGCGGCGCAGCATCATCGTGACGCACCGTCCCATCGTCGACGGGACCTACAACCTGCATCATTGCGCGGGCGCCGAGCGGCGGGCCTACAACACGCTGGCGGAGCTGGTGGAGGAAATGGTCGCGGCGGTGAAGTCCGGGCCGGAGGCGAAGTACATCTACGCGTACTGGCCGGAATTCGACGGCCTGTCGCATCGTCACGGCAACGCGAGCGCCGAGGTTCGCGGCCATTTCGCCGAGCTGGACGCCGCCTTCGGCGAGCTGATGGCGCGCCTCGCCGGCACCGGGTCGGCGGTCGTCGCGACCGCCGACCACGGATTCGTCGACAGCGAGGGGGCGGACGCGCTGGACATCGCCGACGGGCCCGGCCTTGCGGGGCTGCTGCGCTATCCTCTGTGCGGCGAGCCGCGCGCGGTGTTCTGCCACGT
>DASUFW010000261.1:0-8662 GCA_036274335.1 Burkholderiales bacterium | reverse complement strand
TGGCGGTGTTCGTGCATCCCCAGGGCCCCTCGATCGGCCAGGAGCGCATGGGGCAGTACTACCTGCCGTTCATGGTCGGCTACCCGTCGGACTCGGCGCTCGCTGCGGCGCGGCTCATCCTGGGCGGGGTGCTGCACCGCCTGCCGCGGCTGCGGGTCTGCTTCGCCCACGGCGGCGGCTCGTTCCCGGCGGCGCTCGGGCGGCTGGACCACGGGCACCGGGTGCGCCCGGAGGCGAAACGGTTCATCGCCACCTCGCCCTCGCACTATGCACGCAGCCTCTACTTCGATACGCTCACCCACGACGCGAGGCTGCTCGCCTTCCTGCTGGAGAAGTTCGGCGCCGAGCGCATCATGGTCGGCAGCGACTACCCCTTCGACATGGGGGTCGAGCACCCGCTGGCGCAGCTGGACGGCGTGAGCCTGACGGCCGCCGACGTCGAGAACATCAGCCACAAGACTGCCCGGCGCTTCCTGCGCCTGGACTGAAGAGGAGGAACGGAAGATGAGAGTCGTCGCCACCCTGCTGCTCGCGCTCGCCTGCGCGTCGGCGCAGGCCCAGTCGTACCCCGCCCGCCCGATCACCATCATCGTGCCGTTCGGCGCGGGCGGCCCCGCCGACATCTACGCCCGGTTCCTCGCCGAGCGCATGCAGGGATCGCTCGGCACGATCGTCGTCGAGGACCGCCCCGGCGGCGGCTCGATCGTCGGCTCGGCCGCGGCGGCGCAGGCCGCCCCCGACGGCTACACCCTGCTGCTCATGTCGAACACGCATACGGTGAACGAGACGCTGCGGCCGAAGAAGCCCTTCAGGCTGATGGAGGACTTCGTGCCGGTGGCGCCGATCAACTATTCCGACCTGCTGCTGGTGGTGCACCCTTCCGTGAACGTCAGCGACGTGAAGGGCCTGATCGCGCTCGCCAAGAGCCAGCCGGGCAAGCTGAACTACGCGTCGTCGGGCCCGGGTACGCCGTACCACATGGCCGGCGAGCTGTTCAAGTCGCTGGCCGGCGTCGACATCGTGCACATCCCGCACAAGGGCAGCGACCAGGCGCGCCTGTCGATCCTCTCCGGGCAGGTGCAGATGATGTTCGACGCGATCACCACCATGGGGCCGAACGCGCGCGCCGGCAAGGTGAAGGCGCTGGGCACGAGCGGCAGGACGCGCTCGAGCGTGATGCCCGAGGTGCCCACCGTGGCGGAGGCCGGCGTGCCGGGCTACGAAGCGACGATCTGGCTCGGCGTGGTGGCGCCCAAGGGCACGCCCAAGGCGATCGTCGATCGCCTGAACGCCGAGATCACCAAGGTCACGACCAATCCCGAGGTCAAGGCCGCGTGGGCCAAGCAGGGCGCGAGCCCGCTGGTCATGAGCCCGGCCGAGTTCGATCAGTACCTGGTCGCCGACATCGCCAAGTGGCGCAAGGTGATCACCGACGCCGGGATCAAGCTGGACTAGACGTAGTCCTGCGAGGCCGTGTCGGCGCCGACCGGCCGGCCGACCAGGTAGCCCTGCACCGCGTCGCAGCCGAGCCCGGCGAGGAGCTCGCGCTGCGCCGCGGTCTCCACGCCCTCCGCGACCACCTGCAGCTTGAGGGCGTGCGCGAGCCCGACGATGCCGCCGAGGAGCGACGCGGCGGTCGGCGTGGCCGGCGCGCCGGCGACCACCCCGCGGTCGATCTTCAGGCGGTCGACCGGCAGCTGGCACAGCGCCGTCAGGCTGCACAGGCCCGAGCCGAAGTCGTCGATGGTCAGCGACACCCCGAGGTCGCGCAGCTTCTTCAGCGTGCTCGCGGCCACGTCCGGCTGGTGCATGACGGTCGCCTCGCTCACTTCCAGCGCGAGCAGCGCCGGCGGCAGGCCGCTCCCGGCCAGCACCCCGCGCACCCGCTCGATCAGCTGCGCGTCGTTGAACTCGCGCGCCGAGAGGTTCACCGCCACCTGCACCCCGTGGTCGGTGCCGATGAACGTGCCCCAGCGGCAGGCCTCGCGCATCACCCATTCGCCGATGCCCACGATGAGCCCGGTGTCCTCGGCGACCTGCAGGAACTCGTGCGGCGCGACCAGGCCGTTCTGCGGGTGCTGCCAGCGCAGCAGCGCCTCGTGCGCGATCACCACGGCGTCGCTCAGGCGCAGCATGGGCTGGTACTGCACGAGCAGCTCGCCGCGCGGCACCGCGACGCGCAGCTCCGCCTCCAGCGCCACGCGGCGCGAGGCCGCCTGGTTCATCTGCTCGGTGAAGAACTGGTAGCGGGCGCGCCCGGACTCCTTGGCGTGGTACATGGCGGCGTCGGCGTTGCGGATCAGCATGTCGGTGTCGCGGCCGTCCTCCGGGAACACGGCGATGCCGATCGAGGGCGTGACCGTGAGCTCGCGATCGGCGGCGCGCACCGGCTGCGACAGCGTCTCGATGATCTTGGCGGCGACGCCCGCCACGTCGGTCGAGCGGCGCGCCTCGGGCAGCACCACCACGAACTCGTCGCCGCCCACCCGGCACACCGTGTCCACCTCGCGCAGCTGCCCCACCAGGCGGCGCGCGACTTCCTTCAGCACGATGTCGCCCACCGCGTGCCCGAGCGAGTCGTTGATCGCCTTGAAGCGGTCCAGGTCGACGAACATCACCGCGGTCTGGCGCCGGTTGCGCTGGCTGAGGGCGAGCGCCTGCGTGAGGCGGTCCTCCAGCAGGCGCCGGTTCGGCAGCCCGGTGAGCGCGTCGTGGTCGGCGAGGTGCTGGGCGCGCTCCTGCGCCTCGCGCAGCTCGGTGGTGCGCTCCGCCACCATGCGCTCGAGGTTCTCGCGGGCGGCGCGCTCGGCGGAGATGTCGTCGTAGATCCAGATCGAGCCCTCGTGCGGGCGCTCGGGATCCACCGCGTGCCCGACCACCTTGCACCACAGGAGCGAGCCGTCCTTGCGGCGCAGCTGCCGCTCCTCGGTGTAGCGCTCGCCGCGCGCCAGCGCCTCGTAGCCGCGCTCGCCCACCTGCTCGTAGCTCTCGGAAGAGCTGTGCAGCACGGCCGTGCTCTTGCCGATCAGCTCGCCCGGCGCGTAGCCGAGCATCTCCTCCAGCTGCGGGTTGCAGCGCTGGATCACGCGCTCGCGCAGGAACGAGATGCCGATGGTGGCGTTGTCGAGGATCAGGTTCTGCTCGCCGAGCGCGCGGCGCACCTCCTCGCTCGCGCGCTTGCCCTCGGTGATGTCCTCGAACAGCCACACCGTGCCCTTTTCGGGATCGCCGGGCACCAGCGCGCGCCCGGTGAGGCGGCACCAGAAGCCGGTGCCGTCGCGCCGCCGCAGCCACTGCTCGCGGCTGTGCGTGGCGCCGGCCGCGAGCTCCCCGTAGTGGCCCTCCGCGGCGGCGTACTCCTCGTCGGTGAAGTAGAACTGTCGCGTGGTGGCGCCCGTCACCTCGCCGGGCTCGTAGCCGAACAGCTCCTCGAAGCGGCGGTTGCAGCGCAGCACCTTGCGGTCGCGCGCGAAGGAGATGCCGACCACCACGTTGTTGAGCAGCGCCTCCTGCTGGGCGAGCACGCGCTCCAGCTCGTCGCTCGCGCGCTGCTGCACGGTGATGTCCTCGTGCGTCCAGACCGAGCCCTTCTTGCTGTCGCCCGCGTCGATCGCGCGCCCCACCACGCGCACCCGGATCACGCTGGCGTCCTTGCGCCGGCCGGACACCACCGCCTCGGCCGCCGCCCCGCCCCGCAGGTGCAGGACCAGGTCCTCGACCCGGCGCTTGTCCTCGGCCGTCGCGTACAGGTCGCAGCCGGCCGTGCCGTTCAGCTCCCCGGTGCCGTAGCCGTACATCTGCTCGAAGCGCGCATTGCAGCGCACCACCTTGCCGTCGCGCATGAAGACCATGCCGATGGAAGCCGTGTCGAAGATCGCGACCTGCTCGCGCACCAGGCGCGCGACCTCGTCGGCGTGGCGCTTGGCGGCGGTGATGTCCTCGACGATCCACACCGTGCCGCGCCGCGGCTCGGCGCTCGAGATGGCCTTGGCGATCATGCGCGCGAGGAACGTCGAGCCGTCCTTGCGCCGCATCTCCCACTCGAGGTCGAGCTGGCGGCCGGCGGTGAGCACCGGCACCGCGATGCGGCCGAGCGCCTCGTAGCTCTCCTGCGAGGGGTAGACGACCTCGCCGGGCTGGCCGATCAGCTCCTCGGCCTTCCAGCCGAACAGCTCGGCGAACTTGGGGTTGCACAGGAAGAACTTGCGGTCACGCGTGAAGGCGATGCCGATGGAGGCGTTGGCCAGCACCGCGTCGTATTCGAGCTGCGTGAAGCGCGTGCGGCCCGCGTAGCTGGCCGGCGGCTGCTCGATGGCGTTCCCGGCGGGCGAGATGCGGTCGTTCATTGCGCCGCCAGCACCCGGAAATCGCGTGCGTACTCGCGCAGCCGGGACACCGCGTGGGCGCGCTGCTGCGCGCTCAGCGTGCGCTCGAGGTCCGCCAGCAGGGTCAGCAGGCCGTCCACGTATTCCCGGTTGGCGAGCGCGAACTCGGGCTCGCGCCCCCGGTCCCAGTGCGCCCACCAGTCGGCCAGCACCCCGCCGCTCCGGCGCGCGCGCATCAGCGCCAGGAGCTCCTGCTGCATCCGGCGGCGCTCGCGGCCGCGGAGCATTGCGGTAAGCGGCGCACTGTCGTTGAAGCGGCGGACGCGCTCGAGTTGCGCCTCATTCAGCCCTCCCAGCCAGTCTTCCAGATCGTGCCGCAGCCGCTGCAGCCGCCGCGTGCGACGCTCCGCGGGCGGGCCCTCGAGGTAGCGGCGCGCGTAGCGGCGATTGTCGTCCTCCAGCGCGCGCTCGAAGTGCTCGACCTGCGCCGGCTCGAGGCGATCGAGGAAATCGCCCAGCGCGGCGCCCGCCTCCCCGAGCGCGATGCTCGCCTGCCCACGAACGGCATCGTAACCCCAAACCATGTCCTCCCGCGTGGCGCCGCGCTCGAGGCGCGCCGCCGCCTCGTCGGCGAGGCGCGCGTACTCGGGCAGCGCCTGCCCGCGGTTCCACCGGAAGAACCCCGCCACGCGCTGCCCGAGCTCCGCCTTCTGAGCCTCGCGCAGGTCGAGAAAGCTGTCGGCCTTCCACTGGACCCAGGCGCCGGCGTTGTTGTAGGCGAACTGGACGGCGCTGCAGCCGCTCAGGGCGGTCGCGGCCGCCGCCACGAGGAGGCTGCGCATGCTCACCAGTACGTCTCCACGGTGATGTGCCCCGGCGCCCGGCGCCGGTGCTTGCGCATGCCGCGCGCCTCCAGCCCGGCCGTGACGTCGGCCACCATCGCGGGATTGCCGCACAGCATGGCGTGCGAGCGCGCTGCCGAGAGCTCGGCGCCGGCCGCCGCCTCGAGGCGCCCGTCGGCGATCGCCGCGGGCACGCGCCCGGTGAGTGCGCCTTCCGCCGCCTCGCGGCTGACGAAGGACAGCAGGGTGAACCGGCCGCCGCGCGCGCCGGCGATCCCGGCGAGCAGCGGCCGATAGGCCTGGTCGGCCACCGTGCGCGTGGCGTGCACCAGCACGACCCGCTCGAATCGCGTCCACAGCGCCTCGGTGCGCAGGAGGGACAGGAACGGACCCAGGCCGGTGCCGGTGGAGATCATCCAGAGATTCTGCGCATCGGGCACCTCGCGCAGCACGAGGAACCCCGCCGGGTTCGGCGCGACGAAGACCTCGTCGCCCTCGGCGAGGGCGGCGAGCCGCGGCGAGAGCGGTCCGCTTTCGACGACGTTGTAGAAGAACTCCAGGGGCTGCTCGCCGGGCGGGTTGACGAGCGAATAGGGCCGCGCGACGCGCTCGCCGCCCACGTCCAGCGCGAGCCTGGTGAACTGGCCCGCCTCGAACGAGGCGAGCGGCGCCTCGACCCGCAGGCTGAGGAGCCGCCCGGTCCAGCGCGTCTGGCCGGCGACGCGGCCTGCGAGCCACTTGCTCATGCGAGCCTGGATTATATTCGGCCCATGGCGGCGCTCCGTCCACTGCCGGCCGGCGACTACGCGTTCCTCGAGGGCGTGTTCCCCTACTCGCAGGGCGTGATTGCGCTCGGGGGCTTCGTGCTCGAGCGCGCGCGCTTCGCGCGGCCGCTGCCGGTGCGCGAGGGCTTTGCGGCGATCGCCGCGCACCTGGCCGCGCTCGGCCGGCCGAAGACCGCGCTGGCGGCGGCGGAACTGCGCTCGCCGCGCCCGTTCAGCTTCGAGGGCTTCGCCGACTTCAACCGCGGCTATGTCGGCGTGCTCGAGGCCTGGGGGCTGTACCGCGGCGGCCTCAATCCGGTGGCGCGCTCCAATGTCGCGCCGGAGGCCGGCGCGCCGGCCGAGCCGTGCTTCCACGCGTTCTGCTACACGGTGCCCGGGGCGGCCGCCGTGCGCGACTTCGTGGTCGCGGGCAGCGGCGAGTGGCCGGAGGGCTCGCGCTTCCCGGAGGACGTGGTGGCGCGAGGCGATGTCTCCCCGGCGGGGCTGCGCCGCAAGGTGGACTACGTGCTCGGCATGATGGAGGAGCGCCTCGCCGGGCTGGGCGCGCGCTGGGCGGACGCGAGCGCCACGCAGGTCTACACCGTGCACGACTTCCACGCGCTCGCCGGCGGAATCGCGGCGCGCGCGGGCGCGGCGATCGACTGGCGCTACTGCCGGCCGCCGATCGCGGGGCTCGAGTTCGAGATGGACCTGCGCCGCGTCACGACGGAGCGGCTGCTCGCGGCGTAGGCGCGGCGCTCCGGCGCGCCCAGGCTTCCTGCGCGGCGCCGAGAATCCCCTTCGGCATGAAGATGATGAACAGGACGAGCATCAGGCCGTAGATCGTCGTATCGAGCCCGTGGATGTCGTGCCCGAAGCCGAGGCGCAGCCCTTCGGCGAGCAGCAGCGTAAACGCGGCGCCGACCGTCGGCCCGAGCCGCACGAACATGCCGCCGGCGATGGCGCCGAACACCATCTGCAGGCTGATGCCGATGCCCGAGACCGTCTCGGGGTTCACGTAAAGCTGGTACTGCGCGTACAGCACCCCGCCCAGGCACGTCATCAGCGCGGACACCATGGTGACGCTGAGCTTGAGCCGCGTGACGCTCATGCCGACCGAGGCCGCCGCCTCCTCTTCCTGGCTGATGGCTTCGAGCGCGAGGCGCGCCATCGAGCGGTCCACGCGGGTCCAGATCCACAAGCCGCCGAGCCACACCGCGAGGATGATGTAGAACCAGACCAGCTTGGAGGAGAACTGCAGCGCGCCGAGCGACCAGGACGCGTCGGCGAGCGCGGTGTTGGGCGTGACGCCCAGCGACCCGCCGGTCTGGTCGCGCAGCGCGACGATGATCAGGCGCGCCACTTCCGAGAGCGCGAGCGTCACCAGCGCGAAGTAGTGGCCGACGATCTTGAAGCGGAAGCAAGGGTAGCCGATCACGAAGGCGACGAGCGCCGTCACGGCGAGTGCGAGCGGGATGCCGAGCCAGGGCGTCAGGCCGTAGTGGTTCCAGCCCATGACCACCGTGTAAGCGCCGATGCCGAGAAACGCGCCGTGCCCCAGGCTCACCATGCCCAGGCGCCCCATGATCGCCCAGCCGGTGTAGACGAACGCCCACAGCAGCGTCGTGATCAGCAGGTGCAGGGGATAGTTGCCCAGGCCCGCGAGCGGCGCGGCGGCGAGGACCGCGGCGATGATCCAGGGCGCGCGGCTCACGCTACTTTCCCCCGAGGATGCCCTGCGGGCGCCAGAACATCACCGCGATGAAGAACAGGAACGCGATGACGTAGCCCCACTCCAGGTGCAGGAAGAACCCGCCCACCGAGATGAACTGGGCGAAGATGAACGCGGCGATGAAGCCGCCCACGAGGTTGCCCAGGCCCCCGAGCACGCAGACCAGGAAGGTGATCGGGCCGAAGGTGAGGCCGATGGCCGGGTGGATGTCGTATTGCAGCACCAGCAGGCAGGAGGCGAGGCCGGCGAGGCCGCCGCCGAGCGCCGAGGTGATCAGGAAGATCCGGTTCGCATTGACGCCCATCAGCGGCATGATGGCGCGGTCCTGCGAGATGGCGCGGATCGCGGTGCCGAGGAAGGTGCGGGTCAGGAACAGGTACACCGCGACCACGCAGGCGAGCGCCACCAGGAACGCGATGAGCCGCGAGAAGCTGAGGAACATGCCGCCCAGCTCGAGCGTCGGCAGGCTCACGCCGACGTTGCGGAAGTCCACGCCGAAGGCGAGCGTGGCCGCCGCCTGCAGGAAGAAAAGCACCCCGCCCGTCACCAGCAGCTGGTTGATCGGCTCGGCGGCGAGCACCGGGCGGATGACGAACTGGTGGAGCAGCGCGCCCAGCACCGCGACGATCAGGACCGCGACCAGCATGGCGAGCAGCAGCGGCCAGCCGAACACGTTGTGGAAGTAGTACACCGCGTACATGCCGATCATCACCAGCTCCGCGTAGCAGATCCACACCACGTCGATCACGCCGAAGATGAGGTTGAGGCCGAGGGCGAGGAGCGCGAGCACGCCGCCGAGCAGCAGGCCGTTCACCACGGCCTCGAGCAGGAAGATGTCGAAGACGCCCATGGTCAGAGTCCCAGGTAGGCTTTCTTGATCAGGTCGCTCTGCAGGAGCTCCGCGCTCGAGCCCGAGAGCCGGATGCGCCCGGTCTCCAGCAGGTAGGCGCGGTGCGCGACCTGCAGCACCTGGCGGATGTTCTGCTCGACGATCAGCAC
>DASUFW010000260.1:0-10714 GCA_036274335.1 Burkholderiales bacterium | reverse complement strand
TCCGGCGCCGCTCTTCTGCGATACATTCGCCCTCGAAAGCCAGCGCGTGGTCGGCGAGAAGCATTCGAAGCTGCGGGTGGTGATGGACGGCCGGCGCATGGAAGCGATGCGCTTCAACGCCCTCGAGCCGCTGCCCGCGCGCTTTCGCGCCGCCTACCGCCTGAGCGTCAACGACTACAACGGGATGCCATCGGTGCAAGTGAACCTCGAGCACGTGGAGGCGCCGTGAGAAGGCTCGCGGCCGCGCTCGCGCTCGCCGCGCCGCTCGCCGCCTACGGGCTCGAGCCCAGCGTCAACGCAGGGCCGTACGTGCCCTCGCCGCAGAGCGTGGTCTCCGACATGCTCAAGCTCGCCGGCGTCGGCCCGCAGGACTACGTCATCGACCTCGGCTCGGGCGACGGGCGCATCGTGCGCACCGCGGCGCTCATCTTCGGCGCGAGCGGCATGGGCATCGAGATCAAGGACGAGCTGGTGCGCCAGGCGAACGCCGACGCCGAGCGCGAGGGCATCGCCGACCGGGTGAAGTTCGTCAACGCGGACCTGTTCAAGACCGACGTCTCGAAGGCGACGGTGCTCACCCTGTACCTGCTGCCCGAGACAGTGAACCTGCTGCGCGACAAGCTGCTCAAGGAGCTGCAGCCCGGCACGCGGGTGATCTCGCACGACTATCCGCTCTCGGGCTGGATTCCGGAGAAGTACGTGCAGATGGATCTGGAGGACAAGGTGAAAATCAGCGGGGTGACCACCACGCTGATCTACCTCTACGTGGTGCCGGCGAAGGTCGAGGGGCGCTGGAGCGCGAGCCTGCCGGGCGGGCCCGCGACGCTCGACCTGAAGCAGCAGATCACGCGCGTCTCGGGCACGGCGCGCCAGAAGGGCAAGACCGAAATGCTGGAGGAGGCGAAGCTGCGCGGCCGGGCGCTGTCGTTCCGCCTCGCGGGCAGGACCTACCAGGGCCACGTCGCGGACGGCACCCTGGAGGGCACGGTCGAGGGCGGCGGCCGCTGGAGCGCGCAGCGGGTGAAGTGATGGAGCGCAAGCGCGTCAGCTCCGCGAAGATCCGCTCGATCGGCTACGACGAGAAAAGCCAGACGCTGGAAGTGGAGCTCGCCAACGGGCAGGTCTGGCAGTACGGCAAGGTCTATCCCGAGGTGTACCGGCGCTTCATGGCGGCGCCCAACCCCTCCACCTTCTACGAAGACCGGATTGCCGAAGACTACGCGGGCCGGCGCGTCTAGGCGGACGCGATGAGCGCCGCCCCGATGCTGACCGGGGCCCTGGCGCTCGCCGCGGCCTGGATCGCGCTCGGCGTGGCGGGTCTGGCGGCGATGCAGCGGCTGCGCCTGGTCGCGCACCTGCTGTTTCCCCTGGGCGGCGCCGTCGGCTTCGGCCTGCTCGCCGTGGGGCTCGCCGCGGTGTGGCAGGGCCCCGAGACGCTCGTCCTGCCGATCGGCCTGCCCGGCCTGCCGTTCCACTTCCGGCTCGACGCGCTCTCGGCGTTCTTCCTGATGGTGCTGGGCGGCGCGGCGGCGGGCGTGTCGCTGTTCTCGGCGGGATACTTCCGCCGCAGCGAAGGCACGCCCCCGGGGCTGCTGTGCTTCCAGTACCACGTGTTCCTCGCCGCGATGGCGCTGGTGCTGATGGCCGACGACGCCTACGCCTTCATGGTCTGGTGGGAGACCATGGCGCTCGCCTCGTTCTTCCTCGTCACCGCCAACCACCGCATCGCCGAGATCCGCCGCGCGGGGTACCTGTACCTCCTGATCGCGCACCTCGGCGCGCTCGCCATCCTGCTCTGCTTCGGCGTGCTGCAGGCGAACACCGGCGACTACAGCTTCGCCAACATGCGCGCGCAGCAGCTGCCGCCGTTCTGGGCCTCGGTCGCGTTCCTGCTCGCGCTCGTCGGCTTCGGCGCGAAGGCGGGCCTCGTGCCGCTGCACGTGTGGCTGCCCGAGGCGCACCCGGCGGCGCCCTCGCCCGTGTCGGCGCTGATGAGCGGGGTGATGCTGAAGACCGCCGTGTACGGCTTCCTGCGCGTCACCTTCGACCTGCTCCCCGGGCAGCTCTGGTGGTGGGGCGTGGTCGCGCTCGCGCTCGGGCTGGCGAGCGCGCTGCTCGGCGTCGCCTTCGCCGCCGCGCAGAGCGACATGAAGCGGCTGCTCGCCTGGTCCTCGGTCGAGAACATCGGCCTCGTGTTCACGGGCATCGGGCTCGCGGTGCTCTTCGCGGCCTACGGCATGCGCGGCGCGATGGCGCTCGCGCTCGCGGCGGCGCTCTACCACATCGCCGGCCACGCCTTCTTCAAGTCGCTGCTCTTCGTCGGCACCGGCGCGGTGCTGCACGCCACCGGCGAGCGCAACCTCGGGCGCCTGGGCGGGCTGCTGCGCGTCATGCCCTGGGTCGGCTGGACGGCGCTCCTCGGCGCGCTCGCCTGCGCGGGGCTGCCGCCGCTTGCCGGCTTCGTCTCGGAGTGGCTGCTGCTGCAGAGCTTCCTGTTCACGCCGGGCCTGCCCAACTCCTTCCTCAACATGCTGGTGCCGGTGGTGGCGGCGCTGATCGCGCTGGTGGCCGCGCTCGCGGGCTACGTCATGGTGAAGTTCTACGGCGTGATCTTCCTCGGCCGCCACCGCGAGGAGAAGCTCGCCGAGGCGCACGACGCGGGCCCCTGGGAGCGCGTCGGCATGCTGTGGCTCTCGGCGGGCTGCGTGCTGCTGGGCCTGCTCCCCGCGCAGATGCTCGACGTGCTCGCCCCGGTCACGCGGCTGCTCGGCGGCGGCGCGCTCGCGGAGGGCTCGGGCTGGCTGCTGGTGCCGGTGAGCGTGGAGCGCGCGAGCTACGGGCCGGCGATCTTCGCCGCCGGCGTGGCGGCGAGCTGCGTGCTCGCCTTCTTCCTGGTGCGGCGGCTCTACCACGGGCGCGTGCGGCGCGCGCCGCCCTGGGACTGCGGCTATCCCTGGCAGAGCGCGCGCATGCAGGACACCGCGGAAGGCTTCGGCCAGCCGGTGCGACAGATCTTCGAGCCGCTCTACCGCATGCGCCGGCAGCTGCCCACCGCCTTCGACGCGCAGCCGCGCTACGCGGTGGAGGTGGGCGACCATGCCTGGCACGCGCTCTACCTGCCGGTGGCGCGCGCGGTGGAAGCCGCCGCGCGCACCATCGGCCGCCTGCAGCAGGGCCGCATCGCCATCTACCTCGCCTACAGCTTCGTCACCGTGATCGCGATCCTCGCCTGGGTGAGCGCATGAGCCCGCTCGGCGCCGCCTCCCAGCTCCTCGAGATCGCCGCGGCGCTCGCGCTGGCGCCGCTCTTCGCGGGCTGGGTCGCGCAGTGCCGCGCCTGGCTGCAGAACCGCTCGGGGCCGGGGCTGCTGCAGCCCTACCGCCTGCTGCACAAGCTCTTCCACAAGGACTCGGTGATCGCCGCGCACGCTTCGCCGCTCTTCCGCATCGCGCCCTACGTGGTGTTCGGCTGCATGACCCTCGCCTGCGGCATCGTGCCGACGCTCTCGACCGACCTGCCGCTCTCGCCGGCCGCGGACGCCATCGCGCTGGTAGGCCTGTTTGCGCTGGCGCGCGTGTTCGTGTCGCTCGCCGCCATGGACGTCGGCACCGCCTTCGGCACGCTCGGCGCGCGCCGCGAGATGCTGGTGGGCTTTCTCGCCGAGCCGGCGCTGCTGATGGTGTTCTTCAGCGCCGCGCTGATCTCGGACTCGACCTCGCTCACCACCATCGTGAAGACGCTCTCGTCCCAGGCGCTGGTCATCCGGCCGAGCCTCGCGTTCGCCGCCGTGGCGCTGGTGATGGCGGCGCTCGCCGAGAACGCGCGCGTGCCGGTGGACAACCCGGCCACCCACCTCGAGCTCACCATGATCCACGAGGCGCTGGTGCTGGAGTATTCGGGCCGCCACCTCGCGCTGATCGAATGGGCCTCGGCGCTCAAGCTCTTCGCCTACGCCTGCATCGGCATCGCGCTGTTCGCGCCCTGGGGGATCGCGCAGGCGCACGCGCCCGGCGCGCTGCTGCTCGCGCTGCCGGTGCTCGCCGGCAAGCTCGCCGTGGCCGGCTTCGCGCTCGCCGCGCTCGAGACGCTGTCGGCGAAGATGCGCATCTTCCGCGTGCCCGAGTTCCTCGGCATGGCGTTCCTGCTGGCGGTCATCGCCATGCTGGTCGCGATCCTGCTGCAGGGGGCGCCGTGAGCGGGCAGCTCATCAACCTGTTCGCCGCGCTGCTGCTGCTGCTCGCCTTCGCCATGCTCTCGCAGCGGCGCATCCTGTCGCTCATCCACCTGTACACGGCGCAGGGCGTGGTGCTGGTGTGCGCCGCGGCCGTGATGGGCCACGCGACGCACCAGCCGCACCTCTACGTCTCGGCGGGGCTGACGCTCGCGCTGAAGGTGTTCGTGATCCCCTGGATCCTGCACCGCGTGATCGCGCGGCTGAACGTGCGCTGGGACGTGGAGACGCTGATCAACATCCCGACCACGCTGCTCGCCGGCATCGTGCTGGTGATCTTCGCCTTCAACGTCGCGGCGCCGATCGCCGAGCTCTCGTCGTCGATCGCGCGCGGGACGCTGGGCATCGCGCTCGCCTGCGTGCTGCTCTCGCTCATGATGATGATCACGCGCTCGAAGGCGGTGCCACAGGTGATCGGCTTCCTCGCGCTGGAGAACGGCCTGTTCTTCGCCGCCACGGCGGCCACCTACGGCATGCCGATGGTGGTCGAGCTCGGCATCGCGCTCGACGTGCTGGTCGGCATCCTGATCCTGGGCGTGTTCCTGTTCCAGATCCGCGAGCAGTTCGACAGCCTGGACATCCGCCACCTCGAGAAGCTGAAGGACCAGTAGGCGATGGACCCGCTCCTCCTGCTGCTCGCCTGCCCGCTCGCCGGGACCTTCGCGCTCGGCCTCTTCGGGCACCGGGCGCGCGCGCCCGAGCTCAACGTCGCGTTCAGCCTCGGCACGCTTCTCGCGGCGGGCGCGCTCACCGCCGACGTGATCGCGCACGGCTCGCGCCACGCGCTCGAGCGCCAGTTCTTCATCGACGCGCTGAACGTGTTCCTGGTGGCGCTCACCGCCTTCGTCGCCTTCACCACGGCGCTCTTCTCGCGCCCGTACATGCGCGTCGAGCAGGCGCACGGCCGCATGACCGCGCCGCGCCTGCGCCTCTACCACAGCATGTACCAGCTGTTCACCTTCACGATGCTGCTCGCGCTCACCACCAACAACCTCGGGCTGCTGTGGGTGGCGACCGAGGCGGCGACGCTCGCCACCGTGCTGCTCGTATCCGTGTACCGCACGGCGGCGAGCCTGGAGGCCGCGTGGAAGTACTTCATCCTGTGCGGCGTGGGCATCGCGCAGGCGCTGTTCGGCACGGTGCTCCTCTACATGGCCTCCGAGCGCGCCGGCATCGGCGAGGCGGGCGCGCTCCTCTGGACGCAGCTCGACATGGTCAAGACGGCGCTCGACCCGCGCATCATGGGGCTCGCGTTCGCGTTCCTGTTCGTCGGCTACGGCACCAAGGTGGGCCTCGTGCCGGTCCACAACTGGCTGCCCGATGCGCATGCCGAGGGGCCGACGCCCGTCTCGGCGGTGCTCTCGGGGCTGCTGCTCAACGTCGCGCTCTACGCGGTGCTCCGCTGCAAGGTGCTGACCGACGGCGCGCTCGGCCCGGCGCTCACCGGGCAGCTGATGATGGCCTTCGGCCTGCTCTCGGTGCTGGTGGCGGCCTTCTTCCTCTCGCGCCAGCGCGACGTGAAGCGCATGTTCGCCTACTCCTCCATCGAGCACATGGGGCTCATCACCTTCGCCTTCGGCATCGGCGGGCCGGTGGCGACCTTCGCGGGGCTGCTGCACATGACGGTGCATTCGCTGGTCAAGTCGGCGATCTTCTTCGCGGTCGGCCACGCCGCGCAGCAGGCCGGCACGCAGGTCATGAGCGAGATCCGGGGCCTGATCCGCTCCAGCCCCACGGTCGGCTGGGGACTGATGATCGGCGCGCTCGCCATCCTCGGCATGCCGCCCTTCGGCGTGTTCGCGAGCGAGTTCCTGATCCTCACCACCGCGATGCGCGAGCAGCCCTGGGCGACGCCCTTCCTGCTCGTGGGCCTCGGCGTGGCCTTCGCCGCCGTGCTCCGCCGCGTGCAGCCGATGGTGTTCGGCGAGGACTCCTTCAAGCCGCTGCCGCAGCGCCCGGCGCTGGTGCCGGTGTTCGTGCACCTGGGCATCGCGCTGGTGCTGGGACTCTACATCCCGCCGTACCTCGTGGACTGGTACCGCGAGGCGGCGCGCCTGGTGGCCGGATGAAGCGCGAGCGCCTGACTCGGGAGGCCTGGATCCCGCACGCGCGCGCGCTCGTGGAGCGCGGCGGCCGGCTCGTCGCGCTGTGGAGCGCCGCGCGCCCCGAGGGTGCCGCGATCTGTGCGGCCTATGCATGCGCCGGCGAGCTGCAATGGGTCGAGCTGCCGCTCGAGGGCGCCGCGACCTTCCCGGACCTCTCGGGCGTGTTCCACTTCGCCGCGCGCATGCAGCGCGCGATCACCGACCTCGTCGGACCCGCGGTGGACGGCGCGAGCGACCGCCGCCCCTGGCTCAACCACGGCGCCTGGCCCGGCGGGTACCGGCCGCTCGCGCGCGCGGCGAGCGGGCGCGAGACGTTCCCGGATTGCGGCGTGATCGACTACCCGTTCGTGCGCGTCGAGGGCGAAGGCGTGCACGAGATCCCGGTCGGCCCGGTGCACGCCGGCATCATCGAGCCGGGGCATTTCCGCTTCTCGATCGTCGGCGAGAAGGTGCTGCGGCTCGAGGAGCGCCTCGGCTACGTGCACAAGGGCATCGAGAAGCGCTTCACCGAGCTCGCGCCGCTGGAAGCGCACCGGCTCGCGGGCCGCGTCTCGGGCGATTCGACCGTCGCGCACGCCTGGGCCTACTGCATGGCGCTCGAGGACGCGGCGGGAATCGAGATTCCAGCGCGCGGCGCGTGGCTGCGCGCTCTGATGCTCGAGCGCGAGCGCGTCGCGAACCACCTCGGCGACCTCGGCGCGCTCGCCAACGACGCCGGGCTCGCCTTCGGGCTGTCGCAGTTCTCGAAGCTGCGCGAGCTCTGGCAGCGCAGCTCGCTGGATGCCTTCGGCCACCGCTTCATGATGGATGGCGTGGTGCCGGGCGGCGCGGCGCGCGACCTTTCCCCCGAGATGCTCGAGCGCCTGCGCCGCGACGGCGTGCAGCTGGCGAAGGAAGTGCGCTACCTGCGCGGCATCCTCGACGAGCACGCGGGGTTGCAGGACCGCTTCATCAACGCCGGGCGGCTGCGGCCCGAGCTCGCCGCGCGGCTCGGCCTCACCGGGCTCGCGGCGCGCGCGAGCGGCCACGCCATCGACCTGCGCTGCGACCGCGCCTGGGCCCCCTACGAGTCGCTCGACGTGCGCATGTCCACCCACCGCAACGGCGACGTCGCCGCGCGCGTCAGCGTGCGCTTCGACGAGGTGTTCGAGTCGCTGCGGCTGCTGGAGGAGATCTGCGAGCGCCTGCCGCGCGGCGAGTGCCGGGCGGAGGTGGCAGTTCCTCCCGGCGAGGCCTACGGCGCGGGCTGGGTCGAGGGTTGGCGCGGCGAAGTGTTCTGCGCGCTCGAGCTCGAGGGCGGCGCGATCCGGCGCTGCCACTTGCACGATCCCTCGTGGCAGAACTGGCCCGCGCTCGAGCACGCGGTGATGGACAACATCGTTCCGGATTTCCCTTTGATCAACAAGTCCTTCAACCTGTCCTATTCCGGGCACGACCTCTGATGCAGCGCATCGTCTGGAAGATCCTGCGTACCGGCAACCTCACCGAGCCCGTGTTCGCGCTCGAGAAGCTGCCCGAGGTCGCGCGCCTGCATCACGAGCTGCTGCACATCCTGGGGCGGGCGCTGTGCATCCGGCAGGTGGACGCCGGGTCGTGCAACGGCTGCGAGCTCGAGATCCATGCTTTGAACAATCCCTACTACAACCTCGAGGGCTACGGCATCAAGTTCGTCGCGAGCCCTCGGCACGCCGATCTGCTGATGGTGACGGGACCCGTGTCGCGAAACATGGAGATGGCGTTGAAGCGTACTTACGATGCCATGCCTGATCCGAAGCTGGTGCTGGCGGTTGGCGACTGCGGGTGCGACGGCGGGATTTTTGGGGAGAGCTACGCGAGCTGCGGGCGGGTGTCGAACGTCATCCCCGTCGACCATGTCGTGGCCGGCTGCCCGCCGCCGCCGCTGGAGATCCTGAAGGCCGTGCTGGCGTTGGTGCGGCGGGTGCGGTGAAAAGTTTCTACGCACGGCCACTCGGGTGGTTCCTGCAGAAGGCCGCCGTCCTGTTCCTCGTGGTGATGTGCACGGTGATCCTGCACAAAGGGGCCATCGACATCTCCGGACTGGCGGCGAAACACTCGGGGAAGGATTTCTGGGTGGCGCTGACGCGGTACCTGATCGGAAACCTGGCGGGCGGGGGGAAGAAGGCGGATTGAGGGTCTAGCGGTTCTCCTCACCCGTTCGGGTGGGGGATTCATGCAGTTCCGAGATATCTGGATTGGTGATCCTAGGTTTGGGCGTCTCGCAGACCCATGCATGCATCTACTATTGACGGGTAGGAGTGCGTCTGGCTCGACAGTGGGAGCGACCGGCAAGGTGCGAACTGCAAGTACTCTTTTAATACTATTTCTGGCACTCGCGACACTGTCCTGTACCGGCGCCAGACAGGTTCCCGCGGAGGATTCTGCGTCGATCGCCCGCCTGGATCAGCTGCTCGCCTCCGGTCAGACCTTCGAGCTGGTTCGGGAGATAGAGTCACTCCGGGCGGACGATCCAGCGCTGTACGAATGGCTCACGAAGCGCGCTAACGAGGGTCACGCTGTTCCGCTCTTCATGCTCCCCAAGCTACGGACCGGGGACTCCGCTGCGACGAGACTCAACTGGTTCGCGCGAGCCCGGCTCATGCGCATTCTCGATGCATCGGAGTGCAAAGCGGCCGACTACCCGACCATGATCGGGTTGACTTTCGATCTCGGGATGTCGGAGCTGGAAAAGCTCTCTCGAGACAATTCTCTTATCTACGCGCAGGCAACTTACGAGGCATTGGCCTGGGAAGAAGCGCTACGCCAACGGCCGAGCGTCCGGTGGATTTGCGGAGCCCCGGGTGCATCAGCACAACTGAATGTTCTACCGCCTGCAGAACGAAACACCGCCAGGGCACGGCAGTCCGGACTTCTATACAAGAGCAGCAAGGAGCTGTACGACGCTGCAATGGCGGCCGGCCTCCCGGTGAATCCCGACGGATTCCGCATCATCTCGTTTCCGGGGTTGCACGACGACACCCGGCCCCTCTTCTGGCTGGATCGAGATCACTTGGTGTTCTCTGGAATCGCGCCAGGAGCAGCGATCAAACGCGGCGCAGTGAATGGGAGCCGCTACATCTGGAACCTGAGCTCTGGGAGTATCTCGAATTCCTATAGTTGGGAAGAGCGGAGCTATTGGTGTGTCTGCAAGGGATATAGCAGCTACTTCGTAACGAAGCGCGAAGAGCGTGTCTTCTATGGCGGCCCCTTGGGAAGCGAAGTGGAGCTTGCACGCAGGCCGCTCGACAACTATGGGCCAACGATCAGCGGCTACGATTGCAGGATCGAGAGCCCGGGCAGTCCCAACTACGACCCAGTCAAAGGCACCCGACTAGCGGGTAAGGACGGATACATGAGGGTTATCCCGAGACCGGGGCTGGCTAATGAGCCGGTGTTCTACAAGGGCGACTCTTCGACGCCCCAAACGTTTCCGTTCCCTGCGAGTAGCTTCAGGACCTTCTCCTACGCAGTCTACCCCGGCGCCTATCTCCTGCGTACGGATACTAGAGTGCACGGCGAAGGTGATATCAACGTCTGGAAGCTATCGCCGGATGGCAGCCTTGAGCGAATTTCGGTACCAAATGGACCCTGGGCGCGTGCGTCGATGGGGTTTTCGTACAGTGTCGCGGGACTGATCATGTACTCGCATGCGGTACGCGGCCAAGGCCCTGGGAACGCAGGCTTGTACCTGATTCGCGACGGGAAGATCACGCGCATTTTCGCCGGCTACCTGGAATCGTATGGAAATACCCCGGACCAATTGCCTGTTTCGGCGGACGGTTGCCGTGTGGCAGTCACGATGTCGCACTTGCCGGATGAATCCCAGTACTTGCATCGTCTCTTTGTGGTCGATTTCTGTTCGCGATCTCAGAAATAGTTACCTTATCGCTCCCGCAAATGCATACGTTTCTTGCTGTTTTGCTGACAGATAGAGCAAGACGCAGTTCAGCCGGGGTTCGGAGTGGGGAGACAGCCGCCGATGCCTGACGACATCCCCTTCGCCACCCCGCGCAGTAGAATTGTTTCCCCTCGAAAGGAGGTTCCCATGACCCTGGTTCGCGCTATTGCGCTCGCGGCAACCGTGGCCTTCGCCGGCGCCGCCCACGCCGAGAAATTCCGCCTCAGCAGCCCCGACATCAAGCCCGGCGGCAAGATCGCCGACGAGCAGGTCTTCAACGGCTTCGGCTGCACCGGGAAAAACGTCTCGCCGGCGCTCAAGTGGTCGGGCGCCCCCAAGGGCACCAAGAGCTTCGCGCTGCTGGTGCACGACCCCGACGCGCCGACGGGCGGCGCAGGCTGGTGGCATTGGCTGGTGGTCAACATTCCCGCCGACGTGAAAGCGTTGAAGAAGGGCGCGGGC
>DASUFW010000259.1:0-43210 GCA_036274335.1 Burkholderiales bacterium | reverse complement strand
CGCCCACGCCGGCGTTGTTGCACAGGACGTGGACCTTGCCCCACGCGTCGAAGGCCGTGGCCGCGAGCCGCCGAATGTCGTCCTCGCGCATCACGTCGGTGGGCACGGCGATCACGGCAGCGCCTTGCGACGCGAGCGCTTTGCGCGCGGCTTCCAGCGGTCCCGCCTCGACGTCGGCAAGGGCCACGCGCATCCCTTCCTGCGCAAAACGCGTCGCGAGCGCCAGGCCGATGCCGCTCGCGGCGCCCGTCACCACCGCCACCTTTCCGTGGACGTCGTTCATGTCGTCGAGAACTCCATCACCCCGTCATCGATCCGCCCGAAGCGCAGCATCAGGATGTCGCGCGCGTAGTTCTGGTGCAGGCGCCAGGGCAGCTGCGAGCCCTGCTTCGGAAACAGGTGCATCGAGCGCTGGATGTAGCCCGAGGAGAAATCGACCCACGGCTGCGCGGCGACCCCGGGACCGGCTTCCCGCGGCATGCACTGGCGGTACCCATGCCGGCGCATGTGGTTGAGCAGGCGGCAGACGTACTCGCAGGTGAGGTCGCACTTCAGGGTCCACGACGCGTTCGTGTAGCCGAAGGACGAGGCGAGATTGGGCACGCCGCTGTACATCAGCCCCTTGTAGTTGAAGGTCTGCGCCGGGTCGATGCGGCGGCCGTCCACCGTCAGCTCGAGGCCGCTCAGCACCTGCAGATTGAGGCCCGTGGCGGTGACGACGAGATCGGCCTCCAGCTCGGTGCCGGAGGCGAGGCGCACGCCGCGCTCGGTAAAGGTCTCGATCGTGTCGGTGACGACGGACGCCTTGCCGCCCCGAATGGCGCGGAACAGGTCTCCGTCCGGGACGAGGCACAGGCGCTGCTCCCAGGGGTTGTAGCGCGGCGTGAAGTGCCGGTCGACGTCATAGTCGCGGCCCAGCCACGCGTGCACGCCGCCGAGCAGCAGCTGGGCGGCGTACGCGGGCCGGCGCCGGCACAGGTTGAAGAAGTACTGCTGCAGGAGCACCCGCTTCCAGCGATTGATCGCGTAGGCGAGCTTCTCCGGCAGCCAGCGGCGCAGCCGGTTGGCCCAGACATCCTCCGAGGGCCGCGACACGACCCAGGTCGGCGAGCGCTGCAGCATGGTCACGTGCGCCGCCGTCTTCGCCAGCTCGGGCACCAGCGTCACGGCCGTGGCGCCGCTGCCGATCACCAGGACGCGCTTGCCCGCATAGTCGATGTCATCGGTCCACTTCTGCGGGTGCGCCACGCGCCCGGTGAACTGCTCGATGCCGGGAAACGCCGGGGTGTACCCCTTCTCATAGCTGTAGTAGCCGCCGCAGGCGAAGAGGAAGTTGCAGGTGAAGCACGCGGGGACAGGCCCGCCGGCGAGTTCGACCTCCACTGTCCAGCGCGCTTCCGTCGAGGACCAGGAAGCGCGTGCGACCCGGTGTCCGAAGCGGATATGACGGTCGACGCCGTGCTCGCGGGCAGTGTCGCGCACGTACTTGCGGATCGACGGGCCGTCGGCAATGGCCTTGGCCTCGGTCCACGGCTGGAAGGCGTAGCCGAGCGTGTACATGTCGGAATCGGAACGCACGCCGGGATAACGGAACAGGTCCCAGGTGCCGCCGATCGCGTCGCGCCCTTCGAGGATCACGTACGACCGGTCGGGGCAATGCGTCTGCAGGTGGTAGCCGGCGCCGATGCCCGAGAGCCCGGCGCCGACGACCAGCACGTCGAAATGCTCGGGGCGCACGGCGGCGAGTGTACGCCGGCGGGCACGCGCCGGCGGCGGCGGCATTAGCTTATTGGGATTGACGCCCGCAAGCCGGCCGAGAATACTCCGAGGCTTTCGTCCTTTCCGTCCCCGTTCAATCCTTCTCCCGCAGGTTATCCATGGCCCGACGCTACGCGAGCATCCTTGAAACGATTGGCAATACCCCCGTGGTCCGCATCAACCGGCTCGCGCCGCCGGGCGTGAATCTTTACGTCAAGAGCGAGGCCTTCAATCCGCTCGGCTCGGTCAAGGACCGGCTCGCGATCGCGGTCATCGAAGCGGGGGAGAAGTCCGGCCAGCTCAAGCCCGGGCAGACCGTCATCGAGGCGACGAGCGGAAACACCGGCATCGGCCTGGCGATGGTCTGCGCGGCGAAGGGCTATCCCCTGGTCGTGACCATGGCCGAGCCGTTCAGCGTCGAGCGGCGCAGGCTGATGCGGTTTCTCGGGGCGAAGGTGATCGTGACCCCCGCCGCAGAGCGCGCGGTCGGCATGGTGAAGAAGATGGAGGAGCTCGCCGCCAAGCACGGCTGGTTCATGACGCGGCAGTTCGAGAACGAGGCGAACCCCGATTACCACTCGCGCACCACGGCGCGCGAGATCCTCGACGCCTTCGCCGGCGAGAGGCTCGACTACTGGGTGACCGGCTACGGCACCGGCGGGACGCTCAAGGGCGTGGCGCGCGTGCTGCGCAAGGAGAGCCCGCACACGAAGATCGTGGTCTGCGAGCCGGCCGATGCGCCGCTGATCGGCAGCAAGCAGAAGCAGCAGCGCAAGCCCGATGGCACGCCCGCGGCGCCGCACCCGAGCTTCAAGCCCCACCCGATGCAGGGCTGGACGCCCGACTTCATCCCGAAGCTGACCGACGACGCGGTCGACATGAAGGCGATCGACCAGCTGCTCTCGATCGCCGGGCCGGACGCGATCCGCTGCAGCAAGGACCTCGCCGCCAAGGAAGGCGTCTTCGTCGGCATCAGTTCGGGCGGCACCTTCGCCGGGGCGCTCAAGGTCGCGGCCGAGGCGCCGAAGGGCGCGAACATCCTCGCCATGCTGCCCGACACCGGCGAGCGCTACCTCAGCACGCCGCTGTTCGCCGATGTGCCGGCGGACATGACGGAGGAGGAGCTGGCGATTTCGCGCTCGACGCCGGGCGGGCAGCTGAAGGCGGCTACTTGATCGGGAAGTCCGGCTGCCCGGCGAGCTGCCGGCTGGCCGGATCGACGCAGCTCCAGGGCCGCGCGCTGCGCATCCAGATGTGGGTCGTGATGCGGCAGCTTCCGGGATTGTCGAGCGACCCGACGCGGAGCACGACCGCCTCCGGCGCATTCTCCCGCTGGCTGTAGATCGGCGAGCCGCAGTCGCCGCAGAAGTGGCGGTACAGGGTGCGGCCGCTCTCCGCGCGCGAGCCGTAGCGCTTGAGCGTCCCCTGCTCGAGGCGGAACGACGCGCTGGGAATCACCGCGTTTTCCGCCGCGCCGGTGCCCGAGCCCTTCTGGCAATGGATGCAGTGGCAGGCGCGCAGCTCGGTGATCTGCGTGCTGACGGTGTAGCGGATCGCGCCGCACAGGCAGCCGCCGGTAAGGGTATCGGCCATGGTCGGGTCCTCCTGAGTCGGCATGCGCCCGAAATTAGCGCATCCGCGCGCCGGATACCATTCGGTCATGCCGAGAAGACGGCGGCTCGGGAGCGCCTGGCGCTGGCTGCGCGGCCTGCACTGGCCGCTGCAGGCCGCGGCCGCGCTCGCCGTGGGCCTGCTGCTCTGGCTCGCCGCGAACGCCCTGGTACAGGTCGCGCGCAAGCCGACCGAGCTTTTCTTCCCGGTGAGCGGTGCGCTCGACAAGTCGCCCGCGGAGACCTGGCGCGAGTACGCCCCCGTCTTCGAAGCGCACTCGACGAAGACGATCACGGCCGAGTTCCTGGCGGCGCTTGCGCAAGTGGAGGGCGCGGGCAATCCCGTCGCGCGCACGCAGTGGCGCTGGCGGCTCACGGAAAATCCCTTCGAGGTGTACCGGCCGGCCTCGAGCGCGGTGGGCATGTACCAGATCACCGACGGCACCTACGCGCTCGCGAGGCGCTACTGCATCCACGACCATGAGGTGGTGGAAGACGGGCCGTGGCACGCGTGGAAATCCTGCTGGTTCAACGGGCTGTACTTTCGCGTGGTGCCGAGCCACGCGGCGGAGATGACGTCGGCGTTTCTCGACGCAAGCGTGGCGCAGGCGCTGCGGCGCGCGGGCCGAAACGGCGCGTCGCTCTCGCAGCGCCAGGACCTCGCCGCCGTCATGCACCTGTGCGGCGTCGCAGCGGGCGAGGCGTTCGCGCGGCGGGGGTTCCGGGTCCCGCCGCCGCCCTTCTGCGGCGGGCAGAACGTGGCGGCGTACGGGGAAAGGGTGCGGGCCATGCAGCGCGAGTTCGCGCGGCTGAATCGCTAGCGCCCTGGTGTCGCCGGGGCACGCCACTGGCGCACCCGGCCCGGCCACGCTAGGCTTCAAGCTCAAGGGGGTCGCAATGCACGGGGCACTTCGTGGTCTGCTGGCGGCTGTCGCGGCGCTGTGGATGGGCGCGGCGGTGGCGCAGCAGGCCTATCCGACCAAGCCGATCCGCTTCATCGTGCCCTACGAGAAGGGCAGTGCGGGGGACGTGATCGCGCGCGCCATGGAGCCGGTGCTCAGCGAGCGCCTGCGCCAGCCGGTGCTGGTCGAGAACCGTCCGGGCGCCGGCGGCAACGTGGGCCTGGACGGCGTCGCGAAGTCGGCCCCCGACGGCTACACCATCGGCCTGGGGACCGCGGGTTCGCTGGCCGCCAACGTGTCGCTGTACCCGAAGATGACCTTCAATCCGGAAAAGGACCTCGAGGCCGTGTCCAGCGTGGCCTACATTCCCTTCATGCTGGTGGCGCCGGCGAAGCTGCCGGCGAACAACCTCGAGGAAGTGCTCGCGCTCGCCCGCGCCAAGCCCGGGGAACTGCTGATCGGGTTCGGCGGCAGCGGGTCCGCCATGCACCTCTCGGTCGAGCTGTTCAAGCTGATGGCCAAGGTGCAGCTGGTCAACGTGCCCTACAAGAACAGCGCGGCCGCGGCGCAGGATGCCGCCGCGGGCCGGCTGTCGCTCGCGCTCGTCGACGTCGCTTCGGCCATGCCGGATGCCAAGGCCGGGAGGCTCAAGCCGATCGCCGTGACCACGGCCACGCGCATCCCGTCGGCGCCGGACGTGCCGACCATCTCCGAGGCGGGCGTGCCGGGCTACGACGCGACGGGCTGGTTCGGCATCGTCGCGCCCGCGAAGACGCCGGCGAGCATCGTGCTCAGGCTCAATGGCGAGATCGAGTCGGCGCTCAAGCGCGCCGAGGTGCGCGACCGGCTGATCGGCGCGGGCGCCGAGCCCGCGCACGGCACGCCGGCGCAGCTGTCGCAATTGATCCGCACCGAGATCCCCAAGTGGGCCGAGGTGGTGAAGGCGTCGGGCGCCCGGCCCGATTGAGCATGGCGTCTCCCCCGGGCGGGCAGGGCGCGGACGGGCTGCCGAGGCTGGGCTTCATCGGCGTCGGCCTGATGGGACAGCCCATGTGCCTGCGGCTTCTCGCGGCCGGCTACGCGCTCACGGTCTGGAACCGCACGCGCGAAAAGCTCTCGGAGGTGTTGGCCAAGGGCGCGCGAGCGGCGGAGACGCCGGCCGCGCTGGCGCGTGCGTCCGACCTCGTGCTGATGTGCGTGACCGACCAGCAAGCGGCCGAGCAGGTGCTGTTCGGCGAGGACGGCGTCGCGGCGGGCGGGGCCCCGGGCAAGCTGGTGGTCGATTTCTCGAGCATCGCACCGGCGTCGGCGCGCCGCTTCGCCCAGCGCCTGGAGGCCGATTTCGGCATGGGGCTGGTGGACGCGCCGGTGTCGGGCGGCACCCGCGGCGCGCAGCAGGGCAGCCTCGCGATCATGGCGGGCGGGCGCGCGGAGCACATCGATCGCGTGCGGCCCGTCGTCGCGCACCTCGCGCAGCGGTTCACGCGCATGGGCGACGCGGGCGCCGGCCAGGTGACCAAGCTCTGCAACCAGATCATCGTCGGCAGCCTGCTGCCGGTGATCGCGGAGGCCGTCCGCCTCGCGGAGGCGGGCGGCGTCGACGCGCGGGCGCTGCCGCAAGCGCTGCAGGGCGGCTTCGCGGATTCCTTGCCGCTTCAGATATTTGGCGCGCGCATGGCGGCGCGGCAATTCGAGCCTGCCTTGGGCGCGGTCGCGACGATGCTCAAGGATCTCGAGAACGCCGCGTCGGTCGCGCGGGAGGGCGGCGTGCCGCTGCCGATGGCGCAGACGGCGGCAGAACTGTATCGCGTGCTCGTCGCGCAAGGCCGCGCGGCGCACGAGCCGAGCGTGCTGATCGAGTTGCTTTCAGGAAAATCGTAAGCGCGACGAATCGCGTGCGCAAGTTCACGCGCGCACGTTGTGTTCGCGTGACGTTGTGATTAAGATGGCCGCAAGCCAGCGCTCAGGGGAGAGCATGTCCTATGCGGTCCGTCACCAAAGCTGATCTCGTCGAAGCGGCGGCGCGCGCCGGCAACCTGAGCAAGTCGAGCGCGGGCGAGGCGGTCAACGCGGTGTTCGACGCGATCGTGTCCGGCGTGGCGAAAGGCAATCGCGTGACGGTGGTGGGATTCGGGACTTTCCTGCCGCGCAAGCGCAAGGCGCGCGCCGGGCGCAGCCCGCAGACGGGCAAGGAAATCCGCATTTCCTCCAAGACCGTGCCGGCGTTCGCCGCCGGCCAGGGCTTCAAAGACCGCGTCGCCAGCCGCTGAGCGCCGCCCTTGCGCGGTGCGTGTCATTGCCAAGTCTCTGAAGGCTTGGCAGAATCCCGGCGGTCATGGATAACCTGCTGATCCTCTCGCTCGACAGCCACGGCGTGCCGCACCGCTGGATCAGCTGGCAGCAGGCCTGCTTCTACTACGCCAAGAACCTGGTCGCCTGGACGCTCGGCGAGCGCACCTTCACCTTCCGCGGCGGCACGTCGCGCCTCACCGGCCAGCGCTCGAGCATCACCGCGCATTCGATCATCGCGGTGCGGGGCCGGGCGCTCGCCGCGCGCGGCTTCCACCAGGTGCCGCCGCTCAACAACCGCGAGCTGTTCCGCCGCGACCGCCATACCTGCGCGTATTGCGGCGCCGAGCACAGCTACTTCAAGCTGACGCGCGACCACATCACGCCGCTGTCGCGCGGCGGGCGCGATACCTGGATGAACGTGGTCACCGCGTGCCGGCACTGCAACGGCCACAAGCGCAACCGCCTGCCGGAGGAATCCGGCATGCAGCTGCTGTACGCGCCGTACGTGCCCAACAAGGCCGAGTACCTGATCCTCACCAATCGCCGCATCCTCGCCGACCAGATGGAGTTCCTGCGGCAGCACGTGGCGGCGCATTCGCGGCTGGTCGCCGCCTCTGCCTGATTTCTGGCGCAGCAGCGGGTTCCGCCTGCTGCAGCGTGACGACGCGGGACGGCTGCGCGTCACCGACGACTTCCTGCGCGCCTACTACCTGCGCCCGGAGGTTCACCCGGTCGAGGAGTCGGGGGACGCCGAGACGCGGCTGCACGCCGCGCTGATGGCGGAGCCCCGCCGCCTGGTCCCGGAGGCGGAGCTCGCCGCGGTCGAGGACCCGGACGCGCAGCACAACTACCGCACGGTGCTCCGGTTCCGCGACCGGCTGCTCGCGGCCGGCTCGGTGGAAGGCTGCTACATGAGCCTGTTCAAGGGACCGGTGGACATCCCGCCGCTGTTCATCGACCAGCTCGCGCACGTCATCCTGAGGAACCTGCTCGACGACTGCGACGACCCGCTGCGGGTGCGCGCTGCCGAGCTGCTGTTCCGCGAGCAGAAGGCGACGCTGCAGGACGGGCACGTCCTGCTCGCGGACCTCGAGACCGTGCAGATGCACGAGTCGGGCAACCGCTACGGCGGCATCGGGCAGCTGATCGTCGAGGCGCAGGGCGCGCTGGGGCGGGTGGACCTCGACGTGCTCGACCGCGCGAACGCGGCGCTGTACTGGGAGCGCGAAGCGCGCCACGACACGGTCATCAGCCTCACGTATGGCCGCGCCGCGCTCGACGCGCTGTGCCGCGTGATCGAGAGCTGGATCGCGCACTTCCACGCAGTCGAGGTCAAGGTAATGCCGCTGCGCAGGATCGAGGAAGCGCGCTGGGCCTGGCACATCGGGCTGGACGCCGAGTCCACCGCCATCCTCAATGCGCTGTGGTCCGGCGAGCAGGTGGACGCCGGCCGCATGCGCAACCTCGTCGCGCTGTTTTCGCTGCAGTTCGCCGAGCCGGCCGCGATGCGCGAGAGCGTGTCGGGCCGCACCGTGTACCTGGGGTTGAGCGTCGACGACGCGCAGGTCGTGCGCATGAAGCCGCAGAACCTCCTGACCAACCTGCCGCTGCGTGAAGCCTGACCGTGAAGCCTGACTACTGGGACCGCGCGAAGCGCGCGCTCGCCCGCCGCGACTCCGTGATGGCGTCCATCATCCGGTCGCGGCCGCGCGTGCACCTCGTGCGCCGCGGCGAGCCCTTCATGACGCTCGCGCGCGCCATCGTCGGCCAGCAGATCTCGGTGAAGGCCGCGCAGAGCGTGTGGGACCGCCTCGCCGCATGCGTGGGCGACATGACGCCGGCGGGCGTGCTCGCGAGGCCGTCGCGCCAGCTGCGCGCCTGCGGCCTGTCGGACCGCAAGACCGAGTACATCGTGGACCTCGCGCGGCGCTTCGACGGCGGCCTCGTGCATCCGCATCGCTGGCCGGGCATGGGCGACGAGGAAGTCATCGCCGACCTCGTCCAGGTGCGCGGCATCGGCCGCTGGACCGCGGAAATGTTCCTGATCTTCAACCTGCTGCGCCCGAACGTGTTCCCGCTCGATGACCTGGGCCTGCAGGCGTCGATTCGCCGTCACTACTTCCACGGCCGCAAGGCCTCGGTCGCCCGCATGCGCCGGCTCGGGGAGGACTGGTCTCCCTGGCGCTCGGTGGCCACCTGGTACCTCTGGCGGGCCCTCGACCCGGTCCCAGTAGAATACTGAGGCCGTGAAGACCACGTTCCTCGATTTCGAGCAGCCGATCGCCGAGCTCGAGCAGCGCATCGAAGAGCTGCGCTTCGTGCAGGACGATTCGGCCGTCGACATCTCCGAGGAGATCCAGCGCCTGACCAAGAAGAGCCAGGCGCTGACCCGGGAGATCTACGCCAAGCTCTCGCCCTGGCAGGTGGCGCAGGTCGCGCGCCATCCCCAGCGCCCGTACACGCTCGACTACGTGGGGATGCTCTTCACGGGGTTCGAGGAGCTGCACGGCGACCGGACCTTTTCGGACGACGCGTCGATCGTCGGCGGGCTGGCGCGCTTCGACGGGGTGCCCTGCGTGGTGATCGGGCACCAGAAGGGCCGCGACACCAAGGAGAAGATCGCCCGCAATTTCGGCATGCCCAAGCCCGAGGGCTACCGCAAGGCGCTGCGCCTGATGCGGCTCGCCGAGAAGTTCGAGCTGCCGGTGTTCACCTTCGTCGACACGCCCGGTGCGTACCCGGGCATCGACGCGGAGGAGCGCGGCCAGTCGGAAGCGATCGGCCGGAATCTCTACGCCATGGCCGGCCTGCGTACCCCGATCCTCGCCACCATCATCGGCGAAGGCGGATCGGGGGGCGCGCTCGCCATCGCGGTCGGCGACGTCACCCTGATGCTGCAGTACGCCACCTACTCGGTGATCTCGCCGGAAGGCTGCGCCTCCATCCTGTGGAAGAGCGCCGACAAGGCGCCCGAGGCGGCCGAGACGCTCGGCATCACGGCGCAGCGCCTCAAGACGCTGGGGCTGGTCGACAAGGTCGTGAACGAGCCCGTCGGCGGCGCGCACCGCGATCCGCAGAGCGCCGCGCAATCGCTCAAGAAGGCGCTCGCCGAAGTCTTCCGCGAGCTGCGCGGCACCAAGCCGAAGCAGCTCGTCGAGAACCGCCTCGAGCGTCTCATGAGCTATGGCAAGTTCAAGGAAGCCGCCGAGCGCTGACTTCGGCGGCCTCGAGCTGCGCGGCCGGCGCGTGGTGGTCGGCCTCTCCGGGGGCCTCGACTCCGTCGTCCTGCTCCACCTGCTGCGGGGCGTTCGCCGCCCGGCGGGTTTCCGGCTGGAGGCCCTGCACGTCCACCACGGCCTCAGCCCGCAGGCGGGCGAGTGGGCGCGCTTCTGCCGCGCCCTGTGCCGCCGCTGGCGGGTGCCGCTCTCCGTGCGCAAGGTGACGGTTCGCCGGCGCGGGCGCGGCCTCGAGGCCGCCGCGCGGGAGGCTCGCCGTAAAGCCTACGAGCGGCACCCTGCGCAGGTCGTCGCGCTTGCGCACCACCTCGACGACCAGGCGGAGACCGTGCTGCTCAACCTGCTGCGGGGCGCCGGCACGCGCGGCGCGCGCGGCATGCCGGTGGTCGGCGCCCTCGGCGGCAAGGCGCTCTGGCGTCCGCTGCTGGCCGTGCCGCGTGCTTCCTTGGAGCGCTACGCGCGCGGGCACCGCCTGCGCTGGGTGCAGGACGAGTCCAACGCCGACGACTCGCTGACGCGCAACTTCCTGCGCCTGCACGTGGGCCCGCTGCTCGAGACGCGCTTTCCGCGCTGGCGCGAGGCGCTGGGCCGCGTCGCGGAGCACATGGCGCGCGCGGACGATCGCGGCGAGCGCGCGCTGCGGTCGTTCCTGCGCGCCGAGGGCCTGCGCGCGCCGAGCGCTGCCCGGCTGAAGGACATGCTCCGCCAGCTGACGGGCGAGGGCGCGCGCACGCGGATCGAGCACGACGGCGCGGTCCTGCGCAGCTACCGCGGGCACGTGTTCGTCCGCCCGGATTCGCCGCCCGCGCGCTTCGAGCCCCTCCCCTGGCGGGGCGAGGCGCGCCTCGCGCTGCCGTCGCTGGGCGGCGAGCTCCGCTTCCGGCGGGTGCGGGGTCGCGGGATCGATGCGGCGCGGCTGCGGCAGCGCGGCCTGACGGTGGGGCTGCGCGGCGGGGGCGAGCGGCTGCAGCCCGATGCGCGCCGGCCGCGGCGCACCCTGAAGAATCTCTTCCAGGAAGCGGGACTCCCGCCCTGGGAACGCGAGCGCCTGCCGATGCTCTACTGGAATGGGACGCTGGTCTGGGTGCCGGGGATCGGCGTCGATGCCGCCTGGCAGGCGCCGGCCGGGGCGCCGGGCATCGTGCCGGAGTGGCGAGCGACGTCCTAAGCCTTTGTTTTTACGAAGCTCGCGGCGATCCCGTGCTAGAATCGCCGGTTCATTTTTCGGCCTACACGGAGATCGCGGAATGGCGCTCGAGCGCACCTTGTCCATCCTCAAGCCCGACGCAGTGAAGAAGAACGTGATCGGGAGGATCCTCGCGCGCTTCGAAGAGGCCGGGCTGCGCGTGGTGGCCGCGCGCATGATGCACCTGTCGCGCACCGAAGCGGAAGGCTTCTACGCCGTGCATCGCGAGCGGCCGTTCTTCCGCGATCTCGTCGATTTCATGATCTCGGGGCCGGTGCTCGTGCAGGTGCTCGAGGGTCCCGACGCCATCGCGCGCAATCGCGAGCTGATGGGCGCGACCGACCCGAAGAAGGCCGCCCCGGGCACGATCCGCGCCGACTTCGCCGACTCGATCGACGCGAATGCCGTGCACGGCTCCGACGGCCCGGACACGGCGCGCGTCGAGATCGCGTATTTCTTCCCGGCCTGCGAGGTATTCTCGCGCTAAGGCATGCGCACCAACCTCCTCGACCTCGACGCGGCCGCGCTCGCCGCCTTCTTCGCCGGGCTGGACGAGAAGCCGTTCCGCGCCCGGCAGGTGCTGCGCTGGGTCCACCAGCGGCGGGAGGATGATTTCGCGCGCATGAGCGACATCGCCAAGTCGCTGCGCGGGAAGCTGGCCGCCGCGGCCGTGGTCGCGGCGCCGCGCGTCGTGGGCGACAACGTCTCCGCCGACGGCACGCGCAAGTGGCTGCTGAAGGTGGACGGCGCCAACGCCGTCGACGCGGTGTTCATCCCCGAGACCGATCGCGGCACGCTGTGCGTGTCGAGCCAGGCCGGCTGCGTGCTCGACTGCGCTTTCTGCTCGACCGGCAAGCAGGGATTCAACCGCAATCTCACGACCGCGGAGATCGTCGGCCAGCTGTGGCTCGCCAACCGGCTGCTCGGCGGCGAGCGCCCGGTGACCAACGTCGTGCTGATGGGCATGGGCGAGCCGCTGCTCAACCTGGATCACGTGATCCCGGCGCTGCGGCTGATGCTCGACGACAACGCCTACGGGCTCTCGCGCCGGCGCGTCACGGTGTCCACCTCGGGCGTGATCCCGGGCATGGACCGGCTGCGCGACGAATGCCCGGTGGCGCTCGCGGTGTCGCTGCACGCACCCGACGACGCGCTGCGCGACCGGCTGGTGCCGGTCAACCGCAAGTACCCGATCGCCGACCTGCTGAAGGCGTGCCGCCGCTATCTGGAGCGCGCGCCGCGCGACTTCGTGACCTTCGAGTACGTGATGCTCGAGGGGGTGAACGACGGCGACGCCGAAGCGCGCGCCCTGGCCCGGATCGCGCAGCGGGTCAGCTGCAAGTTCAACCTGATTCCCTTCAATCCATTCCCGTCGGCGGGATTCCGCCGCTCTCCGCCCGAGCGCATCCGGCGCTTCGCGGCCGTGCTGCAGCAGAAGGGCGTGACGGTGACGACGCGCAAGACGCGCGGCGACGCGATCGACGCAGCCTGCGGGCAACTCGCCGGCGCGGTCGCGGATCGCACGCGGCGCAGCCGGTCGCTGAAGCTGACGGAGGTGCGGGCATGAGGGCCGTATGGGTGCTGCTGCTGGTCCTGGCGGCGGGCTGCGCCAGCCCGCCGGAGCTGAAGGGCCCGGTCGGCAACACGGGCACCGTGAGCGGCGACCCCACGGCGCCGCGCAACCGCGCGCGCGTGCACACCGATCTGGGCATGGCGTACTACGCCCGCGGGAACATGAGCGTCGCCATCGAGGAGCTGCGCGCGGCCGTCGCGGCGGATCCCAGCTACGCGCCCGCGCACGGCGCGTTCGGGCTGGTGTACATGGAGCTGCGCGAGAACGCGCTCGCCGAGCAGAGCTTCGAGCGCGGCCTGCAATACGCGCCGGACGACCCCGACATCAACCACAATTTCGGCTGGTTCCTGTGCCAGATCGGCCGGCCCGCCGAGTCCGCCCCGTACTTCCGGCGCGCCCTCGAGAACCCGCTCTACGCCACGCCGGGCCGGACCTATGCCGCCGCGGGCACCTGCGCGCTGCAGCAGGGCAAGCTGAAGGAGGCCGAGCTCAACCTCGAGCGCGCGCTGCGCCTCGATCCGAACCTGCCGATCGCGATGCTCAAGCTCGGGGAGCTGCGCTACCGCCAGGGCCGCTTCGCCGACGCGCGGGTGGCGCTGAACCGCTACAGCGCGATCGCACCGATCAGCGCCGAGTCGCTGTGGCTGGGGGTGCGGGTCGAGCGGCGCCTGGGCGCGCGTACGGCCGAGCTCTCCTACGCCAACCAGCTGCGGCGTCGCTTTCCCGGTTCGCCCGAGACGCAGGCGCTGATCCGCGGTGAATATGAGTGAACGCGACGCGGCCGCCGGCACGGCGCCCGCGCCGGCCGAGGAGCCGGTCGGGACGGTGCTGCGCATGGCGCGCGAGGCCGCCGGTCTCGGCATGGAGGAGGTTGCGCGCCAGCTGAAGTTCGCGCCGCGGCAGCTCGATGCGCTGGAGCGGGGCGAGTGGCGCCGGCTGCCGGGGGGCGCGGCCGTGCGCGGCATGGTGCGGCAGTACTCGCGGCTGCTCGGTCTCGATGCCGATGCGATGGTGGCGCGCGCGGGCCAGGGGGCGCCGCTCCCGGACCAGCTCGCCCAGCGCTTCCAGCAGCCGATCCCTTTCTCGGACCAGTCCCGGCGCTCCAACCTGGCGTATGTCGTCTTGTCGATCGTGCTGCTCGGCGTGGTCGCGGCGGTCGCCCTTCAATGGCGCCACGAGAGCGGCAGCCGCGCGCAGCCGAGCTTCGTTTCGGCGGCACAGCAGCCGGCCGAGCCCGCCAAGGTGACCCCTGTGGAAGTCCCGGCAGCGCGCCCGCTCGAGGCCAAGGCGCCCGAGAAGCCGGCGGCGCAGCCGGCGGCGGAGGTGAAGGCGCCCGCGGCGGCGCCCGCCGAGCGCGCACCGGCGGGTCCGCTGGCGACGCTGGTGCTGCGCTTCGACCAGGAGTCGTGGGTCGAGATCACCAGCGGCAGCGGCAAGCTGCTGGTCTCGCACCTGCATCCCGCCGGCAGCGAGCGCGTGGTGACCGGGGTGCCCCCGTTCCAGGTGGTGATCGGCAACGCCGAGCACGTGAAGCTCACTTACAACGACCGGCCCGTGGACCTGATGCCGTACGTCAAGGTCGAGGTCGCGCGCTTCACGCTGGAATAGCCGTGGCCGAGCGCAGGCTCTCGAAGCGCGTGATGGTCGGGCCGGTCGCGATCGGCGGCGGCGCGCCGGTCGTGGTCCAGTCGATGACCAACACCGACACGGCCGACGCGCAGGCCACGGCGCGGCAGGTGGCCGAGCTGTGGCGCGCGGGCTCCGAGCTGGTGCGCATCACGGTCAACACGCCCGAGGCGGCCGCGCAGGTCGCCGGGATCCGGGCGCGGCTCGACGCGATGGGCTGCGACGTCCCGCTCGTCGGCGACTTCCACTTCAACGGCCACAAGCTGCTCGCGCAGTTTCCCGACTGCGCGCGCGCGCTCGCCAAGTACCGGATCAATCCGGGCAATGTCGGGCGCGGCGCGAAGCGCGACGAGCAGTTCGCCGCGATGATCGAGACCGCGGTCCGTCTCGACAAGCCGGTGCGCATCGGCGTCAACTGGGGAAGCCTCGATCCGGAGCTGCTGGCGCGCCTCATGGACGAGAACGCGCGCAGCCGCGAGCCGCTCGACGCCGATGCCGTGATGCGCGAGGCCGTGATCCGCTCGGCGCTGGAATCCGCGCGCATGGCGGAATCGCTGGGATTGCCGGCCGAGCGCATCGTGATCTCCTGCAAGATGAGCCAGGTCCAGGACCTGATCGCGGTCTACCGCGAGCTGGCCCGCCGCTGCGCCTACGCGCTGCACCTCGGCCTGACCGAGGCGGGGATGGGCTCGAAAGGCATCGTCGCCTCGGCCGCCGCGCTGGCGGTGCTGCTGCAGGAGGGAATCGGCGACACGATCCGCGTCTCGCTCACGCCCGAGCCGGGCGGCGACCGCACCCGGGAAGTGGTCGTGGCGCAGGAGATCCTGCAGACGATGGGCATCCGCGCCTTCTCGCCGATGGTGGCGGCCTGCCCGGGCTGCGGGCGCACCACCAGCACCTACTTCCAGGAGCTCGCGTCTCGCATCCAGTCCTACCTGCGCGAGCAGATGCCGCAATGGCGGGCACACTATCCCGGCGTCGAGGACATGCGCGTCGCGGTCATGGGCTGCGTGGTCAACGGGCCGGGCGAGTCCAAGCACGCCGACATCGGCATCAGCCTTCCCGGCACCAACGAGGTGCCGGCGGCGCCCGTGTACGTCGACGGCCGCAAGACCGTGACGCTGAAGGGCGAGCGCATCGCCGAGGAGTTCCAGGCGATCGTCGACGAGTACGTGCGCAAGAACTACGCGCCGGGCGCCGCGCGCGCGCGCGCCCGCACCGTGCCGATCAAGGCCGCCTGAGCGATGGCGACCCGACTGCAGGCCGTGCGCGGCATGAACGACGTATTGCCGGACGACGCCGAGCGCTGGCTCTGGCTGGAAGGGGTCGTGCAGCGCTGGTTCGCGCGCTACGGCTACCGCCAGATCCGCACGCCCCTGCTGGAGCCTACGGCGCTGTTCCGCCGGGCGATCGGCGAGGTCACCGACATTGTCGAGAAGGAGATGTACACGTTCACGGACGCGCTCAACGAGGAGAGCCTGACGCTGCGCCCCGAGGCCACCGCGTCGACGGTGCGCGCCGCGATCGAGCACAGCCTGCTGCACGACGGCCCGCGGCGGCTGTGGTACACGGGTCCCATGTACCGGCACGAGCGGCCGCAGAAAGGCCGCTACCGGGAGTTTCACCAGTTCGGCGCCGAGGCGCTCGGCTTCGAGGGCCCCGAGGTCGACGCGGAGCTGATCGCCATGTGCGCGGCCCTGTGGCGCGAGCTGGGGCTGGAGGGCATCCGCCTCGAGCTGAACAACATCGGCTCGGCTGCCGAGCGCGCGGCGTATCGCGCCGACCTGGTGCGCTATCTCGAGTCCCACGAATCGCGGCTCGACGCCGACGCGCGGCGCCGGCTGCACAGCAATCCGCTGCGCATCCTCGACTCGAAGAATCCGATGGTGCAGGAGCTGGTCGCCGGCGCGCCCGCCCTGGCGGGGTATCTCGGGGAGGCTTCGCGGGCGCACTTCGACACGCTGCAGCGGCTGCTGCGCGAGCTGCAAATCCCGTTCGCGATCAACCCGCGGCTGGTGCGGGGCCTGGACTACTACAACCTCACGGTGTTCGAGTGGATCACCGACCGCCTCGGGGCGCAGGGCACGGTGTGCGGGGGCGGGCGCTACGACGGGCTGTTCGAGCAGCTCGGCGGCAAGCCGGCGCCGGGCGTCGGCTTTGCCGCAGGCATCGAGCGCCTGGTCGCGTTGCTCAAGGACGCGCCGCGCGGGTCGGAACGCGCGGTGCCCGACGCTTACCTGGTGTACCAGGGGGCGGGGACGCTGGAAAGGGCGTTTGCGCTCGGCGAGGCGCTGCGCGCGGAGGGCTTCGCGGTCGTGCTGCACGCGGGCGGCGGCGGATTCAAGTCGCAGATGAAGAAGGCGGACGCGAGCGGGGCGCCGGTCGCGCTGATCGTGGGCGAGGACGAGCTCGCCGCCGGCGTGGTGACGGTCAAGCCGCTGCGCGCCGCCGTCGCGCAACAACAGGTGCCGCGGGCCGGACTGGCCGCGCGGCTGCGAGAATTGGCGAAGGACACCTAGATGGCTCTGCAGAAACTGGATCTCGAGGAACAGGAACAGCTGGACGCGCTCAGGGGCTGGTGGCGGGACAACCGCCGCCTGCTGCTGTTCGCCGTGGTCGCGGCCGCGGTGGTCTTCGCCGGCATCAGCGGCTGGCGCTGGTACCAGAATCGCCAGTCGCTCGAGGCGAGCCGCCTCTACGAGGCGCTGACGCAGGCGGTGCGCGCGGGCGACGTGAAAGCGCTGCGCGATGCGGGCGGCACGCTCGCGGAGCAGTACCCGCGGACCCTGTATGCGTCCATGGGCGCGCTGGCCGCGGCGCACTTTCATTTCGAGCGCGGCGAGCTGAAGAGCGCCCGGGCGCAGCTCGAGTGGGTGGTCGCGCACGCGCCGACGGACAATTTCCGCGACCTTGCGCGGCTGCGCCTGGCGGCGGTGCTGCTCGACGAGAAGTCGTTCGACGAGGCGCTCAAGCTGCTCGAGCCGGAGCCGCAGGCCGCCTACGCCGGCCAGTACGCGGCGATGCGCGGCGACCTGCTGGCCGCGAAGAACCAGCGCGACCAGGCGCGCGCGGCCTACCGGCAGGCGCTCGAGAAGACCGACGCGACCTCGGCCGCGGCGAGCGCCTTCCGCGACAGCGTCCAGATGCGCCTCGACGCGCTCGGGGGCTGAGCGCCGTGCGCATCGCCGCGCCGGTCGCGCTGGCGCTCGTTCTGGCGGGCTGCACGAGCAGCTCGCAGGGGCCGAGGCCGGCCGAGCTCGAGCCGGCGGGCAAGGCGCCCGTGCACCGGCTGTGGCGCGAGAACGTCGACGGCGCCGGCGCGTTCCAGTTCAGCCCGGTGCGCGTCGGCGAGGTCCTGTACGCGGCGGCGCGCGACGGCAACGTCGAATGCCTGAGCGCGGCTGATGGCCGCACGCGGTGGCGCGCCTCGCTCGATCGGCTGTCGGGGGGCGTGGGCGCGGACGAGCACGTCGTCGCCGTGGGCACCGACCAGGGCGAGGTGGTCCTGCTGGAGGCGGCCGACGGCAAGGTGCGCTGGCGGGCGCAGGTCTCCAGCGAAGTGCTGGCCGCGCCCTTCGTCGCCGGCGAGCTGGTGCTCGTGCGCACCGCGGACAGCCGCATCCACGCGCTCGAGTCGAGCGACGGCAAGCGCCGCTGGATGTACCAGCGCACGCCGGCGCCGCTCACGCTGCGCACGCCCCAGGGCATGGCGGCGCGGGACGGGCTGCTGTTCGCGGGTTTCTCCGGCGGCAAACTGGTGGCGCTGAACCTGCAGGACGGCGCGCTGCGCTGGGAGGCGACCGTGGCGGTGCCCAAGGGGGCCACCGAGCTCGAGCGCGTGACCGACGTGATCGGCGATCCGGCGCTGATCGACGGTGGCGTGTGCGCGGCGGCCTTCCAGGGGCGCGTGGGCTGCTACGACGCGCAACGCGGCACCCAGCTCTGGTCGAAGGAGATGTCGAGCGTGACCGGCGTGTCAATCGACGACCGCTACGCCTTCATCAGCGACGAGCTGGGCGCGGTGCACGCGCTCGACCGGGCGAGCGGCCGCAGCATCTGGACCCAGGACAAGCTGTTGCGCCGGCAGCTGTCGCTGCCGCTGGCGGTGGGCGACGCGGTCGTGGTGGCGGACTTCGAGGGGTACGTGCACTGGCTGTCGCGCGAGACCGGCGCGTTCATCAAGCGAGCGTCCACGGACGGGAGCGCCGTGCGTGCCGCGCCCATCGCGATCCCCGGCGGATTCGTCGTCCAGACCCAGGACGGCGGCCTGTACGCGTTCGCGCCCTAGGCGGCTGCGCGCATGACGCCGGTCATCGCCCTGGTCGGGCGGCCCAATGTCGGCAAGTCGACGCTGTTCAACCGGCTGACGCGCAGCCGCGACGCGATCGTCGTCGACGCGCCGGGCGCCACCCGCGACCGCCACTACGGGAACGGGCGCGTCGGGGACCGACCCTACGTGGTCATCGACACCGGCGGCCTGGACCCGGGGACGCGCTCGGGCATCTTCGCGGAGATGGCGCGCCAGACCGACCAGGCGATCGCCGAGGCCGATGCGGTCGTCTTCCTGACCGACGGCCGTGCCGGGCTGCACGATGACGATCGGCAGATTGCGCAGCGGCTGCGCCGGTTGGGCGTGCGCGCCTGGGTGGCGGTGAACAAGTGCGAAGGCATGGCAGCCGATTCGGCGGTCGCCGAGTTCCACGCGCTCGGGCTGGGCGCGCCGCATGCAGTCTCCTCGGCGCACGGCGACGGCGTGGCCGACCTGATGCACGAAGTGTTGGCCGGATTCCCGCCCGAGGACGAGGCGATGGAAGCCGCCCGCGAGCGCATCCCGCGCGTCGCGATCGTCGGCCGGCCCAATGTCGGCAAGTCCACGCTGGTCAACGCGCTGGTCGGCGAGTCGCGCGTCATCGCGCATCCCGAGCCCGGCACGACGCGCGACGCGATCGAGATCCCGTTCGAGCGCGGCGGCCGCCGCTATACGCTGATCGACACCGCGGGGCTGCGCCGGCGGGGCCGGCAGGGCGAGCCGATCGAGCGCTTCTCCATCGTCAAGACCCTGCAGGCCATCAACGATGCCAACGTCGCAGTGCTCGTGCTGGACGCGTCGGAGGGCATCCTCGAGCAGGACGCCCACGTGGCGGGCTACATCCTGGAGAGCGCGCGCGCCGTGGTCGTGGCGCTCAACAAGTGGGACGCGGCGGACAAGGCGGCGCGCGAGCGCATGCGGCTCGAGCTCGCCTGGAAGCTCGGGTTCCTGGGATTCGCCGAGACGCTGCCGCTGTCGGCGAAGGCCGGCAAGGGGCTCGGCGAGCTGCTGGGCGCGATCAATGCCGCGTACGCGGCGGCCATGGCGAGGCTGCCGACGCCGAAGCTGACGCGGGCGCTGATCGCGGCGGTGGAGCGGCAGGCGCCGCCCCGCAAGGGGCTGCGCCGTCCGAAGCTGCGCTACGCGCACCAGGGCGGGCACAACCCGCCGCGCATCATCATTCACGGCAACTCGCTCGACCAGGTGCCGGACAGCTACCGGCGCTACCTGGAGGGCCAGTTCCGCGACACGTTCAAACTGCGGGGCACGCCGCTGCGCGTCGAGTTCCGCACCGGCCGCAATCCCTACGCGGGTCGCGGCCCGGCGCCGCGCCGAAGCAAGGCGCCGTAGGCCGGGCCATGGGCAGCGCGCCGACGCGGCTGTCGGCCTACTTCGCCGCCTACTTCCTCTACGCGGGCGCGTTCATCCCGTATTTCTCGCTGTACCTCGCGGACCGCGGCCTGGGCGCGGGCGAAATCGCGTTGGTGCTGGCGATGCCGGCGGCGGCCCGCATCCTGGCGCCCTCGTGGTGGGGCATGCTGGCCGATCGCTTCGGCGCCGGACGCGGCATCGTGCTTCTGTCGAGCGTGTCCCTGCTCGTGGGCTACTCGGCGATGCCCTTCGCGAGCGGGGCGGGGCAGCTGGCGGCGGTGATGCTGGCCATGAGCCTGCTGTCCGCCGGCGCCATGCCCATCGTCGAGTCCATGACGATGTCGGCGCTCGAGGGCCGCGCCGAGCGCTATGGACCGGTGCGGCTGTGGGGGTCGGTCGGGTTCATCGTCGGCGTGCTCGGCACCGGCCTGTGGCTCGACGCCCGCTCGCCGCAGTCGCTGATCGGGGTCGTGGTGGCGCTGGTGGCGCTCGCCCTGGCCGTCTCGCTGGGCCTGCCGTCCGCGCGTGCGAGCGCCGGCGCATCGAGAGGGCGCGCACGCCTGGGGGAGGTGCTGCGCCGGCCCGACGTGCGGGCGTTCCTCGCGGCCTGCGCCTGCATGGCGGCAGCGCACGGCGCGCTGTACGGATTCTTCTCGCTGTACGCAGAGGATGCCGGATACCGGAAGTCGACCATCGGGGCGCTCTGGACGCTGGGCGTGGTGGCCGAGATCGCGGTCTTCCTGGCCTGGCCTCGCCTGGCAGCCCGCTTCCCGCTTCGCACGCTGCTCATCGCCAGCTTCGCCTGCGCGGCGGTGCGCTTCGCCATCATCGGCTGGGGCGTGCAGGTGCTGGCGCTGCTGGTGCTGGCGCAGCTGCTGCACGCGGCGACGTTCGGCGTCTACCACGCCGCCGCGGTGAGCTCGGTGCACCGGCTCTTCCCCGCGGGACTGCAGGCGAGCGGCCAGTCGCTGTATTCGAGCCTCTCCTACGGCCTGGGCGGGGGCGCCGGGACGCTCGCCGCCGGATGGGCCTGGGAGTCGTTCGGCGCGGCGGCGTGCTTCTCGCTGGCCGCGGTTTTCGCGCTGGTCGGCGGCACGCTCGTCACCTGGCGGGTGCGCGTGTAGGCTAGCCGCATGTCATCGCGAATCGCCATCGCGCTCTTCGCGCTCGTCCTGTGCGCCGGTTGCCAGACGGTCCGGACCACCAACCCGGGCGCGGTCGGCGTCGAGCGCCAGCAGTCGATGCTGGTCTCCTCGAAGGACATGGACGCCAGCGCGGCGAAGGCCTATCGCGAAGTGCTGGCGGACGCCGCAAAGAAGAAGACGCTCAACCGCGACCCGGCGATGCTGGCGCGCGTGCGCGGCGTTTCGCAGCGCCTCATTCCCCAGACGGCGGTCTTCCGCGCCGACGCGCCGGGCTGGGCCTGGGAGGTCAATGTGATCAGCACCAAGGAGCTGAACGCCTGGTGCATGCCCGGCGGGAAGATCGTGTTCTACACCGGGCTGATCGACAAGCTGAGCCTCAGCGACGACGAGATCGCGGCCGTGATGGGGCACGAGATCGCGCACGCGCTCCGGGAGCACGGCCGCGAGCGCGCGTCGCAGGCGATGGCGCAGGGCATCGCGCTCAGCGTCATCGGCGCCTTCGCGGGGATCTCCCCCTCGGGCATGGACCTCACGCAGGTGGTGCTCAACGTGACGCTCAACCTGCCCAACTCCCGGGCGCACGAGACCGAAGCCGATCGCATCGGCGTCGAGCTCGCCGCGCGATCGGGCTACGACCCGTACGCGGCGGTCCACGTCTGGGAGAAGATGGCCAGGCTGGAGAACGGGGCGCCGCCGGAAATCCTCTCCACCCACCCGGCTTCGACCACCCGCATCGCCGACCTCAAGGTGTACGCGGCGCGCGTCGAGCCCCTGTACGAGGCGGCACCGAAGCGCGCGCGGTAAAGCCTGTCCTATCAAGGACTTTGCTGTGACATAATCCGGCGTTTCCGCGACGCCGCAACATGGAACGCACTCTCTACGACAAGCTCTGGGACAGCCACCTCGTCCATCAGGAGGAGGACGGCACTGCGCTCATCTACATCGACCGGCACTTCGTGCACGAGGTCACGAGCCCACAGGCCTTCGAAGGCCTGAAGCTCGCGGGCCGCAAGCCCTGGCGCATGGCCTCGGTCGTCGCCACCGCCGACCACAACACGCCGACCACCGGCTGGGAGCGCGGCATCGCCGGCATCGTCGACCCGACCTCGCGCGTCCAGGTGGAGACGCTCGAGGCCAACATGCGCGACTACGTGCCCAAGGCGTTCTTCCCGTTCCTCGATCAGCGCCAGGGCATCGTGCACGTGATCGGGCCGGAGCAGGGCGCCACGCTGCCGGGGATGACCGTGGTCTGCGGGGATTCGCATACCAGTACGCACGGCGCCTTCGCCTGCCTCGCGCACGGCATCGGCACCTCCGAGGTCGAGCACGTGCTCGCCACGCAGTGCCTGGTGGCGCGCAAGATGAAGAACATGCGCGTCACCGTCGAGGGCGCGCTGGCGCGCGGCGTGACGGGCAAGGACATCGTGCTGGCGGTCATCGGGCGCATCAGCACGGCGGGCGGCAGCGGGCACGCCATCGAATTCGCGGGCAGCGCGATTCGTGCGTTGTCCATGGAAGGGCGCATGACCGTGTGCAACATGGCGATCGAGGCGGGCGCGCGCGCCGGCATGATCGCCGTGGACGACACCACGATCGATTACCTGAAGGGCCGGCCGTTCGCGCCCGCGGGTCCCGACTGGGACGCCGCGGTCGCGTACTGGCGGACGCTGCGCTCGGACCCGGGCGCGAAATTCGACCGGGAGGTGACGCTGCGCGCCGAGGAAATCCGCCCGCAGGTGTCGTGGGGTACGTCCCCCGAGATGGTCGCGGCGATCGACGACGAGGTGCCGGACCCGGAGCGCGAAAAGGATTCGATCAAGCGCGAGGGCATGGAGCGCGCGCTGCAGTACATGGGGCTCAAGCCGCGCATGAAGATCACGGACATCCGGCTGGACAAGGTGTTCATCGGCTCGTGCACCAATTCCAGGATCGAGGACCTGCGCATCGCCGCGGCGGTCGTGAAGGGCCGGCGCGTGGCGCCGAACGTGCGGCTCGCGATGGTCGTGCCGGGCTCGGGACTCGTGAAGGTGCAAGCCGAGCGCGAAGGACTCGACAAGGTGTTCAAGGACGCGGGCTTCGACTGGCGGCAGCCGGGCTGCTCGATGTGCCTGGCGATGAACGCCGACCGGCTCGAGCCGGGCGAGCGCTGTGCGTCGACCTCCAACCGCAACTTCGAAGGGCGGCAGGGCGACGGCGGGCGCACGCACCTCGTCAGCCCGGCGATGGCCGCGGCGGCGGCGGTCGCCGGCCATTTCGTCGACATCCGGCAGTGGCGGTGAGCGGCCATGGATAAGTTCACCGTGCACACCGGGGTGGTCGCGCCGCTCGATCGCGGCAACGTCGACACCGACCAGATCATCCCCAAGCAGTTCCTGAAGTCGATCAAGAAGACCGGCTACGGGCCGAACCTGTTCGACGCCTGGCGCTACCTGGACCACGGCGAGCCGGGAATGGACCACGCCAAGCGTCCGCGCAATCCCAATTTCGTGCTGAACGACCCGCGCTACCGCGAGGCCACGATCCTGCTCGCGCGCCGCAACTTCGGCTGCGGCAGCTCGCGCGAGCACGCGCCCTGGGCGCTGCTCGATTTCGGCTTTCGCTGCGTCATCGCGCCCTCGTTCGCGGACATCTTCTACAGCAACAGCTTCAAGAACGGGTTCCTGCCGATCGTGCTGCAGGAGGCCGAGGTCGACCGGCTGTTCTACGACTGCGCGGCGTTCCCGGGCTTTCGCCTGACCGTCGACCTCGAGCGCCAGAGCGTCGCGACCGCGGACGGTGCGCAGACGATGCGCTTCGAGATCGATCCCTTCCGCAAGTACTGCCTGCTGAACGGGCTGGACGAGATCGGCCTCACGCTGCGTCACCAGGACAAGATCCAGGCCTTCGAGGCGAAACGGCTGCAGCAGTTTCCCTGGCTGATGCGGTGATCCGATGAGAATCGCCGTGCTGCCCGGGGACGGGATCGGAAAAGAGATCGTCGCCCAGGCGGTGAGGGTGCTTCGCGCCCTGTCGCTGCCGCTCGAGCTCGAGGAAGCGCCGGTCGGCGGCGCGGGCTACGAGGCCTGCGGCGATCCGCTGCCCGAGGCGACCCTCGCGCTCGCGCGCAAGTGCGACGCGATCCTCTTCGGCGCGATCGGCGGGCCCCAGTACGACGCGCTGCCGCGGGACAAGCGCCCCGAGCGCGGCCTGCTGCGCCTGCGCAAGGCGCTGGGCCTCTTTGCCAACCTGCGGCCGGCCCAGGTGTTCCCCGAGCTCGCGCAGGCTTCCTCGCTCAAGCCGGAGCTCGTCGCGGGGCTCGACGTCCTCATCGTGCGCGAGCTGACCGGAGACATCTATTTCGGCGAGCCGCGCGGCATCAGCACGCTCGCGGACGGCGAGCGCGAGGGCGTGAACACCATGCGCTACCGGGAGAGCGAGATCCGCCGCATTGCGCGCGTCGCGTTCGAGGCCGCGCGCAGGCGCAGCAAGCGCCTGTGCTCGGTGGACAAGGCCAACGTCCTGGAAACCACCGAGCTCTGGAAGCAGGTCGTGACCGAGCTCGGCAAGGACTATCCGGACGTGCAGCTGAGCCACATGTACGTGGACAACTGCGCGATGCAGCTCGTGCGCGCGCCCAAGCAGTTCGACGTCATCGTGACGGGCAACATGTTCGGCGACATCCTGTCGGACGAGGCGTCGATGCTCACGGGCTCGATCGGCATGCTGCCATCGGCGTCCCTGGACGAGAAGGGCAAGGGGCTGTACGAGCCGATCCATGGCTCGGCGCCCGACATCGCCGGCAAGGGCCTGGCGAACCCGCTCGCCACGATGCTTTCGGCCGCGATGATGCTGCGCTATTCGCTGGCGCGCGCGGCGGACGCAGCGCGGATCGAGGCCGCGGTGCGCAAGGTCCTCAAGGACGGCCTGCGCACGGCCGACATCTATACTGAGGGGTGCCGCAAGGTCGGTACCGCGGAAATGGGCGACGCGGTCGTCGCTGCGCTGTAAGGCAAGGTCGAGGAAAGGCAATGCTGAAGGTCGGAATCGTCGGATGGCGGGGGATGGTCGGCTCGGTGCTCGTGCAGCGCATGCGCGAGGAGCGCGACTTCGATCACGTGGATCCCGTCTTCTTCTCGACGTCGCAGGCGGGCGGCAAGGGTCCGGTGATCGGCAGGGACACGGGACCCGTGCAGGACGCGAACGACGTCAAGGCGCTCGCGGCGCTGCCGGTCATCATCGCCTGCCAGGGCGGCGACTACACGAACGAGATGCACCCGAAGCTGCGCGCGGCCGGCTGGACGGGCTACTGGATCGATGCGGCGAGCGCGCTTCGCATGAAGGACGACGCGACCATCATCCTCGATCCGGTCAACCTGCCCGTGATCGAGCAGGCGCTGGCGGAGGGCAAGCGCGACTACATCGGCGGCAACTGCACCGTGAGCCTGATGATGATGGGCATGGCGGGGCTCTTCCGCCACGACCTCGTCGAGTGGATGACGAGCATGACCTACCAGGCGGCCTCCGGGGCGGGCGCGGCGCAGATGCGCGAGCTGGCCGAGCAGATGGGGCACCTGGGCGAGGTGGCAAAGCCGGTGCTCGAGGATCCCGGCGCGAGCGCGCTCGACGTCGAGCGGCGCGTGTCGGAGGCCGTGCGCAACGGCCGCATGCCGAAGTCGCAGATCGGGCAGGCGCTCGCCGGAAGCCTGCTGCCATGGATCGACCGCGATCTCGGCAACGGGCAGAGCCGCGAGGAGTGGAAAGGGCAGGCGGAAACCAACAAGATTCTCGGGCGCAGCGAGCGGCCGATCCCCGTGGACGGCATCTGCGTGCGCATCGGCGCCCTGCGCTGCCACAGTCAGGCGCTGACCATCAAGCTGCGCCGCGACGTGCCGCTGGACGAAGTGCAAGGAATCGTCGCGGAAGGCAACGAATGGGTGCGCGTGGTGCCCAACCGCAAGGAAGAATCGCTCGCCGAGCTCACGCCGGCGGCGGTCACGGGCAAGCTCACGGTCCCGGTGGGCCGGCTCCGCAAGCTGCCCATGGGCGGGGAGTACCTTGCCGCCTTCACGGTAGGGGACCAGCTGCTGTGGGGGGCGGCGGAGCCGCTGCGCCGGATGGTGCGCATCCTGCTGGACGCCGGGATCAAGGGCTGATCGCGGACCCCTTGGGGGCAGGCGAGGAAAAGGCCTTGCGGGGCGGGAACGAAGCCCGAAAAAGCAAGAAAATGTCTCAGCTTGCAGGGCTAACGTCATGATGTTATGGTACTCAGTCCGATAAGAACACTCAGGGTGGCGCGGGTGAAAATACCGGTCTCGTTGCTCAGGCTCGTCTCGGCAGCGGCCTTGGCATTGCCTGTGCTCGCGCACGCGGCAGGGCTCGGCAGGCTGACGGTGCAGTCCTATCTGGGGCAGCCGCTGCGTGCCGAAATCGAGATCGTGTCGCTGCAGCCGGGCGAAGAATCCTCGCTCGAAGCCCAGCTCGCATCGGGCAACGCGTTCGCGCAGGCAGGCATCGAGTTCAGCGCGGCGCTCAACACCATGCGCTTCGCGATCGACAAGCGCGGCGGCAAGCCGGTCATCCTCATGACGACGCGCCAGCCCGTGAACGAGCCGTTCCTGGATGTGCTGGTGGAGCTGCGCTGGTCCACGGGCCTGTTCGTGCGCGAATACACCGTGCTCCTCGATCCCCCCGGATACGAAGGACCCAAGCCGCAGCCGTCGGCGGGCGCTTCAGGCGCGGCGGAATCGCCGCCGTCGAAGCCGGTCGCGGCTGCTGCCGCGCCCGCTGCGGCCGCCGCGCAGTCGGCAGCGACGCCGATGACCAGCCAGATTTCGCCGGCACCGCGGATGGAGGAGCGCCCCATGGCCTCCGCCGTGGAGAAGGCGACCGAAACCAAGCCCGAATCGAAGCCCGAGCCGGCCGAGCAAAAGCCGGCCCCCGCGGCCTCGCCGAGCGCGGTGGCGCCGGCGGCGGGCGGCGCGACCGCCTCCGCGCCGGCTGCCTCGCAGGGTCCGCAGACTTATGAAGTGAAGAAGGGCGACACGCTGGGCGAGATCGCGCTGCGCTATCGCCCTGCCGGCGTGACCTACCATCAGATGCTGATCGCCTTGCAGCGCGCCAACGAGGATGCGTTCATCCGCAACAACATCAACCTCGTGCGCGCGGGAAGGATCCTGACCATCCCGGACGCCGAATCCGCGGCCGCCGTCGAACCGGCAGACGCGAACCGACTGGTGTTCGCGCAGTACGCGGACTTCGCCGAGTACCGCAGCCGGCTGGCGAACGCGGTGGCCAGCGCGCCGGCCGAGCCCAAGCCCTCGGAGCAGAGCGCGGCCGGCCCGATCACGGCAAAGCCCGAGGCGGCCAAGCCCGCAGCGCCCGGCGATCAGCTGAAGCTTTCCCGGGCCGACGGGAAGAAGCCCGGGGCCGCGACGGCGAAGGCCGCCCGCGAGGATGACCTGGCCGCGCGCGAGCGGGCCCTGAAAGAGTCGCAGTCGCGCGTCACCGAGCTCGAGAAGAACGTCGCCGACCTCCAGAAGCTCCTCGAGATCCGCAACCAGCAGCTGGCGCAGCTGCAGGACAAGGCGGCCGCGGCCAAGCCGGCGGCGGGCGCGCCCGGCGCAGCAGCGAAGGCACCCGAACCTCCAAAGCCGGCGCCGGCGCCGCAGGCGGCGAAGGCGCCGGAAGCCAAGCCCGCCGCCAAGCCCGCTCCGCAAGCCGCCAAACCCGCCCCAGAAGCCCCGAAACCCGCGCCGCCGGCGCAGATGGCGCAGGCGCCGAAACCCGCCGCGGAAGCACCGAAACCGGCGGCGAGCGCGCCTGCGCCTGAGGCCCCGAAGCCTGCCCCGGTCGCCGAAGCGCCCAAGCCCCAGGCCGCGCCCAAGCCGCCGGCCCAACCGCAAAAGCCGAAGCCCCGGCCGGCCGCCCCGCCGCCGCCCGAGCCGAGCTTCCTGGACGAGGTACTGGAAGATCCCCTGTATGCCGCGGTTGGGGGCGCGCTGCTGATCGCGGTGCTCGGAGGCTACGGCTACTTCGCCTGGCAGCGTAAAAAAAAATCCGTCGCTAAGTTCAAGGACAGCGTCCTAGGCACGGCGTCGCTCGCGCCGGCCGCCGGCGCCGACGCGGCGGCCGCCGCAGGGCCGGTCAGCGTCTCGCAGACTTCGGTCACGCAGTCGACAGCAGGGGGCGTGGATGCCGATGATGTCGATCCGATTGCCGAGGCCGACGTCTATATGGCCTACGGCCGCGATGCCCAGGCCGAAGAGATCCTGAAGGAGGCGCTGCAGCGGGACCCGAACCGTCTCGCCGTACACGCCAAACTCCTTGAAATCTATGCGAATCGCCGCGATGCGCCGGCGTTCGAGCAGACCGCGCTGAAGCTGAAGGGCGCAACGGGAGGCGCCGGCCCCGAGTGGGACAAGGCCATGTCGCTGGGTCGCTCGATCGACCCGGGCAACGGACTGTACGGCGGCGCCGGCGAAACCACGCCCGTCCCGGTGCCCGCGTTCGCGGCGGCTGCCGCGGCGGCCCCGTCCGTGGACTTCGACATCGGCGGCACGCCCTCCGAGCCGGTCGCGCAGGCGCCCTCCGTCGACCTGGATATCAGCGGCCCTGCCTCGGCGCCGCCGCCGGCGGAGCGAAGCGATTTCTCGCCGAGCGGTACCCTGATCATCGGCAACGAGGACTCGAAGGCCGCCTCGAGCGGACTGGACTTCGATCTGGGCGGCACGGGCGAGAAGGCCCCGGAGCCGGCGGCGGGCGGCGGCATGGACTTCGAGCTGCCCTCGAGCGGGCCGGCTGCCGCGGAAGCGCCCGCGGCGTCAGCGCCGGCGGCCTCCTCGGGCGGCCTCGATTTCGACCTGAACCTCGGCGGGGGCGGAGAATCCAAGGAGGCTTCGCCGCCCGCACTCGACCTGTCCGCGATCAGCCTGGACCTGGGCACGTCGACGGACTCGCCGGCAGGCGGCGGCAACGGCAACGGCGGAGACCCGAAGTGGCAGGAAGTCGCGACCAAGCTGGACCTGGCCAAGGCCTACGAGGAAATGGGCGACAAGGACGGGGCCCGGGAGCTGCTGAACGAGGTGCTGCGCGAGGGGGATTCCGCGCAGCAGGGCCAGGCGAACCAGCTGCTCGCCAAGCTGGGCTGATCGCCCGCACAATTCCCTGAAGGAGGCACGCCCCGGGGCGTCGGCGCCCCGGGCATTCCTCGTTCCGGCATGAGAATCGCACTGGTCCTCGAATACGACGGCAGCCGCTTCCACGGCTGGCAGACGCAGCCGGGCGGCGGCACGGTCCAGGACGCGCTCCAGGAGGCGCTCGCAGCGATCGCCGGCGAGCCGATCACGGTGACCTGCGCGGGACGCACCGACCGGGGTGTCCATGCCCGCATGCAGGTCGTCCACTTCGATACCGGCGTCGAACGTCCCGACAGCGCCTGGGTGAAGGGCGTCAACGCCCTGCTTCCGGAATCGGTCGCAGTGCTGTGGGCAGGCGTCGTGTCCGGCGAGTTTCACGCGCGCTATGCCGCGCATGCCCGCACCTACCGCTACCTCCTGCTGAACCGCGCCGTGCGGCCCGCGCTCGCGGCGCGCTATGCCGGGTGGTGCCACGCGCCGCTCGACTTGGCGGCCATGCGCATGGCCGCGAGGCACCTGATCGGCGAGCACGACTTCAGCGCTTTCCGTTCCGCGGAGTGCCAGGCGAAGTCGCCGGTGCGCACGCTGCACGCGCTGGAGATCCACGCGCAGGAAGAACGCATCGAGTTCCTGCTGCGCGCCAACGCCTTCCTGCACCACATGGTGCGCAATATCGTCGGCCTCCTCGTGTACGTGGGCCGTGGCAAGCGCGCGCCCGGCTGGGCAGGCGAAGTGCTCGGCGCGCGAGACCGCGCAAGGGCGGCGCCGACGTTCGCCGCGGAAGGCCTGTACCTCGAGCACGTGGCCTACGCGCCGCACTGGGGCATTCCGACCACGGTCCGAGGCGGTCATCAGGTGCCGGCGCTCTCATGAGGACGCGGGTCAAGATCTGCGGCATCACGCGGCCCGAGGACGCGCGCGCGGCCGCCGCCGCGGGGGCGGACGCGATCGGGCTCGTCTTCTATCCGCCCAGCCCGAGGTTCCTGAGCGTCGAGCGGGCGCGCGAAATCCGCGAGGCGGTGCCGCCGTTCGTGCAGTCGGTGGCGCTGTTCGTCAATGCGGATGCCGCGCAGGTGGCCCAGGTGATCGGCCGGGTCCACCCGGCCATGCTGCAGTTCCACGGCGAGGAATCGCCCGCGTTCTGCGCGCAGTTCGGCCTTCCTTACGTCAAGGCGGCCCGCGTGGCGCAAGGCGTTGATTTGCTAGAATACCTGCGCCCGTTCGGCTCGGCGAGCGGCTGGCTTCTGGACGCGCATGTCGAGGAATACGGCGGGGTTGGCGCAAGCTTCGACTGGTCGCTGGTGCCGGCGTCGCTCGAGCGCCCTCTGGTACTGTCGGGGGGGTTGACCCTCGAGAATGTGGGCGGGGCGGTGCGGCGCGTGAAGCCGTGGGCGGTCGACGTGTCGAGCGGTGTCGAGTCGGCCAAGGGAATCAAGGACGCCGCGAAGATCGCGGCGTTCGTCGCGGAGGTCCGCAATGCGGATGCATGATCTGCCCGACGCGCGCGGGCACTTCGGTCCTTACGGCGGAGTGTTCGTCGCGGAGACGCTGAGCCACGCGCTCGAGCAGCTGCTCGCGGGGTACGAGGAAGCGCGGCGCGACCCGGCGTTCATCGCGGAATTCCGCCATGAGCTCAAGCACTACGTCGGCCGGCCGAGCCCGGTCTACCATGCGCGGCGCTGGTCGGAGATGCTCGGCGGCGCGCAGATCTACCTCAAGCGCGAGGACCTCAATCACACGGGCGCGCACAAGATCAACAACACCATCGGCCAGGCGCTGCTGGCGCGGCGCATGGGCAAGCCGCGCGTCATCGCCGAGACCGGGGCAGGCATGCACGGTGTGGCGACGGCGACGGTGGCGGCGCGCTACGGCATGCAGTGCGTCGTGTACATGGGCTCGGAGGACGTGAAGCGTCAGGCGCAGAACGTCTACCGCATGAAGCTCCTGGGCGCGAGCGTGGTGCCGGTCGAGTCCGGCTCGAAGACGCTGAAGGACGCGCTGAACGAGGCCATGCGCGACTGGGTCACCAACGTGGACAACACCTTCTACATCATCGGCACGGTGGCGGGACCGCATCCGTACCCGATGATGGTCCGGGACTTCCAGTCGGTGATCGGCGAGGAATGCCGGCAGCAGATGCCCGAGATCGCCGGCCGGCAGCCCGACGCGGTGATCGCCTGCGTGGGCGGAGGCTCGAATGCCATGGGCATCTTCTATCCCTACCTCGACGACACGGGCGTGCGGCTGATCGGCGTCGAAGCGGCGGGCGAGGGCCTCGCGACCGGCCGGCACGCGGCGTCGCTGTGCGCCGGCAAGCCGGGGGTGCTGCACGGCAATCGCACCTATCTGCTGCAGAACGCCGACGGCCAGATCATCGAGACGCACTCGGTGTCGGCGGGGCTCGACTACCCGGGCGTGGGCCCGGAGCACGCCTGGCTGAAGGACGCGGGTCGGGCTGAATACGTGGCGGTGACCGACGAGGAGGCCCTGCGCGCATTCCGCGACCTGTGCCACTACGAGGGCATCATCCCGGCGCTCGAGTCGGCGCACGCGGTCGCGCATGCGGTGCGCATCGCGCCGCAGATGCCGAAGGACCGGATCCTGCTGGTGAACCTTTCCGGGCGGGGCGACAAGGACATGCATACGGTCGCCGAGCGCGCGGGGCTGAAGCTCTAGCCGTGTCGCGCATCCAGACGCGCTTCGAGAACCTGCACAAGGCCGGGCGCAAGGCGCTCATCCCGTACATCACCGCGGGCGATCCCAGCCCCGACATGACCGTGCCGCTCATGCACGCGCTGGTGGAGTCCGGCGCGGACGTGATCGAGCTCGGCGTGCCGTTCTCGGACCCGATGGCCGACGGCCCCGTGATCCAGCGCTCGGGCGAGCGCGCCCTGCGCCACGGCGTCGGCCTGCACCACGTGCTGGCCATGGTGAAGGCGTTCCGCCACCGCAACTCGCAGATCCCGATCGTGCTGATGGGCTACGCCAATCCGATCGAGGCGATGGGCACGGCGCAGTTCGTGCGCGCGGCCGCCGCGGCCGGCGTGGACGGGGTGATCGTCGTGGACTATCCGCCCGAGGAGTGCGTGCCGTTTGCGACGCAGTGCAAGGAAGGCGGCATCGATCCGATCTTCCTGCTGGCGCCGACGTCCACCGAGCAGCGCATCCAGCAGGTGGGGCGCGTCGGCAGCGGATTCCTGTACTACGTGTCCCTGCGCGGCGTGACGGGCGCCGGGCACCTCGACCTCGACGACGTGGCGGCGCGCATCCCCAGCATCCGGGCGGCCACGCACCTGCCGATCGGCGTGGGCTTCGGCATCCGCGACGCGGAATCGGCGAAGCGCGTGGCGCGTACCGCCGACGCCGTGGTCATCGGCAGCCGCATCATCCAGGAGATCGAGGCGGCCGGACCGGGTCAGGCGGTGGCGCGCGTGCAGGCCCTGCTGCGGCCGATCCGGGAGGCGCTCGACGCATGAGCTGGCTCCAGAAACTGCTGCCGCCGAAGATCCAGCGCAGTTCCGGGCCCAAGCGCGCCGTCCCCGAGGGACTGTGGACGAAATGCCCGGCCTGCGACGCGGTGCTGTACAGCACCGACCTGGAGAAGAACCTGAACGTCTGCCCGAAATGCGGCTTCCATCAGCGCATCGGCGCGCGCGCCCGCCTGGACGCGATGCTCGACGCCGACGGGCGCTACGAGATCGGCACCGAGGTCCAGCCGATGGACAGCCTGAAGTTCCGGGATTCGAAGCGCTACACGGAGCGCCTGCTGGAGGCCGAGGCCGAGTCGGGGGAATCGGAGTCGCTGGTGGTGATGCAGGGCGCGATCAAGTCGCACGGGGTCGTGGTGGCGGCGCACGAGTTCGAGTTCATGGCGGGCACCATGGGCTCGGTGCTCGGCGAGCGCTTCGTGCGCGGCGTGCGCGTGGCGATCGAGCAGAAGCTGCCGTTCATCGCCGTCACCGCGAGCGGCGGGGCGCGCATGCAGGAAGGGCTGCTGTCGCTCATGCAGATGGCGAAGACCACCGCGGCGCTGACCGACCTGGCCGCGCGCGGGCTGCCCTTCATCACCGTGCTGACCGACCCGACCACGGGCGGCGTGTCCGCGAGCTACGCGATGATCGGCGACGTCGTGCTCGCCGAGCCGAAGGCGCTGGTCGGGTTCGCGGGGCCGCGGGTCATCGAGCAGACCGTGCGCCAGAAGCTGCCGGAAGGGTTCCAGCGCGCCGAGTTCCTTCTCGAGAAGGGGGCGATCGACATGATCGTCGACCGGCGGCAGCTGCGGGACAAGCTGGCGACGCTGCTCGCCCTGCTGCAGGGGATCGCCGTCGACCAGCCTTCGTGAGCGTGCGCACGCTCGCGCAGTGGCTGGAATACATCGGCCGGCAGCACCCCGACGCCATCGCGCTCGGGCTGGACCGCGTGCGCGCGGTGCACGCCCGGCTGGGCCTCGCCCTGAACTGCCCCGTGATCACGGTCGCCGGCACCAACGGCAAGGGATCGACCTGCGCGATGCTCGAGGCGATCCTCGCCGCCTCGGGCCGCAAAGTCGGCCTCTACACCTCGCCGCACCTCCTGCGCTATCACGAGCGCGTGCGCATCGGCGGGCGCGAGGCCCTGGAGGCCGAGCTCACGGACGGCTTTGCCGCCGTCGAGGCGGCCCGCCAGGGGGAGCCGCTCACCTATTTCGAATACGGGACGCTCGCGGCCCTGTGGGCGTTCGCGCGCGCGGACGTCGACATGCTGGTGCTGGAAGTCGGTCTTGGCGGCCGGCTGGATGCCGTCAACGTCGTGGATGCCGACTGCGCCGTGATCACCGGCGTGGATGTGGATCACGTCGAGTACCTGGGCGCGACCCGCGAGCAGATCGGCCGCGAGAAGGCGGGGATCTTCCGCCGCGCGCGGCCCGCGGTCGTCGCGGATCCGGATCCGCCCGCGAGCGTGCTGGCCGCGGCGGCGCAGTGCGGGGCGCACCTGCTGCGCATCGGCCGCGAGTTCGACTTCCGTACCCTGCCCGGGCAGTGGGATTTTCGCGGGCCGAGGGGCGCGCGCGCTTCGCTCGCCTACCCTGCGCTGCGCGGCGCGCGGCAGGTGCGCAACGCGGCCGCCGCGCTGGCCGCGCTCGACGCGCTCTATCCCCGGATCGCGGTGACCATGCAGGACGTCCGCCGCGGCCTGGCGCAGGCGGTGGTGCCAGGGCGCTTCCAGGTGCTGCCGGGCCGGCCGCAAGTCATCCTGGACGTCGCCCACAATCCCGAGGCCGCGCGCGTCCTCGCCGACAACCTCGGCGCCTCGGGATTCGCCGCGCAGACCATCGCCGTGTTCGGCATCCTGAAGGACAAGGACATCGCCGGCGTGGCGCGCGCCGTGGCGCCGCGCGTCACGGCCTGGGAGGTGGCGTCTCTCGCCGGCGCGCGCGGCGCATCCGCCGCGCACGTCGCGCAGGCGATGGCCCAGGCGGGCGTCGCCGGACCGGTGGCGCGGCACGCAAGCGTTGCCGAGGCCTTCGCGGCAGCCCGGGCCCGCGCCGGAGACGATGATAAGATCGTCGTGTTCGGTTCCTTTCTCACTGTCGCCGACGTCATGCAATGTCTCGCCGCTCCCGCCGGCGCTGCCGCCCATGGCTGAAGTCCAGGACGTCAATACGCTGAAGCGCCGCGGCCGCCGCCGCCTGGTCGGCGCGATCGCGCTGGTGCTGGCGGCCGTGATCGTGCTGCCCATGATCTTCGATCAGACGCCCCGGCAGACGCCGCCGGTCAGCGTGCGGATTCCCAATGAGGACGAGTCGGCGTTCAAGCCCAAGCCGGTGCCCAAGCCGCCGCCCGCGGCCGAAGCGCCGAAGCCCGAGCCGAAGCCCGAGCCGAAGCCCGAGGCGCCCCCGAGTCCGCCGCAGGCCGGGACGCCCGCGCCCGCCGCCAAGCCCGCGCCGAAGGGTGCGATGGACACCTCCGAGCGCGCGCGCGCCGAGGCCGCGCTCGCCAATGTGGAGTACATCGTGCCGGTGGGCGCCTACGCCGACCCCGACGAGGCGATCGCCAAGCTCAAGGCGGCGAAGATTCCCCACTTCACGGAGCGGGTGCCCACGGAGAAGGGCACCGTGACCCGCGTGCGTGCGGGCCCTTACACCAGCCGCGAGGCGGCCGAGCGTGCGCTCAAGCGGCTGCGCTCGCTCGGGTTCAAGGCCGGGAACATCAGCTCGCGCTCCTGAGATGACCTGGTTCGACTTCGTGGTGCTGGCGGGCGTGCTCGTGTCGATCGCCTGGGGCGCGTGGCGCGGGCTGGTCCGCGAGACGATCTCGGTGGCCGCCTGGGTGCTGGCGTTTCTCGGCGCCAACTATTTCGGCAGCCCGCTCGGCGAGGTCCTGCCCGAGTCGATTCCCAGCCCGGAGCTGCGCCTGCTGATCGCGTTCGTCGCCGTGTTCATCGTGATCCTCGCGGTGTGCACGCTGGTGGGCCAGTTCCTCGCGCGGATGGTGAAGGTGGCGGGGCTCGGCGAGCTCGACCACGTCCTGGGGGGGCTGTTCGGCGCGGCCCGCGCGCTGGTCGTCATCCTCGGATTCGCCATCGTTGCGGGGCTGACCGCCTTTCCCCGCCAGCCCGCCTGGCGCGACTCGGTGTGCGGTCCCCCCATGGGCCGCGCGGCGACGGCGCTCAAGCCCTGGCTGCCGGCGCCGCTCGCCCAGCGCTTGCGCTATCATTGATCTTTAATACCACCGCGAGGCGGCTCCCATGTGCGGGATCCTCGGCATCGTCGCCCACGCGCCCGTCAACCAGCTGCTGTACGACGGGCTGCTGCTCCTCCAGCACCGCGGCCAGGATGCGGCGGGCATCGTCACCGCCGAGCACAAGACCTTCTACATGCAGAAGGGCAACGGGCAGGTGCGGGACGTGTTCCGCACGCGCAACATGCGCTCGCTGCCCGGCGCGGTGGGCATCGCGCACTGCCGCTACCCGACCGCGGGCTCCGCGTTCAATTCCGCCGAATCGCAGCCCTTCTACGTCAACTCCCCCTTCGGCATCGTCCTGGCGCACAACGGCAACCTGACCAACGCCGACCAGCTCAAGGAGGAGATGTTCCGGCAGGACCTGCGCCACATCAACACCAATTCGGATTCCGAGGTGCTGCTCAACGTGCTCGCCCACGAGCTCGAGCGCACCTCGGTCAGGCTGCGGCTCGACCCGCAGACCATCTTCCAGGCGGTCGCCAACGTGCACCGGCGCTGCCGCGGCGCCTACGCGGTGATCGCCATGATCTCCGGCTACGGCGTGCTCGCGTTCCGCGACCCCTTCGGCATCCGCCCGGCGGTGATCGGCTTCCGCGAGACCGAGCGCGGCACCGAGTACATGGTGGCTTCCGAGTCGGTCGCGGTCGACGCGCTGGGCTTTCGCCTGCTGCGCGACGTCGCCCCGGGCGAGGCGGTGCTGATCGACCAGGAGGGGCATTTCCACAGCCAGCAGTGCGCGCCCGTCACCTCGCTCAATCCCTGCATCTTCGAGTACGTGTACCTGGCGCGGCCGGACTCGGTGATCGACGGCGCCTCGGTGTACGAGACGCGCCTGGTCATGGGCGAGAAGCTGGCCGAGAAGATCCGGCGAGACTACCGCCACCTGGACATCGATGTGGTGATCCCGATCCCGGACTCGAGCCGTCCTTCCGCGCTGCAGCTCGCGCAGGGCCTGGGGCTGCCCTACCGGGAAGGGTTCGTGAAGAACCGCTACATCGGGCGCACCTTCATCATGCCCGGGCAGGCGGTGCGCCGGCGCAGCGTGCGCCAGAAGCTGAACACCATCGGCGTGGAATTCAAGGGCAAGAACGTGCTGCTGGTGGATGACTCCATCGTGCGCGGCACGACCAGCGGCGAGATCGTGCAGATGGCGCGCGAGGGCGGCGCCCGCAAGGTCTACTTTGCCTCGGCGGCGCCGCCGGTGCGCTTTCCCAACGTGTACGGCATCGACATGCCGACGCGCGCCGAGCTGATCGCGGCGCACCGCAGCGAGGAGGAGGTGGGGCGCGAGATCGGCGCCGATGCGCTCATCTACCAGGAGCTGGACGCCCTGCGCGACGCCGTGCGCCAGGTGAACCCGCGTCTGCGCACCTTCGAGACCTCGTGCTTCGACGGCAACTACATCACCGGCGACGTCACCAGCGACTACCTGCACGCCATCGAAGTGCGCCGCGACGCGGCGCGCGACTCGGACGAGGACCCCGAGGGCGCCCAGCTCGACCTCAATCTGGTCACGGCGCAATGAATTTGCTATAGTCCGTTTCGCGCCGATTTGAAACACAGCTTGCGGGCGCGTTACAAATACAGCTAAAGCGTGCCGACGAAACCCGGTCCGCTCTGGCCGGGTTTTTTTGTTTCCGCGGCCCGCAGGCAAGGACGAGGATCATGAAGGACACGTTCGAGCTTGGCACTCTGGGGGTGCGCGCCGGCCAGCAGCGCACCGCGTTCCAGGAGCATTCCGAGGCCCTCTTCCTCACGTCGAGCTACGTGTTCGGCAGCGCGGCGGAGGCGGCTGCGGGATTCGCAGGCAGCACGGAAGGCTACGTCTACTCGCGCTACACGAACCCGACCGTCACGATGATGCAGGACCGGCTCGCGGCGCTCGAGGGCGGTCAGGCCTGCGTGGCGACGGCCTCCGGCATGTCGGCGATCCTCGCCACCTGCATGGTGCTGCTCAAGGCGGGCGATCATGTCGTCGCGTCCAACGCCATCTTCGGCGCCACGGTGCAGCTGTTCTCGACGCTGCTGCCGAAGTTCGGCATCCAGACCACCTTCGTGCCGCTCACGCGCGTCGACGCCTGGCAGCAGGCGGTGCGGCCCAACACGCGCCTGCTGTTCCTCGAGTCGCCGTCCAATCCACTGGGCGAGATCGGCGACATCGCGGCCCTGTCCGCCGTGGCGAGGAAAGCGGGCGCCGTACTGGCGGTGGACAACTGCCTGTGCACGCCGGCGCTGCAGCGGCCGCTCGCCCTCGGGGCCGACCTCGTGATCCATTCCGCGACCAAGTACCTCGACGGCCAGGGTCGGGTGCTGGGCGGGGCGGTGGTGGGGGCCAAGGGCCCGGCCCTGGATGGGCTGGTCGGCTTCCTGCGGACCGCAGGTCCGTCGATCTCGCCCTTCAACGCCTGGGTCATCCTGAAGGGCATGGAGACGCTCGAGCTGCGCATGCAGGCGCAGTCGGCGCGTGCGCTGGCCGTGGCGCAGTGGCTCGAGCGACAGGCCGCCGTGGAGCGCGTGTACTACCCGGGCCTGGCCGGGCACCCGCAGGCCGCGCTCGCCGCGCGGCAGCAGCGGGCGGGCGGGGCCGTCGTCTCCTTCGACGTGAAGGGCGGACAGGCAGCCGCCTGGCGCGTGATCGACGCCACGAAGCTCATCTCGATCACCGCCAACCTGGGCGACGTGAAGACGACGATCACGCATCCCGCATCCACCACGCACGGACGGCTGACGCCGGAGGCGCGGGCCGCCGCCGGCATCGGCGACGGGCTCCTGCGCCTCGCCGTGGGCCTGGAGGGCGTGGAAGACCTGACCGCGGACCTGGCGAGGGGGCTCGGCTAGAACGCGAGCAGGCGGGGGCCGGTGTCGTCGACCGACAGGTAGCCGCCGTGCTCGTACCAGTCGGGCAGCACCCAGCGCTCGCAGCGCCGGCCATCGACCTCGAGCGCGTGGCGCGCCGGCCGGTGCGTATGGCCATGGATGAGGCGCGTGAGGCCATGCTCGCGGAAAGCCTCGCGCACCGCCGTATCGTTCACGTCCATGATGTCGGCCGGCTTTGCGCCGACCACCTCGCGGCTCTTCGCGCGCATGGCTTCGACGGCGCGGCGCCGCTCCGGCAGTGGCTTGCTCAGGAACTCCTGCTGCCAGGCGCGGGAACGCGCCGTGCGGCGCCAGGCCTGGTAGTCATGGTCGTCGGTGCAAAGGGTGTCGCCGTGCATGAGCAAGGTGCGCACGCCGCCGACCTTCTCCACGGAAGGATCGACCATGAGCCGCGCACCGCTCGCCTTGCAGAACCGGCTGCCCATCAGGAAATCGCGGTTGCCGTGCATCAGGGCGACTCCGACGCCGCGCCGCGACAGCTCGCGCAGCCCGTCGGCCACGGCCCGGCCGAGCGGGTCGCCGTCCCCGGCGTCCAGCTCGTCGTCGCCGATCCAGTGCTCGAACAGGTCGCCGAGGATGTAGAGGCGCTCGGCGCGCGCCGCCTCCGCCTGCAGGAACTCGAAGAAGCGCTCGTTGACCGCCGGCCGCTCGGCGGCCAGGTGCAGGTCCGAAATGAACAGCGCGGCCGGCACGCCGCGCGGCTACTTGCCGACGACGGTGGCCGACTCGAGGGTCACCGTCTCGCGCGGCACGTCGCTGCGGAACGGCCCGCCCGCCCCGGTGGGCGTGCCGGCGATCCGGTTGACGACGTCCATGCCGGAGACCACCTTGCCGAACACGGCGTAGCCGTGGCCGTCGCTGCGCGGATCGCCCCAGTTGAGGAAGGTGTTGTCGTTGACGTTGATGAAGAACTGCGCGGTCGCCGAATTGGGATCGGCGGTTCGCGCCATCGCGAGGGTGCCGACTTCGTTCTTCAGGCCGCCCTTGACGCCCGCCTGCGCCTCGTTCGGCACCGGCGCGCGCGTCGCCTTCTGCCGGAACTGCGCGTCGAAGCCGCCGCCCTGGACCATGAAGCCGGGGATCACCCGGTGGAAGATCGTCCCGTTGTAGTGCCCGTCCCGCACGTACTTGAGGAAGTTCTCCACCGTCTTCGGGGCCTTGCCCGGATAGAGCTCGAGACGGATGGTGCCGGCGCTGGTCTTCAGATCCACCTGCGGGTCCGCCGCCAGGGCACCCGGCGACGCGGCGGCCACCGACAGCACCACCATGGGCTTCCAGAGTTGCAACAGTCTGATCTTCACGCGGCTCCCTCGTAGAGAATGCGCCAACGGCCGTCCTGCTTCTGCCAGTACTGCAGCTTGCGCATGGTGTTGGAAAGATTGTTCGAGCGATAGTCCTGCCGGAAGCTGACGACCACCATGTCGGGCTCGCGCGGGTAGCGCAGCATCGACACCTCCGACAGCGAAACCTGCACCCAGGTCTTGCCCTCGTTGACCCGCCGCTTGTGGGCGGCCCAGGCGTCCCGGTCCTGGGCGTCCGACCGGAAGTCCGGCGCGTAGTTCTCGAGGTAGCGCGCCGCATCGCGACTTTCCCAGTCGCTGCGCCAGCGCTCCAGCGCCGCCGCGAGCGACGCGCGGTCCCGCTCCACCGAGGCGGCGTCCGCCCACTCGACCTCGTCGGCGATGATGACCGGCGTCGCCCCGACCTGCACGAGGCGCCCGACGGACAGCAGGTCCGGATTGGCGAGCACGATGCAGCCATCGCTCGCCCGCGGCGGCCGGCTGTAGGTATCGGGCGGGGTGCCGTGCACCCAGATGCCGAAGCCGTTCCGGCCGCGCTGCCGGTCCCAGGCGTTCGGGTAGTTGATCGGATAGGCGCCGGGGCCGTAGAAATTGCTGAGCTTGCTGCGCGGAAGGCTCGCGGTCACGTGATAGACCCCGATCGGCGTCTTCTGGTCGCCTTCGCGAGACTTGTCGACGCCCCGCTTGCCGAGGGTGACGTAGAAGTCCTCGACCAGCACCGGCCGACCGCGCAGGTTCTCGAAGACGTACATCCTCGAGCGCCGGGAATCGACGACCAGCGCATGGGTCTGGGCGGGGGAGAGCTGCAGCAGTGCTCGGGGCAGCTGCTCGCCCTGCGGCCGGTCGCGCAGCGCGTGCAGGCGGGCGAGCGCCTCCGCCCTGAGATCCTCGACCCGGTCGCGCGGCACGGTCTTCACCACGTCGCCGAAGGTCTGCAGCGGGCGGGCGCGCGCCTGCAGGAGATCGCCCCGGATGAGATGCGCCAGGCGGAAGTTGGGGTGCTCGGCGATCAGCTTCTCGACCCGCTCCATCGCCAGGTCGAGCCGGTTGCTCTCGATCGCGTCGACCACCGCGGACAGCGCACGCTCCGGCGATTCCGCCGCCGCCGCCAGCGGCATCAGGACCGCCAGACACACGGCCGCCAGGCGCAGGATCATTGCCCGATCCGTTCCTCGAGGATTCGCCAGCGGCCGTCGTCCGACCGGCCGAGCACCAGCGTCTTGCGGCTGGTGGACTTGAAGCGGTCGGACTGATAGCGCTGGACGAAGGTTACGCGGCTGTGGCGGTCATCGACCGGGTGGGCGCGCGCATTCTCGACCTCGACGGAAATCTTCTTGGGGGCGATGAGACGTTCCCGGCGCTGCGCTTCCCAATCCGCCCGTGACGCGCCGCCGGGAACCGCGAAATCCGCGGCATACGCATCCAGGTACGCGGAGACATCCTGATGCGACCAGGCGGCCGCCCAGGCGCGCACGGCCTGCAGCGGGTCGTCGGCCACGGCGCTGCTGGCGACCGGGGCGGGCGTGCTGACCGCAGCGACTTGCACCGGGGTCGGCGGGGTCGCCGGCGCCGGGGGCGCCGCGGGCGCAGCCGCAGCCGCTACCGGAGCGACCGGGGCAGCGCCCGACCCGGGGGCCGGTGCGCGCGGCGCGCCGCCCTCGCCGACGAGGTCGCGGACCAGCGCGAGCTTGTGCTGCGCGGCGGTGTTCGAGGAGTCGAGCCGCAGCGCCTTGTCGTAGGCCTGGCTCGCGAGCTTCGCGTAGACGTCGCCGAGGTTTTCGTACGCGGTTGCGTAGCTCGGGTGCGTACGGATCGACTGCTCCAGCGCCGTGCGGGCCTTCTCGTACTGTCCGTGGGCCGCGTACAGGACGGCAAGATTGTTGTGCGGCTCCGGCAGCTCGGGGTAATCCACGGTCAGCTTCTGGAACACGGAGATGGCGTCGTCGTCCTTCCCCTGGTCGGCGAAGATCAGGCCCTGGAGGAAGCGCGCGCGCGCATTGCCGGGATCCGCGGTCAGTACGTGATCCACGTGCGCCAGCGCCTGCTCGGACTTTCCAGCGCGCAGCAGCTTGCCGGCCTCCGACAACTCGTCCGCGCGCGCGCCTGTGCACGACAGAGCCATGCCGAGCGCGAGCAGGACGGCTATCGGCTGCAAACTGGAGAAAACCCGCATTGTGCTATAGTTTTCAAGGCCCTACGGAATGCTCGGCATTCTAGACGAAGCGCCGGACGGCCACAACCGACCGCTGTCCACGCCCCCAGACGCCCCCGATGCTGCGCATCTACAACTCCATGGCCCGGCAGAAGCAGGACTTCGTCCCGCGGGTGCCCGGCGAGGCGCGCATGTACGTGTGCGGCATGACGGTCTACGACTACTGCCATCTGGGCCACGCACGCGTCATGGTGGTGTTCGACGTCGTGCAGCGCTGGCTGCGGGCCAGCGGCTATCGCGTGACCTACGTGCGCAACATCACGGACATCGACGACAAGATCATCCGGCGGGCCGCCGAAGCCGGCGAGCCGGTGGACGCCCTGACGGCGCGCTTCATCGCCGCCATGGACGAGGATCTCGCCGCGCTCGGCGTCGAGAAGCCGGACCACGAGCCCCGCGCCACGCGCTTCGTGCCGCAGATGCTCGAGCTCATTGGCCGGCTCGAGGCGCGCCGGCTCGCCTACCGGGCGAGCTCGGGCGACGTCAACTTCTCGGTGCGCCGCTTTCCGGGCTACGGCCGCCTGTCGGGCAAGAGCCTGGACGAGCTGCGCGCCGGGGAGCGCGTCGACGTCGACCGCAGCAAGGAGGATCCGCTGGACTTCGTGCTGTGGAAGCGCGCGAAGCCCGGCGAGCCGACCTGGCCGTCCCCCTGGGGCGACGGCCGGCCGGGCTGGCACATCGAGTGCTCCGCGATGAGCAGCGCGCTGCTCGGGGCGCATTTCGACATCCACGGGGGCGGGCAGGACCTGCAGTTCCCGCACCACGAGAACGAGATCGCGCAGTCCGAAGGCGCGAGCGGCGGGCCGTTCGTGAACTACTGGATGCACAACGGATTCGTGCGCGTCGACGACGAGAAGATGTCCAAGTCGCTCGGCAACTTCTTCCTGATCCGCGACGTCCTCAAGCGCTATGCGCCCGAGGTGGTGCGCTTCTTCATCCTGCGCGCGCACTACCGGAGCCCGCTCAACTATTCCGA
>DASUFW010000258.1:0-8350 GCA_036274335.1 Burkholderiales bacterium | reverse complement strand
CTTGTTGCGGTTCGCGTTGAGGAAGATGTGCCCCATGCCCTGCGACCGGAACGGCCAGGCGTAGCGCATGATGTCGCCCTCGGGCGGCTCCACCTTCACCACGTCGGCGCCGAGGTCGGCGAGGATCTGCGTCGCGTAGGGGCCCATCACCACGGTGGTGAGGTCGAGCACGCGCACGCCGTCGAGCGGTCCGGGCATCGTCGTTTCCCTTCAGGCGTTCAACCGGGCGAGCAGCTCGCGCGTCTTCGTCGGGTCGCTCGAGCGCAGGATCTTGCGGGCCGACTCCTGTACCGCGGCGAGGTCGGTACGCAGCACGCGCTCCTTGATGGCGAGCAGCTGCGACGGATGCATGGAGAAGTTGCGCAGCCCGAAGCCGAGCAGCAGACGCGTCAGCGCCAGGTCGCCGGCCATTTCCCCGCACACGGCGACCGGCGTGCGCCCGCGGTGCGCCTCGTGGATGACCTGCGCGACCAGCTGCAGCACCGCCGGGTGCAGCGGATCGTAGAGGTGCGCGACCGAGTCGTCGGTCCGGTCGACGGCGAGCGTGTACTGGATCAGGTCGTTGGTACCCAGCGACAGGAAGTCCAGCCGCTTCATGAACACCGGCAGCGCGAGCGCGGCGGCCGGGATCTCGATCATGCCGCCGACCGGGACCTGCCGGTCGAAGGGCGCGCCCTTCTTCTCCAGCTGCTCGCGGGCCTGGCGCACGAAGCCGAGCGCCTGGTCCACTTCGTGGGCATGCGCCACCATCGGCAGGAGGATCCTCACCTTGCCGTGGTGCGAGGCGCGCAGGATCGCGCGCAGCTGCGTGAGGAACACCTGCGGCTCGGCGAGGCAGTAGCGGATGGCGCGCAGCCCGAGCGCGGGGTTGGGCATCGCGTCGAGGTGCCCGTCGAGCGCCTTGTCGGCGCCGATGTCCAGCGTGCGGATCACCACCGGCTTGCCGCGCATCTTGCGCGCGACCTCGCGGTAGGCCTCGAACTGCTCGTCCTCGCCCGGCAGGTCGCGCCGGTTCATGAACAGGAACTCGGTGCGGAACAGGCCGATGCCCTCGGCGCCGGCCTCGTGCACCTGCTCCAGGTCCTGCGGCAGCTCGATGTTGGCGAACAGCTCGATCGCGGTGCCGTCGATCGTCGCCGCGGGCGTGCTCTTCAGGCGGCCGAGGCGCTTGCGCTCCAGCTCGTGCTGCGACTGGCGCAGCCGGTACTCGGCCAGCACGATGGGGTCGGGGTCGACGACCAGCACGCCCTGGATGCCGTCGACGACCAGCATCTCGCCCTCGCGGATCATGTGGCGGGCATGGTGCAGCCCGACCAGCGCGGGTATGTTGAGGCTGCGCGCGAGGATGGCGGTATGCGAGGTGACCCCGCCCACGTCGGTGACGAAGCCGCCGTACTCGTGGCGCTTGAACAGCAGCATGTCGGCGGGCGCGAGATCGTGCGCCACCACGATCAGCTTGTGCTCCTCGGCGCGCGGCGGCTCGGGCAGGGCGCGGTCGCCCATCAGCGCCTTCAGCACGCGCTCGACCACCTGGCGCATGTCGGCGCTGCGCTCGCGCAGATAGGGATCCTCCATGCGCTCGAACTGCTCGCCGAGCGTCTCCATCTGCTGCACCAGCGCCCACTCCGCGTTGCAGCGCCGCTCGCGGATGATGTCGCGCGGCACGTGCGACAGCGTCGAGTCGTCCAGGATCATGCGGTGCAGCTGCAGGAACGCGGCGAACTCCGCGGGCGCGTCGGACGGGATCTGGTGCTCGAGCTGGGCGAGCTCCTGCTTGGCGCGCGACACCGCCGCATCGAAGCGGAAGATCTCGGCCGGCACCGCGCTCTCGGCGACCTCGTAGTGCGCGACTTCCAGCCGCGCGTGGGACACGAGGTGCGCCTTGCCGATGGTGATGCCGGAGGCGACGCTCGTGCCGTGCAGGACGAAGTTCATTCCCCCTCGCCGAACTTGTCGGCGATGAGCGCGCGGATCGCCGTCAGCGCTGCCTCCGCGTCTGCGCCGTTGGCCTCGACCCGCACCGTGGCGCCCTTGCCTGCCGCGAGCATCATCACGCCCATGATGCTCTTCGCGTTGACGCGGCGGCCGTTGCGCGTGAGCCAGACCTCGCTCTGGAAGCTGCTCGCCACCTGCGTGAGCTTGGCCGAGGCGCGGGCGTGCAGCCCGAGCTTGTTGACGATGGTCAGCTCAGCGCTGGGCACCGCAGCAGTCCTCGTTGATGTGGACCACGCCGTCGGCGCCGCCCGAGCGTGCCCGGGCCACGGCCTCGGCGAGCGAGCCCTCGCGCCCCGAGAGCACGCGCACCAGCATCGGCAGCGAGGCGCCGGAGACGCCCTCGATGCGCCCGAGTTCCAGCATGCGCGAGGCCACGTTGCAGGGCGTCGCCCCGAACATGTCGGTGAGCACGAGCACGCCGTCGCCCTGGTCGAGGCGCTGCGCCGCGGCGCGCGCACGCGCGAGTACCGCATCGGGCTCCTCGCCGCCCACGACGCCGATCGCCGCGGCCTGCGCGGGCGGGGCGCCGAGGATCTGGCCGGCGCTCGCGAGCAGCGCCTCGCCGATGGTGCCGTGCGTGATGAGGAGGACGCCGATCACCGCGCCACCCGCGCCTCGACCGCCGCGATGAACACGTCGCCCGAGTCGAAGCCGGTCTGGTCCTGGATCTCGCGAAAGCACGTGGGGCTGGTGATGTTGACCTCGGTCAGCCATTCGCCGATCACGTCCAGGCCCGCGAACACGATGCCGCGCGCCGCGAGCGGCGGGCCCATGATCTCCGCGATCTCGCGGTCGCGCTTCGAGAGCGGCCGCGCCACGCCCTTGCCTCCGGCCGCGAGGTTGCCGCGTGTCTCGCCGGCCTTCGGAATGCGCGCCAGCACGTAGGGCATGGGCTTGCCTTCGATCACGATCACGCGCTTGTCGCCTTCCGTGATTTCGGGGATGTAGCGCTGGGCCATCACGCTTTCCTCGCCCCGGCGGGCGAGCGTCTCGACGATCACGTTGCGGTTGGGGTCGTCGCGGCGCACGCGGAAGATGCCGGTGCCGCCCATCCCCGAGAGCGGCTTGAGCACCGTGTCGCGATGCTCGTCGACGAAGGCCTGCAGCGCCTGCATGTCGCGCGTGACGAGCGAGGGCACCGTGAGCTGCGCGAACCCGGCGATCGCGAGCTTCTCGTTCAGGTCGCGCAGCGCCTGCGGGGCGTTGTAGACGCGCGCGCCCTGGCGCTCGGCCTCCGACAAGAGCCACGTGCTCGCCACGTACTCCATGTCGAAGGGCGGATCCTTGCGCATCAGCACCGCGCCGAAATCCTTGAGCTCGCTTTCCGCGTGCCCGTCGCGCCGGAACCAGTCCTCGTCGTTGTCGGTGAGCGCGATGCGCGCGGCCCGCGCCGTGACCGGCCCGCTGCGCCAGGCGAGGGCGTCCTGCGTGCACACGTGCACCTGATGCCCGCGGCGCTGCGCCGCGCGCATCATCGAGACCGTGGTGTCCTTGTAGGCCTTGAGCTCTTCCGGGGGATCGATGATGAAGAGCAGGTTCACGGCGTGTCGCGCCGCCGTCGGCGGCGGCCGAGGGCTACTTCTTCCTGGCCGCGGCCGCGGCCGGCACCTTGAGGTTGGCGCCCGATTCGTTGGCCATGTAGACGATCGCCCGCGCCAGCTCCTCGTCCGTCAGGTCGGCCACGCCGCCGCGCGGCGGCATCGCGCCCTTGCCGCTCGAGGCGACCTTCATCAGCGTCGGCAGGCCGTCGCGCGCGAGCTTGCCCCAGGCCGCCTTGTCGCCGATCTTCGGCGCATTCGCCACGCCCGGGATGTGGCAGGCGCCGCAGGCCTGCTTGACGATCTCCTCGCCGGTGCGCGCGCCCGCCGCCGCGCCGCCCGCCGCGCCGAACTCCACGCGCCCGACCGGCTGGATGCGCTTGGCCACCGCATCGGGCGTGAGCGCGGCCGGGTCCACCGACGCCTTGTTGAGCACCAGGCCGACCAGCAGCAGGATCATCGAGATCGGCACGACGAACGCGAGGACCACGACGACGACCAGCTGCTGCGGCGTCTTGATGAAGGACGAATGCTCGTCGTGCGTGCTCATGCGCGTGGCCTGCGGACCGTGTTTAAAGGTATGATTTTAGCTTGAAAGCGCCCGTAGCTCAGCGGATTAGAGTATTGGCCTCCGAAGCCAAGGGTCACAGGTTCGAATCCTGTCGGGCGCGCCAGCCGGCCTAGGCCGCGCGCCGCGCCGTCCAGGCGAGCCCACCCCCGACCGCCGCAAGCAGCAGCCCGCCGAGCGAGAGCTGCAGGTGGCTGAGCTCGAGCTCGCCGCCGCCCGGCAGCGCCATCGCCAGCCCCGCGAAGAAGATCACCAGCCGTGCAGCGTACCCGGTCGGGCTGCGCTTGAGCGCGCCCAGGCCGAGCACGTAGCCCTCGAGCGCCGACGCGATCAGCGCGATGCCGACGATCGCCGTGCCGACCACCACCGTGATCTCCCAGGCCGGGCCGTGCAGGATGAGCGCCGGATTGAGCACGAAGAAGAACGGCACGAAGTACATCGCGGCGCCCAGGCGCACCGACTGCATGCCGACCTGCATCGGCGGCGCCTTGGCGATGCCCGCGGCCACGAACGCGGCGAGCGCCACCGGCGGCGTGATGAAGGACACCATGCCCCAGTACATCATGAACAGGTGCACCGCGATCGGATCGAAGCCGGCGTTCACCAGCGGCGGCGCGAGCACGATGGCGAGGAAGATGTAGCAGGCCGTGATCGTCATGCCCATGCCGAAGATGAAGCTGGTGATCGCGCCCATCACGAGCAGCACGTAGACGTTGTTGCCGGCGAGGTAGACGAGGTCGTTGGCGAGGGTGCCGGCGAGCCCGGTGACCGAGAGCGCGCCGATGATGAGGCCCACGCCGGCGAGCAGGGCGGCGAGCTCCGAGAGCGCGCCGCCGACCCCTTCCAGCAGCGCGCGCAGCCGCGTCCAGTCGAGCCGGTAGCGCGGCGTGATCTGGTTGATCACCAGCAGCAGCGCCATGGCGTAGAACGGCGCCAGCGACTCGCGCTGCAGCACGAGCAGCATCCACACGAGCAGCGCGAAGACAAAGAGATAGTGCCAGCCTTCCGCGAACGTGCGCCTGATGGAAGGCAGCTCGGCGCGCGGCAGGCCCTTCAGCCCGTGCTTCGCCGCGTAGCCGTCGATCTGCACGAACAGCGCGAAGTAGAAGAGCAGCGACGGCACCAGCGCGGCGATGGCGATGGCGACGTAGGGCTTGCCGAGGAACGAGGCCATGACGAAGGCGGTCGCGCCCATCACCGGCGGCATCAGCACGCCGCCGGTGGACGCGCAGGCCTCCACGCCGCCCGCGTAGGCCGGCGCGAAGCCGATCCTCTTCATGGCGGGGATGGTCACCACGCCGGTGGTGAGCACGTTCGACACCACGCTGCCCGAGACCGAGCCCATCAGGCCGCTGGCGAAGATCGAGACCTTGGCGGGGCCGCCGCGCACCGCGCCGAACAGGGCAAAGGCGAGGTTGTTGAAGAAGTGCGCCGCGCCCGTGTACTGCAGCACCGCGCCGAACATCACGAAGCCGATCACCAGCTCGCCGAAGGCGCGCATCGGGATGCCGAGCGCGCTCTCGCTCGAGGCGAAGTGGAACGACGCGGTCGAGGCGAGGTCGCGCGGCAGGCCGGAGATCGGCCCGGGCATGTGGCCCGCGAACACCGGGTAGATCGAAATCAGGGCCACCACCACGAACACCGCCGTGCCGCCCGCGCGCCGCGTCGCCTCGAGCAGCATCAGCCAGCCCGCGTAGGCGACCCACACGGCCTCGCGCGGCGCCTTGTACTCCCAGCCCTCCTCGACGATGCGCTGGGCATGCAGCGCAAAGTACGCGAACACTCCGAAAGACACGGCGAACAGCACGGCGTCGTACCAGGGCACCGCGTGGCGCGAGGCCCGCGCGCCCGCCGGGATCAGCAGGAAGACCGAGCCCACCAGCAGCGCGCCCAGCCAGTACAGGTACGCGCCTTCGAGGAGCGTCTTGCCGACGAGGAACCCGAGGTTGAGAAGCTGGTTGAGGGCGAGACCGATCGCGCCGGTGACCAGCGCGATCAGCACCGCGCGCCAGCGCGCCGAGAGCGCGCGGTAGCGCGCTTCGGCCGGCGCCTCGGCGGCGGGCTCAGCCATTCGCCGTCAGCGGGCTACCAGGTCGTCTGGACCGGATCGAAGCCCGCCTTCGTCAGGGCCGCGGCGCGGGTCTTCTGCCAGGCCTCGACGAAGGCCTTGTCGTCCGCGTACGAGCCCTTCTTCACGTCCTGCCAGGCCTTGAACAGCACCTTCTGGCGCTCGATCAGCTTGTCGTTGTGCGCCGTGTCCGAGGCTTTCCACAGGCCGCGCTCCTTCCAGAAGCGGATCGCGCCCTCGTGGTAGGGAATCACCCAGCTGAACTTCTGGCGCTCCGGCGCCCAGCCCGAGTTGCCCGGCGCGGCGCCCTTGTACATGTCGAAGGTCTCGACCATCGCCTTGGTCATGTTGTAGACCAGGTCGGCGCTCTGCGACAGGTAGCACATCAGGATCGGGTAGGGATAGGTGGCCGACTCCGTGGGGTGTTCCTTGGACAGGTTCGCGCCCTCGGTGCCCATGAACGGAAAGAAGAAGGGCGCCAGCGCCGTCATGCGCTTCCAGCCTTCCTTGTCCTTGTGCGAGAACACCGGGTAGGCCAGCCCGCGGGGCGACTTGGCGATGGCGTAGGCCTTGCCGGAGATCGACGAGGTGAAGGCCGCGTCCACCTGGTTGTTGACGATGCCGTCCATGGCCTGGCCGAAGCCGCTGAACTCGACCTTCTGCACGTCGCCCCAGGTGAGGTTGGCGAAGGCGAGCATCGCGGTGATGTTCTGGTTGAGGGAGGGCGCGCCGAGCACCCAGGCGACGCGCTTGCCCTTCAGGTCGGCGACCGTGTGCACGCCTGCGTCGCCCGCCGCCACGATCGTCAGCACCTGGTCCGAGGTGTTCAGCATCAGGGCGCGCACCGGCTGCGGGCCCCAGGTCGGCGCGCCGAACTCGAACACGCCTTCCTGCGCGAGGTAGGCGCCGCCCACGCCGTTCGCCGAGAACTGCACCTGGCCCTCGCGGATCGGCAGGTTCCTCGAGACGTCGTTCTTGCCCGGCAGCACGCGCAGGCTGACGTTGTACTTCTGCTTGAGCGCGTTGCCGATGGCAACGGCCTGGTTGTAGCCGCCCGAGCCGACGTCGTAGGCGCTCCAGGCGATGGTCGAGGGCAGGTTGACCTGCGCCTGCGCGACGCCCGCGAGGCCGAGGGCGACGGCGAGCGCCGCCCGTTGCAGTGCGGTTTTCATGGTGTGCTCCTCCTCCAAGGTTGGCCCCTGCATGGTAACCGATTCCCCCGCGGCGCTAGAATGCCGCGCGTGACCGGCCAGCCGATCAGCCGCTTCTCGGTGCCGAAGCTCGAGGCACTGCCCGCCGACGTGCGCGCGCGCATCCTCGCCGTGCAGGAGAAATCCGGCTTCGTGCCCAACGTGTTCCTCGCCCTCGCGCGCCGGCCCGAGGAGTTCCGCGCCTTCTTCGCCTACCACGACGCGCTGATGGAGAAGGAGGGCGGGCTGACCAAGGCCGAGCGCGAGATGATCGTCGTCGCGACCTCGGGCGCCAACCACTGCCAGTACTGCGTGGTGGCGCACGGCGCGGTTCTGCGCATCCGCGCGAAGAATCCGCGCATCGCCGACCAGGTGGCGGTCAACTACCGCAAGGCCGACATCACGCCGCGCCAGAAGGCGATGCTCGCCTTCGCGATGAAGGTCGCGCGCAAGTCGCACGCGGTCGACGACGAGGACCTCGAGCGGCTCAAGAAGCACGGCTTCGCCGAGGAGGACGTGTGGGACATCGCCGCGATCGCGGCGTTCTTCGCGCTGTCCAACCGCATGGCCAACTTCGCCGACATGCGGCCGAACGACGAGTTCTACCTCATGGGGCGGGTGCCGAAACCGGCGTCGCGATGAATCGGTGCGCCGCCCTCGCGCTGGCGTTGCTCGCGCTGGCCGTGGCCGAGCCCGCCGCGGCCGTCCCGCCGCAGGCCGTGTCGGGGACCGCGCAGGCGACCTGCGAATTCAGGGCGATCGCGGCGCAGCACCCCGATGCGCGCCTGCGCAACGCCGACCGCCTGGCCGGGCGCCTGTGCGGGCCGCGCCTGCTGCCGCGCGAATACGAGGCCGCGCGCGACGTGATCGAGAGCGACCCCGAGGGATTCGCCGGGTACTTCTACGTCAACGCGCGCACCCGCTACATCGACCGGCAACTGGAGCGCTTCGCGCGCGGCGGCGTCGCGCAGGTCGTCATCCTCGGCGCCGG
>DASUFW010000257.1:0-4651 GCA_036274335.1 Burkholderiales bacterium | reverse complement strand
GCAGCGCGGCGGTGCGGGCATGGCGATCGCGGACATCGCCTGGTGCGGCGGCATCTCGGAAGCGCGCCGCATCGCGGCGCTGGCGGATGCCTGGCACGCGGCGGTCGCCTTCCACGATTGCACCGGGCCGGTGGTGCTGGCGGCGTCCACGCATCTGGCGATGAACACGCGCAACTGCTTCATCCAGGAAATCGTGCGCGCCTTCTACTACGGATGGTACGGCGAGCTCGTCACCGCACTGCCGCCCTTGCATGACGGGCGGATCCGCGTGCCCCCGGGTCCCGGTCTGGGACTGAAGCTCAATCCGGAACGGTTCAGGGCGAAAGACGTCCGCCGGCGGCTCAGCAGATAGGGTCCGGCCGCGGCCGGCCTACAGCGGCGCCTCCGGCGTGACCGTGTAGGCCTCGCGCACTTCGCCGCGCGTGCCCGGGCTGCGCACGCGGACCATCGAGAGCACCGCGAGAGACGCCGGTGGCGGCGCGGCGGCATCGCCTGCGACCGCCTGTATGGCTGCCTGGCGTCCCGCGAGCTCGAGGGCGGCGAGGTCGAAGCGGCTCGCGCTCGACAGGATGGCGACGTCGCCCGAAATGCGCCCGCCGGTCGCCACGACGGAGGCGTTGCGCGCGTAGAGCCCGACAGGCCCGCCGCCGATCTCGCTGTCCAGCAGCGTGACGCTGGAATCCACCACGCGCAGCTCGCGCGCGCTCGCATTGCGCACCACGGCGCGCGTGCACCCTTCGATCACGAGGCGATCGTACTTTCCTTCGAACACGCGGCCGCGCTCGCCGCGGCACTCGGCGTCCCCGCGCGCCGTGGGGTCCGGCCCGTGGCGCTCGCGCTTGGGCAGGATGCCCGTGGCGAGGAACGGCTCCACCAGGGCCCGGAAGCGCGCGGGCGCCTCGATCATCGGCGTGTGCCCGACGCCTTCCATCAGCTGCAGGCTCGCGTCCGGCAGCGTGCGCTCGAGCACCCGCCCGACCCGCGGCGGGGCAAGGCGGTCGCTCGCACCCCAGACGAGCAGCGTCGGCATGCGCAGGCGCGGCAGCGCGTCGCGCAGGTCTTCGCTCACCGCCGCGAGGCCCGCGATGCGGACCGGATCGCCCTCCAGGAGCGCCTGCCGCAGCTGCGGGGAGTTGAGCACGATCTGCGGATCCGGCCGCAGGCGCGCGAGCGGCGCGAGGAGCCGCCGCGCGAGATCGGCGATCTCCTGCGACGAATCGACCTCCGGCGCCATGAAGGTCGCGCCCAGGAACGCGGCGAACTGGCTGGTGCTGGACAGGGGGTGCAGCACCCCCGGCGCGTCGATCACGACGAGCCGCTCGACGTCCTGCGGATACGTGGCCGCGTAGCGCAGCGCCGCCACGCCGCCCATCGAGTGGCCGACGAGCACGAAGGGCCGCCGGATGAAGCGGTCGGCAATGCGCTTCAGGACCTGCGCATAGTTCGCCGGGGAGTACAGCGCGTTCGCCTTGTCGGATTCGGCGAACCCGGGCAAGTCCGGCGCCACCACGTGCCAGGATTCGCGCAGCCAGGCGATCTGGAACTGGTAGTCGCGCGCACCGTTGTCGCCGATGCCGTGCACCAGAAGGATGGCGGGACCGTTCGCCGGCCCGGCCTCGTGCACCGCCATCTCGCCGCCGAGCACCGGCTCGTCGATCCGGTGCAGCGTCGTGCCGGGCACCGGCCCGGCGGCCGCTGCGCCCGCGGCCGCGACCAGCAACAGCGCAAGGAATCGGCGCGCCAGCCTCACCCCTCGCCCAGCAGCGGGAAGGCGCTGAGCACCGCCTGCTCGCTCACGACCGGCGCGGGCGCGAGGTGCGCCGGCGTCAGCTCGGCGAACGAGGTCACGCCGAGCAGCCCGAGGCAGATGCGGACCTCCTCCTCGAGGATCTCGAAGGCGCGCACGAGCCCGGCCACCCCGTCGGCCGCGAGGCCCAGGCACGCAAATCGCCCGAGCCCGACGCAGTGCGCGCCGAGCGCGATGCCCTTGACCACGTCGGTGCCGCGCATGAACCCGCCGTCCACCCACACCTGCGCGCGACCGGCGACCGCGGCCACCACCTCGGGCAGCACCGCCGCGCTGCCCAGGCCGTGGTCGAGCTGCCGGCCGCCGTGGTTGGAGACGTAGACCACCTCGACGCCGTGTTCCACCGCGATGCGCGCGTCTTCAGCGGTCGCGATGCCCTTCAGGATGAGCGGCAGGTCGTGGCGGTCCTTGTAGCGCTTCACCTCGTCCCAGGAAAGCGCCGACTGGAACTCCATGCCCTTGGCGGCGCCCGCCCGCCACGGCTTCACGAAGCGGCCCACCAGGTCGCGCTCGCGCCGGCTGTACATCGCGCTGTCCACGGTGAGGCAGAACGCCCGGTAGCCATGGTCCTTCGCACGGCGCACGTGATCGTCGATCCACGCCGCGTCACCGCGCACGTAGAGCTGGAAGATGCGCAGGTTGTCGGCGGCGGCCGCGGTCTTCTCCAGCCCAGGCTGGCAAACCGAGGAGAGCATCTGCGGCACGCCGGCCGCGGCCGAAGCGACGGCCACCGTCGCCGCGCCGCCTTCGACGAACGACTCGACCCCGCCCACGGGCGCGATCAGCACGGGCAGCCGCGTGCGCGCGCCGAGCAGCTTGCTCGACACATCGACGCGGCGCATGTCGCGCAGCACGCGCGGCCGGAAGCCGAGCGCATCGAGGGCGTGGCGGTTGCGCCGCACGGTGGTTTCGGTCTCGGTGCCCCCCACCAGGTAGCCCCACGGGCCCGGACCCAGGTTGCGGCGCGCCGCCGCGACGATTTCCTGCAGCGTGAGGTACTTCTCCTGCACGTCCTGGTTCACGGCGCCGCCTTTCGCAGGCACGTTTCGAGAAGGCCGATCGCGCGCCGCGCGAACGTCCACATGTTGGCTTCGCGATCGCCGTGGCCGGTCTCGACGGTGATCACCGCGTCCACGGGGCCGGACACGGCGATGCACGCATGGCCGGGCGCGTCGCCGTAGCGATTCCCCGAAGGGCCGCTGGCCCCTGTCTCGCTCAGCGCCCACGTGGTGCCGAGGCGCTCGCGCAGGCGGCGCGCGAGGAACTGCGCGTAGGGCTCGCTCGCCGAGCGCATGCCCTTCATCTCCTGCGGCGCGATGCCCGCCAGCACCTCGCGGCTGGCCGCGGTGTAGACGACGCAGCCGCCGAGGTAGTAGGCCGAGGCGCCCGGCACCGAGACCAGCGCGGCGTTGATCAGCCCCCCGGCGGAGGACTCGGCGATGGCGAGCGTCTGCCGGCGTTCGGTGAGCAGCGCGCCCACCGCGCCGCCGAGGGAGGTCAGCGATTCCATCTTCGTCTCCAGGCCCGCTCGGCCCGCTAAACTCGCAGGGGCGGCCGCTCCCGGCCGCCCCGAAAGGAGAGAGCGTACATGCGTTTGGACGCGATTCGCGCCGGGAACCGTCCGCCCGAGGACGTCAACGTGATCGTCGAGGTCCCGGTGGGCGGCGAGCCGATCAAGTACGAGCTCGACAAGGACTCGGGCGCCCTGGTCGTGGACCGGTTCCTGTACACGCCCATGCGCTACCCGGGCAACTACGGCTTCGTCCCGCATACCCTGTGCGGGGACGGGGATCCGCTGGACGTGCTGATCGCCAATACGCGCGCCCTGGTGCCCGGTTCGGTCATCAACTGCCGGCCGATCGGCGTGATGGTGATGGAGGACGAGTCCGGCATGGACGAGAAGCTGATTGCCGTGCCGAGCAGCCACGTGACCCGGCGCTATGACGCCGTGCGCACGCTCGCCGACCTGCCCGCCATCACGCGCAACCAGATCGAGCACTTCTTCCAGCACTACAAGGACCTCGAGCCCGGCAAGTGGGTGAAGATCGCCGAGTGGGGCGAGGTCGCGCGCGCACACGAGGTGGTGCGCGAGGCGATCGCGCGCGCAGGACGCGGCGCGTGACGATTCCGGCGCCCTTCGCCTCCGGCGGCGCGGTCGTGCGGCCCGAGTGGATCGACTACAACGGCCACATGAACGTCGGCTATTACCACGTCGCGTTCGACGCGGCGGCCGACGAGTTCTTCGAATTCCTCGGCCTCACGCCCGAGTTCCGCCGCGAGCATCGCTGCACGACCTTTGCGCTCGAGTCGCACCTCAATTTCCTGCGCGAGGTGAAGGAAGGCGATCCGCTGCGCTTCGAAGCGCGCCTGCTCGGCCACGACGCGAAGCGCATCCACTTCTATCAGGAGATGTTCCACGCGGCCGAGGGTTACCTCGCGGCCTCCTGCGAGTCGCTCAGCGCGTACGTCAGCCAGGAGACGCGCCGCACGGCGCCGATGCCGGCCGCGCTGGCGGCACGCCTCACCCGCATAGGGGAGGCGCACACGTTGCTTGCGCGGCCGTGGCAGATCGGTCACGTCATCTCGGCAAAACCGCTGCGCTAGTGCGCGCGGGCGTGCACTTTGTCACGCCCTGACAGTCCGCGATGATGGTGCACAGTTGTTGACTGCCGGAATCGTGCGCGGACCGCAATCGCGCACAACTGTTGAAGAATATTTCCCGACCCCCGTTGTTTAGTACGCGTGCCGCCCGATTCGGGTGGCGGATCGGGGAGTTCGGGGATGTCCTGGTTGACCGGCAGCATCCGCAACAAGCTCATCGCGCTGTTCGCGCTGGGGCTGGCC
>DASUFW010000256.1:0-2677 GCA_036274335.1 Burkholderiales bacterium | reverse complement strand
GTCGCGTTCCTCGCCGGCGCGGCGATGGTGCTGGCCTTTGCCCCTTTCGAGCTGCTGCCCGTCGCGCTCGTGGCGATGGCGGTGCTCGCGCACCTGTGGATCACGGCGCCGCGCCCGCGCGCCGCGGCGGGCCTGGGGTTCCTGTTCGGCATGGGGATGTTCCTTACGGGCGTGTCCTGGGTGTACATCAGCCTGCATCGCTACGGCGGCATGCCGCCGGTGCTGGCCGGGATCGCCACGCTGGGCTTCTGCGTGGTGCTGTCCGCCTTTCCGGCGCTCGCGGGCTACATGCAGGCGAAGACCGGCGCGCGCCCCGCGCTGCGGGCGGCGCTGGTCATCCCCGCCTGCTGGGTCCTCGCCGAGTGGCTGCGCGGCACGGTGCTCTCGGGCTTTCCGTGGCTCACGCTCGGCACCGCGGCCCCGGGTACGCCGCTCGCCGGCTACTCGCCGCTTGCCGGCGCTTACGGCAGCTCGCTGGTGCTTGCGGCGGGCGCGGGCCTGCTGTGGTGCGTCGCGCTGCGCCAGGCGCGCTGGCGCGCCGCCGCCGCCTTTGCCGTCCTGGGCGCTTGCGGCGCCGCCGCCACCGGCCTCGAGTGGACCGTGCCCGCCGGCGCGCCGCTCGCGGCGAGCGTGCTGCAGGGGAACGTGCCGCAGGAGCTGAAGTTCGACCCCGAGCGCTATGCGCGCACCCTCGAGACCTACGCGCGCCTCGCCGAAGGGAGCCGCGCGAGGCTCATCGTACTGCCCGAGACCGCGGTGCCGCGCCTGATGGACAGCGTGGACCCCGCCTACCTCGGGCGCCTGGAGGCCGCGGCGAAGCGCAACGGCGGCGACCTCCTGCTCGGCATTCCGGTGCGCACGGCGCCGGGCGAGTACTACAACGCCGTGCTCTCGCTCGGCAGCTCGCCGCGCCAGCTGTACTTCAAGTCGCACCTCGTGCCGTTCGGCGAGTTCGTGCCCTGGGGCTTCGGCTGGATCGTGCGCGTCCTGTCCATCCCGCTGGGCGACTTCTCGCGCGGCCCGGGGCGGCCCGCGCCGCTCGAGGTCGCCGGCCAGCGCGTGGCCGTGAACATCTGCTACGAAGATGCCTACGGCGCCGAGATCCTCCGGCAGCTCCCGGCGGCGACGCTGCTCGTGAACGTCTCCAACGTCGCGTGGTTCGGGGACTCGCTCGCCCCCGCGCAGCACCTGCAGATCGCGCGCGCCCGCGCGCTGGAGACCGGGCGCGCGCACCTCGCGGCGACCAACACCGGGCTCACCGCGGCGATCGACCGCGACGGGCGCGTCCTTGCCCGCCTCGCGCCGTTCGCCGAGGGGCGGCTCGACGTCGCCGTCCAGGGATACACGGGCGCGACGCCCTACGCGCGCGTCGGCGACTGGCCCGCGCTCGGGCTGTGCGCGCTCGTGCTCGTCGTCGTCGCGCGGCGCAAACGCAGCCGGTAAGATTCCGCCTGCCCATGCTCACGTTCCAGAGCCTCATCCAGCGCCTGTCCAAGTTCTGGGACGAGCAGGGCTGCGCGCTGCTGCAGCCCTACGACATGGAGGTGGGCGCGGGGACCTTCCACACGGCGACGTTCCTGCGCGCGATCGGCCCCGAGCCCTGGAACGCCGCCTACGTACAGCCTTCGCGCCGCCCCAAGGACGGCCGCTACGGCGAGAACCCGAACCGGCTGCAGCACTATTACCAGTTCCAGGTGGTGATGAAGCCGTCGCCCGCCGACCTCCAGGACCGCTACCTCGCCTCGCTCGCCGCCCTCGGCATCGACGCCGCCGAGCACGACATCCGCTTCGTCGAGGACGACTGGGAGTCGCCGACGCTCGGCGCCTGGGGCCTGGGCTGGGAGATCTGGCTGAACGGCATGGAGGTCACGCAGTTCACGTACTTCCAGCAGGTCGGCGGGCTGGACTGCCGGCCGGTCATGGGCGAGATCACTTACGGCCTCGAGCGGCTCGCGATGTACCTGCAGGGCGTCGAGAGCATCTACGACATCCTCTGGACCGACGGCCCGCTCGGACGCGTCACTTACGGCGACGTGTATCACCAGAACGAAGTCGAGCAGTCGAAGTACAACTTCGAGTTCGCTGACACTGCGCAGCTGTTCCGTCATTTCGACGAGCACGAAGCGAACTGTCGCACGCTACTCGACGCCGGACTCGCGCTGCCGGCCTACGAGCAGATGCTGCGAACGTCGCACACGTTCAACCTGCTCGACGCGCGCAAGGCGATCTCCGTCACGGAGCGCCAGCGCTTCATCCTGCGCGTGCGTGAGCTCGCCAAAGCTGTCGCCCAGGCGTACTTGGCGAGCCGTGAAGCGCTCGGCTTCCCGATGCTCAAGCGCGCCTCGCCGGGAGCCAGCGCATGACCAAGCGCGACTTCCTGTTCGAGCTGGGCACCGAAGAGCTGCCGCCCAAATCGCTGTTCACGCTCGCGCGCGCACTGGCCGAAGGCATCCAGAAGGGATTGGCGGCCGCAGCAATCACGCACGGCGAGCTCGAGTGGTTTGCGACGCCGCGCCGGCTCGCAGTGCGCGTGCACGCAATGGCCGACCGGCAGCCGGACCAGGAGATAAAACGCCAGGGCCCCGCCGTCGCCAACGCGTTCGATGCAGCCGGGCAGCCGACCAAGGCGGCCTCGGGCTTCGCAGCGTCCTGCGGCGTCAGCGTTGAAGAGTTGCAG
>DASUFW010000255.1:0-1985 GCA_036274335.1 Burkholderiales bacterium | reverse complement strand
CTCCTCTCTTATATGTTATCCAAGCAGAAACAAAATATAGTATTGCAATATAGTTCTCTTCCTTCTTTTCCCATCTAATCAACAATCGTCTGAATCTATTCATCCAAGAGTGTGTTCTCTCAACTACCCATCTTCTTGCTCTATAATTTGGTATCCTTCTTCCTCTTCTTTTTTTCTTTTTGTTACTGTTATTGTAGTCTTCTCCTCTCTTGCAAACATGAATAGTATAACCATATTCTTCAAGTAGCTCATATACTTCAGGATAGTCATAGCCCTTGTCAAGACAGATGTGTTGTTGTTGTTGAGTATTTGCTGTTAATGATGATGATGATGGTTGTGATAGTAGTGGTCTGCAAACGATTATACTCTGAAGTGTTGCTCTTGTCATCTTCATATCATGTCTATTAGCGCATCTATAGTAATTCCAATAGGAATACCATGACCCTCTACTAAGAGACTACGTTTAGTACCTAATTTACTTCTGTCTGTGGGATTTGGTCCTGTACTTTTTTCCCCCAAGTGGTGCTTTGGTTATTGCACACCATCCATTGATTGCCATTTCCAATTGATACCAACTTTTTCATCGTATATTTGTAAACTGTCAATCCACATACGTTTGAATACACCATCTTGTCTCCATTCCTGAAATCTGTCATGTACAGTACTGGATGCACCAAGACTTCGTGGTAGTGCTTTCCACTGACATCCAGTACGTGCTATGTAAAAGATAGCAGTCATTGCCTTTCTATCATCCATTATTGGACGACCTGTCTTCTTCTTTCTTTTGGGTTTATGTACAAGAAGAGGGAAAATTTGATTCCATAATTCATCTGGTATTTCATAAGATGAATTGATTCCAGAAATTTCAAATATCAAACTAATCTCGTGAGAATATAGTGTATAGACACTTAGCTTTACCGAATAAATCTATTGTACCATAAACTTAAACATTATAAACTACTTTTCGGATAAGCTCTTATTTGTTTATGGATATTAGATTGGGAAAAAATAGTATTTATTATAACAATTTCTTTGTTTATACTTTTTTCTTGGATATCTTAAGTCTTTTATCAATCTTTAGACTTAGGGCCTATCCCAAAAATAGATAAGAATATAGCTTATTTGTTTCCTATCATATCTAATAATGCTAAAGAGTAAAAAGAATCTTAGAACGATTACAAGTATTCCAGATGAACTATGGAATGAAATTAAAAATATTTTACCAGATGAGAAGCCAAAGAATACCATAGGTAGACCAATCGTTCCATATAGAAAAGTACTTGATGGAATAGTATTTGTTCTAAGAACTGGATGTCAGTGGAAAATGTTACCCAAAGTATATGGTTCAGGTTCTACATCTCATAGAAGATATCAAGAATGGATGGAATTAGGTATATTTGATAAATTATGGTCTAGATTGCTACAAAAATATGATAAAAAGATAGGAATTAAATGGGATTGGCAATCTCTGGATAGCATATCCATTAAATCACCTTTAGGGGGGCGAAAACAGGTCATAATCCTACTGACAGAAGCAAATTAGGAAGTAAAAGACATATTCTTACAGATAAAGATGGTATTCCCTTGTCTACTATTATAACATCTGCAAATACTCACGACGTTACTGTTGCAACAAATACGATTGATAATATTGTTATCAAACGACCATCATCATCATCATCACACAACAAATCCAAACATAAACAGAATCTATGTCTTGATAAAGCATATCATTCCAAAGAAGTAGAACAAGAGATTATCAAAAGAGGATATAACTCACATATTAGACGCAGAAGAGAAGAAATAATATTTTGTAGAAAAAAGCATTCTGCAAGAAGATGGGTTGTAGAAAGAACAAATTCATGGCATAACAGATTTAGAAAATTATTTACAAGGTATGAAAAGAAGGATAAAAATTATCTGGGTCTTGTACAATTAGCAAACAGTCTTATTGTTTACAGGAGGTTAGTTTTGGGATAGGTTCT
>DASUFW010000254.1:0-2964 GCA_036274335.1 Burkholderiales bacterium | reverse complement strand
CACAAGGCGGAGGAGGAAGGCGCGGCGGTCGCGGAGCGCATCGCCGGCAAGAAGCCGCACGTCGACTTCAATACGGTGCCCTGGGTGATCTACACGACCCCCGAGATCGCCTGGGTCGGCAAGACCGAGCAGCAGCTCAGGGCCGAAGGCGTCGAATACCGCGTCGGGACGTTTCCGTTCTCCGCCAACGGGCGGGCGCGGGCGCTCGGCGAGACCACGGGTCTGGTCAAGTTCCTGGCGCAGGCGCAGACCGACGAGATCCTCGGCGTGCATGTCCTGGGGCCGTTCGCCGGCGAGCTGATTGCGGAGGCGGTGGTGGCAATGGAGTTCCGCGGCTCGAGCGAGGACATCGGCATGATCTGCCATGCGCATCCGACGCTGTCGGAGGCGATGAAGGAAGCGGCCCTGGCGGTCGACAAGCGATCGCTCAACCTGTAGTGACCCCGGGCGACAGCGGCAGGCTGGACGCCCGCGCCAGCGGCCTGGCGATCCTCGCCATGGCGATCCTCGGCGGCTCGTATACCGCCGGCAAGATCGCGCTGCACGACCTGCCGGTGTTCGGGCTCCTGGCGTTGCGCATGGCGATCACCACGGTGACCCTGGGCGCCTATGCGGCCCTGACGAGGCTGCCCCTCCTGCAGACCGGCCGCTCGGCGGCCTATGTGCTGGCGCAGACCGGCTTCTTCCTCGTATCGCAGGTGTCGCTGTTCATCGGCCTGACGATGACCGGCGCCGGGCGCGCGGCCATCCTGTTCAACATGCAGCCCTTCTTCACGCTGCTGCTCCTGCCGCTCTGGGTGCCGGCCGAGCGGATCGGCCTGCGGCGCTGGCTCGGCACGATCGCAGCCTTCGGCGGGGTGGCCCTGGTGCTCGTCGAGCGCGGCACGGCGGGAGGCAGCCTGCTGGGCGACGCGCTTTGCCTGCTCGCGGCGCTGGGCTGGTCGGGCAACGTGATCCTCAACAAGCGCATGCCGCGCGAGGTGAACTCGGCCGCCCTGATCTTCTGGAACGTGGCCGCGGCGATCCCGGTGGTCGCGGTGCTCGCGCTGGCGCTGGAGGGCGGGGCGACCTGGCACTTCAGCGCCTCCGCGGTGGCGAGCCTGCTCTACCTGGGCGTGGTGGCCGCGGGCCTCGGCTTCGTGCTGATCGTGTGGCTGGTGCGCAGCTACTCGGCGAGCCGCGTCAACGTATTCGTCTTCCTGTCGCCCGTGTTCGGCGTGCTGATCGGCTGGCTGCTGCTCGCCGAGCCGATCAGCCTGCAGCAGGCGCTCGGCGCGCTCGGCGTCGCGGCCGGCATCCTCATCGTGAGCACGGAGCGCTGAGCGTGGGCGACGTCGTCACCACCTACCGGCGGCAGCTTGCCGGCCGCGGCTTCGTGGCGGACCCGTCGCAGGCGCGTGCCGTCGAGCGCCTGCAGCACCTGTTCGAGGAGTGGACCGCCTACAAGGCGCGCCGCAGCACGGCGCTGCGACGCCTGCTGGTCAAGCCGCCGCTGCCGAAGGGCGTCTACCTGTGGGGTGCGGTCGGGCGCGGCAAGAGCTTCCTGATGGACGCCTTCTACCTGTGCGTGCCGCTGGTTCGCAAGCGCCGGGTGCACTTCCACCATTTCATGCGGGAGATCCACCGCGAGCTGGACGGCCTCAAGGGCACGCCGGACCCGATCGCCGCGGTCGCCGAGCGCACCGCGCGCCGCTATCGGCTCATCTGCTTCGACGAATTCCACGTCGCCGACATCGCCGACGCCATGATCCTCGGGCGCTACCTCTGGCAGGTGATGGACCGCGGCGTGCAGTTCGTCATGACCAGCAACTACCGGCCCGACCAGCTGTATCCGAACGGCCTGCAGCGCGAGCGATTCCTGCCGGCGATCACCCTGCTCGAGGAGCGGCTCGACGTGCTGGAGGTCGACAACGGCACCGACTACCGCCGCCTGAAGATGGAGAAGCTGAAGGTCTACCACGTCGGCCAGGGCGGGGAGGATGCACTCCAGCGCATCTTCGCCGAGCTGCGCGACGTGGAGGAGGAGCGCCAACCGCTCGACGTGGAGGGTCGCCGCATCCCGTACCGCAAGCGCGCCGGCGGCCTCGTCTGGTTTGATTTCAGCGTGTTATGCGGAGGCCATCGCTCCTACGCCGACTATGTGGACCTCGCCCGGCGCTTCCATACCGTGATCCTGTCGGGCATCCCGCGCATGTCCCCGAAGCAGGCCGACGCCGCGCGGCGCTTCACCTGGCTGGTGGATGTGTTTTACGATGACCGCGTGAATCTCGTGGTCTCCGCCGAGGCCCCGCCCGAGGCCCTGTTCACCGAGGGCGAGGCGAGCGCGGAGTTCCAGCGCACCGTCAGCCGGCTGCACGAGATGCAGTCGGCCGAATACCTGCAGACCGAACGGAGGAGGGCAAGTGGAGAAGTTCAGGGCATACCGGCTGACGGAGGTTGAGAAGAAGATTCGCGCCGAGTTCGTGGACTGCACCCTGGAGGAGCTCGATCCCGGCGAGCTCGTGGTGCGCGTCGCGTACTCGGACGTTAACTACAAGGACGCGCTCGCAGCCACCGGCAAGGGGCGGATCCTGCTGCGGCCGAGCTGCATCGGCGGCATCGACCTCTCGGGCACCGTGGTGTCTTCATCGGACGGGCGCTTCGCCAGGGGCGACGCCATCCTCGCGGTCGGGCACAACCTCGGCGTCAAGCACCACGGTGGCTATGCAGAGTACGCGCGCATCCCCGCCGACTGGGCCGTCAAGCTCCCCAAGGGCATGAGCCTGTGGGATGCGATGGCCTTCGGCACCGCAGGCTATACGGCGGGCCTCGCGATCGTGAAGATGGAGCTGAACGGCCTCGCGCCGGCCAACGGCCCGGTGGTGGTCGACGGCGCGACCGGCGGCGTCGGCTCGATTGCAGTGGCTTCCCTTGCCAAGCTCGGCTACTCGGTGACCGCGCTCACGGGCAAGGAAGCCGAGTCGG
>DASUFW010000253.1:0-2635 GCA_036274335.1 Burkholderiales bacterium | reverse complement strand
CCTGCCCGTGCCGACGGCCGTGCCCGCAAGGTACGCGAGCGCGTGCAGGCTCGCCGTGTCGTGCTCGTCCAGCTCGATCTCGGGCGGCACGCGCTGCTCCTCCACGAACACCCGCGTGCGGATGCGAGTAGCCTCCACGCGCGCAGTCTCCCAGTCGAGCAGCTCGAGCCTCAGCACGGCAAAAGTATAATTCGCGGATGAAAAGCCTCTGGAACGACGCCGAGGCCGCGCAGTTCGACGGCCCGCTCGGGCCGCGCGTCTACACCTCCCGCCTGCTCGGGCGCGACAAGACGCTGGTCCTGCACGGCGGCGGCAACACTTCGGTCAAGCTGCCCGAGACGAACCTCTTTGGCGAGACGCAGGAGGTCCTCTACGTGAAAGGCAGTGGCTGGGACCTGGAGACCATCGAGCCCCAGGGCTTCGCGCCGGTCGAGCTCGGGTACCTGCGGCGGCTCGCGTCGCTGCCGTCGCTCTCGGACCCGCAGATGGTGAACGAGCTTGCCACGCACACGCTGCGCGCGGGTGCGCCCGCCCCTTCGGTGGAAACGATCCTGCACGCGATCCTCCCGCACAAGTACGTGGACCACACGCATGCGGATGCCGTCCTTTCGGTCTCCAATGCGCCGGACGGCGAAAAGCGGGTGCAGGACATCTACGGGGACAAGGCGGTGGTCATCCCCTACATCATGGCCGGCTTCGACCTGGCGCGCTATTGCGCCGAGGAATACCCGAAGCGGGCAAGCCGACGTACGGTGGGCATGATCCTGCTCTCCCACGGCGTGTTCTCGTTCGCCGAGGACGCGCGCGAGTCCTACGAGCTGATGATCGAGCTGGTGTCGATGGCGGAGCGCTACCTGGCCGCGCAGAAGGCGTGGAGCATCGGCCTTCCGCAGGCTACGGACTCGGGATTCCGGCGCGAAGACGCCGCGCAATTGCGGCGGGATGTCTCTCAGGCAGCGGGGACGCCCATGCTCTGCCTCTGCAACGACTCCGCGCGTTTCCTGGCCTTCGCGCGCCATCCGCAGGTCGCGCGCATGTCGCAGAGCGGCCCCGCGACGCCCGATCACGTCATTCGCACCAAGCCGGTTCCCATGCTCGGGCGCGACGTGCCGGGGTTCGGCGCCGCCTATCGCGCCTATTTCGAGGAGAACGCGCGCCACGCGCGGGAGCCGAAGACCATGCTCGATCCGGCGCCGCGCATGGCACTGGATCCCGCGCTCGGCTTCACCGCTTTCGGGCGCAGCGCCAAGGACACGCGCATCGTCGAAGAGCTGTACGAGCACACGATCGACGTGATCCTGCGGGCCGAGGCGCTCGGCGGCTGGCAGTCGGTCGGGCCGCGGCATACCTTCGACATCGAGTACTGGGATCTGGAGCAGGCCAAGCTGAAGCGCTCCGGATCGCCGCCCGCGTTCGCGGGCGAGGTGGCCCTCGTGACCGGCGCGGCGTCGGGCATCGGCAGGGCCTGCGCGGAGGCTTTCCTGCGGCGCGGGGCTGCCGTCATCGGCCTCGACCGCAACCCCTCGATCGCGACCACCTTCCAGCGTGCGGACTATCTGGGCATCGCGTGCGACCTGACCGATGCGCGCGCCATCGACGCGGCACTCGATGCCAGCGTGCGGCGCTTCGGCGGCCTGGACATGCTCGTGCTCAACGCCGGGATTTTCCCGGCCTCCGCCCCTGTCCAGAGCCTCTCGAGCGAGGCCTGGCGCAGCGCCATGACCGTCAACGTGGAAGCGAGCCTGCTGGTCATGCAGGCCGCGCATCCCCTGCTCCGCCTCGCGCCGCGCGGGGGACGCGTCGTCGTCATCGGCTCGAAGAACGTGCCGGCGCCCGGGCCGGGCGCGGCTGCCTATTCGGCATCCAAGGCCGCTCTCAACCAGCTCGCGCGCGTCGCGGCGCTCGAGTGGGCGAAGGACGGAATCCGCATCAACACCGTCCACCCCAACGCCGTGTACGACACCGCCCTGTGGACCGAGGAAGTGCTGGCGTCGCGCGCCAAGGCCTACAACCTGACGGTCGAGCAGTACAAGCGCAACAACCTCCTGCAGACCGAGGTGTCGTCGAAGGATGTCGCCGAGCTGGCGGCCGAGATGTGCGGTCCCCTTTTCGCGAAGACGACCGCGGCCCAGGTCCCCGTGGACGGCGGCACCGAGAAGCTGGTGTGACGGTCGAGGCGCTGCGCTGGAAGGGCGATGCGCTCGAGGTCCTCGACCAGAGGCTGCTCCCCGAGAAGATCGCCTACCTGACCTGCCGCACCGCGGCCGAAGTCGCGGCAGCCATCCGCGACATGGCGGTGCGTGGCGCGCCGGCAATCGGCTGCGCCGCGGCGTTCGGCATCGCGCTCGAGCCCGCGGATTCTTCCTACGAGGTCCTCGCCCATAGCCGCCCCACGGCGGTGAACCTCTTCTGGGCGCTGGAGCGCATGCGCAAGGCGAAGGACAAGCGCGCCGAGGCGGAGGCCATCTTCGCCGAAGATCTCGCCGTCAATCGAGCGATCGGCGCGCAGGGGGCGCGCCTGGTGCCGAACGGGGCGCGCATCCTCACCTACTGCAATACGGGCGCGCTCGCGACCGCGGGGCACGGCACCGCGCTCGGCGTCGTCCGCTCGGCGCGCGACAAGGGCGTGTCGGTG
>DASUFW010000252.1:0-10083 GCA_036274335.1 Burkholderiales bacterium | reverse complement strand
GTCAATCCGCAAGTCGCCTTTGCCACCAAGGAAGGCGGGCGCGACCGCGTGCCGTCCTTCATACAGAGAAGCGGCCCGGTGCGCGAAGTGCGCTTCGTGCGCAATCCCGACGGCACGCCCGACGGCGGCGTACATGCGCTGTTCACCATCACGGGGCGCACCGGCGCGGCCGGCTGCAACCTGGCGCAGCCGGACTTCGAGAGCGCGGTCGCCAGCCGGAACGCGATCTTCCGCATCCCGACGCCGCTGTTCGGCGCCGGCCTGATCGAGGCCATTCCGGACGACACGATCCTGCAGAACCGGGAACAGCAGCAGTCGCGCAAGCAGGGCCTCGGCATCCGCGGCAAGGCCAACTTCCGCGTCGCGGGCCGCGCCGTCACCGGCCAGTACAACTTCAACGGCAACGACGGCACCCTGACGCGCTTCGGCTGGAAGGCGCAGAACGTCTCGGGGCTGCTGTTCGCCGGCGAGGCCTACAACGTCGAGATGGGCATCACCAGCGAGCTGTTCCAGAACGAGCGCGAGCAGCACCCGGACTGCCAGTTCGCGACGGTGCCGAACGACGTGCAGGACATGGATGCGGCAGATGCCCTGGGGGGCACCCCGGGGATCCAGAACTTCGCCAACTTCCAGCGCTTCCTCGCGCCGCCGGTGCCTTCCACCAACACGCCGGGCGGAGCGCAGTCCATCAACAGCGGACGCGCCCAGTTCGAGAGCGTCGGCTGCGCGCTCTGCCACACGCCGTCGCTGCAGACCGGCAACGCGAGCGTGGCGGCGCTGCGCAACCAGACGGCCCACCTGTACTCGGACCTCCTGCTGCACGACATGGGCGAACGGCTGTCCGACGGCGTGGCGCAGGGCCAGGCCAGCACGCGCGAGTTCCGCACGGCGCCGCTGTGGGGCCTCGGGCAGCGGATCTTCTTCCTGCACGACGGGCGCACCACCGACCTGATGCAGGCGATCCGCGAGCACCGCAGCGCGTTCTCGGAGGCGAACGGCGTGGTCGACCGGTTCCTGGGGCTCGGGGAACGGGACAAGCAGGACCTGCTCAACTTCCTGCGCTCGCTCTAGCGGGGCGCCAGAAGCGCGGCGCGGCAATGAAGGCATCCCAGGCCGCCGGCAGCGCCTTCAGGCGCTGCACGGTCCGGGGGCCGCGCCGCGGCTTTTCGCCGGCGAGCTCGGCCTGCAGCCGGCGCGCGACCTCGAGATCGTTCAGCTCGCCGAGTGCGTCCTGCAGGCGCTTCAGGCTGCGGATGAAGGGCTCCGTGTCTGCGCCGGGAAAGGCGCCGCGCAGGAACTCGGCGGCGTAGCGCAGCCGCCGCAGCCGGATGCGCAGGTCGTGGCGGCGGCCGGCGTGCGTCCACTCCAGCTGCTCGCCCCGCCTCCGCGCCCTGCGGTCGGCTCGCTCGAGCACCGAGTGCGCGAAGACCGGCAGCGCGACCTGCGCCGACGGCAGCCCGCGCGGCGGCGGCCACAGCTGGGGCGCGTGCAGCACCCGGCGCAGGGCGGCATAGGCGGCGCGCCGCCGCCGCTCGGCGGCGGGACGCAGGGCCGGGGGCAGGCGCCGGGCGTGCACGTCCCAGTCGCGCGCCGGGCCGGCCACCCGGGACAGCGCGCGCAGCAGGCGGCGCAGCGCGCGCACGTCCGCTTCGCGCAGGGTAGCGTCGAAGATGTGCAGCGCGGCGCGCAGCCGGCGCATTCCCACGCGCAGCTGGTGCAGGTACTCGGGATCCCGGCCCGCCACCGCCCCGGGGAAGTTGGCCGTCATCTGCTCCAGCGCCTCGCGCAGGACCGCGCGCCGCGCCGCCGCGACGCCCGTGACCGGCCGGAGCCCGACCTGCCGGGCCCTGCGGGGCGGTGCTAGTACGCGCGCACGCCGAACAGCCACCCGTGCGCGACCAGCAGGACGGCGAAAGCCGCGAGCCCCGCGGCCGGCCGCCATGCCCCGATCTCGCGCCAGGCGATCCGGTTGCGGCCCTGCGCGACGGCGAGGAAGGGGAGGTTCGAGGTCGCCGCGGCGAAGCGCCGCCAATCGTCCCCGAGCAGCTCGGCCTTGCGCGCGTCCTGCAGCGTGGTGCCTGCGGCCGCAAGCAGCAGCAGGCCGCCGAAGAACACCACCGACTGCAGCGAGCCGATCGCGAGGAGGTGCGCCAGGGCCCACAGCATGATGCCCCACATGACGGGATGCCGGGTGATGCGCAGGATGCCCCGCGCCGGGTCCTCACGCTTCAGCGCGCCCGCCTGGCCGAGCAGGCTCGGGTTGCGCGACAGCAGGCCGCAGGCGAGCAGCACGAACGCCGGCGGCACCAGCACGAGCGGCACCAGGCGCAGCCCCGGCCACAGGCCTTCGAAGGGCGCATGCCCATAGGCGTAGGCCATCCACGCGAGCCCGCCGAGCGAGGCGAGCGAGAACAGCCCCAGGTAGGGCCCCTCGCCGAGCGCGCCGGCCAGGCGGCCGCGCAGCGGCGTGCTCGGCACGATGTGGATGCCGAGAAACACCAGGGTGGCGACGATCAGGGTGAGCGTGGAATCCACGGGAGGCGAGGCGCCGGTGCGCTGCCGGCATTCTCGGCCATCCCGCGAGGCTCAGGCAAGGTCGACGATGAACAGGCGGATCAGCTCTTCCAGGGTGCCGCGCGAGCTGATGACGCGGCAGCCGACGCGGCTGGCGCTCTCGCCGCTGGCGAGGGCGATGCGGGTGACGTGGCGCACCTCGAAGTCGATCAGGAACGGCTTCGCCTGCGGATGCCGGATGCGCGCGTGCTCCAGGCGCGTGCCCTCGCACAGCGGGATGGTCGAGTCCGTGATCAGCATGCCGATGCCGTCGAGGCTCACGTCCACCACCCGGGCCGGAAAGGACTGCAGGCCCATGCGCAGGTCGCAGTGCACGGGCGCCTGCGCGGGGACCTGCACGCGCCCCTGCGCGCGGCGCTGCTGCATGCCGAGCATGGCGTTGGGCAGGCCGAAGCGGATGCAGGGCCGGCTGCCGTAGGCCGACTGGCGGGGCGCGTCGCCCTTGAACGCGAACTGCGCGCCGCGGTGGTGGCAGCGGAAGGTGAGCGAGGGCGCGGCCAGCACCGCCGAGTTCGCGGGCTTGTGGTCGGAGTACGACAGCAGCATGAATCCCTTGACCGGCTCCACGTGGACCAGCTGGGACAGGAACAGCAGCTGCTGGGGGAGGCTGGCGGTGACGGCGTCCCGGTCGCGCAGCATCGCGTCCAGCAGGCGCCCGATCTCGATTCCCGAGCGAACGAGGAGCTGTCCCGTGTTGGACAGCCGGTCATGGATGTCAGGCGTGGTCAACGCCGCACTATTGCCATCCCGCGCAGCGCGCTCAAGGGAAAATTCCGCAGACGCGCCGACAGGCGGGACGCGGCGGTAAAACCGTCGCCGCGCGGCGACGCGTTCAGGCGAGAAGTGTGAACCAGATCGCAGTCACGAGCAGGGTCGCCAGCGCGACCGGCACGCCGGTGCGCGCGTGCAGGCGCCAGTCGATCGCGACGCCGCGGCGCCGCGCCGAATCCACCACGATCAGGTTGGCGATCGAGCCGACCAGCAGGAAGTTGCCCGCCAGCGTGCTCACCAGCGCGAGCAGGGGACCCGACCAGGGCTCGGTGGCCGCCGGCAGCAGCAGCATCACCGCCGGCACGTTGGACACGAGGTTGGACAGCACGAAGGTCGCGGCGAGCATCGTTCCCCGGTCGGCGAGCGTGACGCCCGCGTGGGCGAGGCGCGCCAGCGCCTCGGCGGCCAGCCCGCTGTGCGCGAGCGCCTCGTTGACCACGAACAGCCCGATGAACAGCACCAGCAGCTCCCAGTCCACCAGGCCGAGCATCTTTCGCGAATGCATGCGCCGGCTCATGAGCAGCACGCCGGCGCCGGCGAGGGCCGCCACCTCGCGCGGAATGTCGGTGAGCAGGAACACGCCGAGCAGCGCGCCCACCACCGCCAGGCCCTTCAGGGTCTGCCAGCGGTCGTAGGTCGCGAACTCCTCGCGCCGCTCGGGCGGCGGGTCGTCGAGCACCGTGCGCCACCGGCCGCGCATCTGCCATGCGATCACGCCCCAGGTCACGGCGAGGCCCGCCGCGACCGGCACGATCGCCTCGAGGAAGTAGCCGCCGAAGGCGAGGCCGAGGGTCTGCCCGATCAGCATGTTCTGCGGGTTGCCGATCAGCGTGGCGGCCGATCCCACGTTCGCCGCGCAGGCGAGCCCGAGCAGGTAGGGCACCGGGTCGAGGCGCCGGGCGAGGCAGGCATCGGCCAGCACCGGCGCGACGGCGAGGCAGATGACGTCGTTGCTGAACACCGCCGAGAGCGCGCCGACCGCCACCACCAGCACCGCCAGCAGCGCCGGGGGCGAGAGGCGGGCGTCGGCGATGGCGAGGGTCACCCGGCCGTAGAAGCCGCCGAGGCGCATCTGCGCAGAGATCACCATGAAGGAAAAAAGCAGCAGCAGCGTCGGCAGGTGCACCGACTCGGCCGCCTGGGTCGGGGTCAGGGCGCCCACCGCCACCAGCGCGATGGCGCCGAGCAGCGCCACGCCGGTGCGGTCGAGCTGCAGGTAGGGAAGGCCGCCGAGCAGCATCCCCAGGTAGACGAGCGCGAAGATGGCGAGGACGGTCGTCGTCACGGCGGGCGCGCGCTAGCCGAGCGCCTTGGCGACGATCTCGGCGACGTCACGCGACAAGCCCGCGGCGCCGCGGATGCGCTCCAGCTGCGCTTGCGCGTGGGCCTGGCGGTGGGCGTCGAACTTGCGCCAGCGGTCGAAGCCGCGCGCCATGCGCGCGGCCACCTGGGGATTGAGCGGGTCGAGCTCGAGCACCCGATCGGCGAGGAACGCGTAGCCCGCGCCGTCCGCGGCGTGGAAGCGCACGTGGTTGGCGGCAAACGCGCGCACCAGCGCATACACCTTGTTGGGCACCTTGAGGTCGAAGGCCGGATGCGCGAGCAGCTGACGCACGCGGGCGAGCGTATCGGGCAGGCGCGAGGTCGCCTGCACCGAGAGCCACTTGTCGACCACCAGCGTCTCGGCCTGCCACTTCTCGTAGAAGGCCTGCAGGGCCGGCTCGCGTTCCGGGCAGTCGGCGTTGGCGAGGCAGCCGAGCGCGGCCATCGCGTCGGTCATGTTGTCGGCGCGCCGGAACTGGTCGTCGGCGAGCGGCGTCAGGCCGAGCTCGACGAGGTAGCCGAGGCACAGGTTCTTCAGCGCGCGCCGGCCGATCGACGCCGGGTCGGGCGAATAGGGGCCGTCGTCCTGCAGCGCGCGGTAGGCGGCGGTCAGCTCCGGCTGCAGCGCTTCGGCGAGCGTCCGCCGCAGCGCGAGGCGCGCCGCGTGCAGCGCGTCGGGGTCCACCACCTCGAGGCTCTCGGCCAGGAAGGTCTCCGAGGGCAAGGTGAGCATTTCGGCGACGAAGGCGTGGTCCTGGCCGGCGAGCACGCGCCGCGCGGCCTGCAGGAAGTCCGCCGGCGGCTTGCCCTGGCGGCGCAGGATGATGTCGGCGGTGAGCCGCTGGCCCGCCTCCCAGCGCGCGAACGGGTCGTCGTCGTGCGCGAGCAGGTGCAGCAGGTCGGCGTCCGTGTAGGGGTAGTTCAGGATCACCGGCGCGGAGAAGCCGCGCAGGAGCGAGGGCACCGGCTTCTCCGGCACCGCGAAGTCGAAGGACTGCTCGGCCTCGGTCACCGACAGCACGCGCTCGTGCGGGCCGACCTTCACCCCGAGCGGGATGTGAAAAGGCGGCTGCATCGACTGCTTCACCTTCAGCGTGAAGCGGCCGTCCGCGAAGTCCCCGCTGCAGTCGAGCACCGGCGTGCCGGCGACGTCGTACCAGCGGCGGAATTGCGCCAGATCGACCCCGGAGGCGTCCTGCATCGCCTGCACGAAGTCGTCGCAGGTGACCGCCTGGCCGTCGTGGCGCTTGAAATACAGCTTCATGCCGGCCTGGAACTTCTCCTCGCCGAGCAGCGTGTGCTGCATGCGCACCACTTCCGCGCCCTTCTCGTACACCGTCATGGTGTAGAAGTTGCGGATCTCCAGGTAGGACTGCGGGCGCACCGGATGCTGCATCGGCCCCGCGTCCTCGGGAAACTGCCCGGCGCGCAGCACGCGCACGTTCTGGATGCGCTCGACGGCGCGCGAGTAGAGGTCGGAGGAGTACTCCTGGTCGCGGAACACCGTCAGGCCTTCCTTCAGCGACAGCTGGAACCAGTCGCGGCAGGTGACGCGGTCGCCGGTCCAGTTGTGGAAATACTCGTGCGCCACCACGGCGTCGATCGCCTGGTAGTCGGCGTCGGTGGCGGTGTCGGGGCGCGCGAGCACATAGCGCGTGTTGAAGATGTTGAGGCCCTTGTTCTCCATCGCGCCGGAGTTGAAGTCGCCGACGGCGACGATCTTGTACTGCTCGAGGTCGAGCTCGAGGCCGAAGCGGTCTTCGTCCCACTTCATGGCGCGCTTGAGGCAGTCCATCGCCCAGCCGGCCTGGTCGAGCTTCCCCGGCTCGACGTAGACCGAGAGCTCGGCGGCCTTCCCGGAGCGCGTCGTGAACGTGTCCTTCGCTTCCTCGAGGTCCGCCGCGACCAGGGCGAAGAGGTACGACGGCTTGAGGAACGGGTCGTCGAACTTCGCCCAGTGGCGCCCGCCGGCCTCCTCGCCGCCGTCCACGCGGTTGCCGTTGGAGAGCAGCACCGGGTACTTCGCCTGGTCGGCGCGCACGGTGACGACGTAGCGCGCCATGTTGTCGGGCCGGTCGACGAACCACGTGATGCGCCGGAAGCCCTGCGCCTCGCACTGCGTGACGAAGCCGTGCGTGGTCGCGTACAGGCCTTCGAGTTTCGTGTTCTGCTGCGGCACGATGCGCGTCACCGTCTCCAGCGTGAACGCGTCCGGGACGTCGTGCACCGTGAGCCGGTCGGCGGTCACGTCGTGCCGGGCCGGCTTTCCGTCCAGCGTCACCGACTGCAGCGCCAGCTCGTCGCCGTCCAGCACCAGCGCGCCGCCGCCCGCATGGCGCTTCACTTTCAGCGACGCCCTGACGATCGCGTGGTCCTCGCGGATATCGACGTCGAGGTCGACGTGCGTGACGAAGAACGCGGGCGGCGTGTAGTCCTTGAGGTAGATGGTCCCAGGGGTCGGTTCGCGCATGATCGCCCTAGTCTAACCGACGGCGTGGTAGCGTTCGCGCATGCCTCAGGCCGCGCTTCGCGAGCTCCTCGCGCTCGCCCGACTCGAGGGCGAGGCGGAAATCGCCGGCACCGATCCGGTGCTGAAGACGCCCTACCGCGTGGGCGCGGCCGGCGCCGCGGCGCTCGCCGCGGTGGGCGTCGCGGCTGCCGAGCTCTGGCGGCTGAGGACCGGACGGAACCAGAAGGTGTCGATCGACCTGCGCGCCGCGGCAGCCTCGCTGAAGAGCGGCGCGTACCTGAAGATCGACGGCAAGGCGCCGAAGGCGATCTGGGACCCCTTCAGCCTGTTCTACCCGGTGAAGGACGGGCGCTGGGTGCGCTTCCATTGCAACTATCCGCACCACCGCGCCGCGGCGTTGCGCGTGCTGGGCGTCGGCGAGGACGTCGAGGCGGCGAAGGCGGCCGCCGCGGCATGGGAGGGCGCGGCGCTGGAAGAGGCGATCCATGCCGCCGGCGGCTGCGCCGGATTCGTGCGCACGGCGCGGGAGTGGGCAGCGCATCCCCATTCGACCGCTGTCGCAGCGCAGGCATTGCTGACCATCGAGCGGATCGGCGACGCGCCGCCCGAGCCGCTGCCCGCGGGCAACCGGCCGCTGGCCGGCATCCGGGCGCTCGACCTCACGCGCGTGCTGGCGGGGCCGACCTGCGCGCGCACGCTCGCCGAGCACGGCGCGGACGTCCTCAAGATCACGGCTGCGCACCTGCCGGACTCGGGCGACATCGACCTCGATACGGGCCTCGGCAAGCTCTCCGCGCAGCTCGACCTGCGCAAGGCGGAGGACGTCGAGACCCTGCGCCGGCTCGCGAAGCAGGCGGACGTGTTTTCCCAGTCCTATCGTCCCGGCGCGCTCGCCGCGCGCGGCTTCTCGCCGGAAGCGCTGGCGACGCTGCGTCCCGGCATCGTCTGCGTGTCGCTTTCGGCCTGGGGCACGACCGGACCGTGGCAGGAGCGGCGCGGCTTCGACAGCATCGTGCAGACGGTGAGCGGCATGGCCGACGTGCAGGGCGCCGGAGGCGCGCCGAAGCTGCTGCCGTGCTCCGCCATCGACTACGTGAGCGGCTACGTGATGGCGCTGGGTGCCATGGTGGCGCTGGCGCGGCGCGCGAAGGAGGGCGGAAGCTGGCGGGTGCGCGTGGGGCTGGCGCGCACCGGGAAGTGGATCGTCGATCGCGGCACGGCGGATCCCGCGGGGTCGGTGGAGCCCGTCGCGAAGACCATGGAAACCAAGTCGCCGGCGGGGGTGATCACGCACCTCGCGCCGGTGCTGCAGCTGTCGGAGACGCCGCCGTTCTGGGCGCGCCCGCCGGTGCCGCTGGGGTATCACCGGCCCGAGTGGCCGTAGCGGGCGGCGCTTGACTAGATAGTCTAGACCATTTAGTCTAACCGGCATCGACCGCGCCCCAGGAGGCGATGCCATGACTCGCAACCCATCTACCCCCGGATTCTTCCGGTCCGTCTTCGAGCTGTTCGGGATCGTGCTGGTGCGCTTTCGCCCCGTGCAGAGAATCTGGGGCACGTGGCTCGTCGCCGTAAACTCGGCGTGCCTGCTGTTCATCACCCATCTCGAGGCGCAGGTCGCGCTCGCCGCGGTGGGCGTCGCGGCGCTCGCCCAGGCGCTGATCTACCAGCGGCGGCGCTTCATCCGCCTGCTCGGGACGACCCACGCGGTCTGGATCCCGATGCTGGCGTGGATGGCGCTGCGGCTCGAGGCGGTCCCGCCCGGCGCTTTCCGTTTCTGGCTCCTCGCCCTGATGGCGACCAACGTGGTCTCCCTGGTCATCGACGCGTGGGACGCGACGCGCTTCGCACGGGGGGAGCGCCGGCCCTACTACGCGTGGTGAGGACTCAATGAGCGCCGCGAGCCCGCTCGACACCCGGGAAAAGCTCGTGCGCACCGCGGAGCGGCTGATGCTGCGCGACGGCTATTCGGCGACGCGGGTGGACGAGGTCATCCGCGAGGCGAAGCTCAGCAAGGGCAGCTTCTATCACTTCTTTGATACGAAGGAAGCGCTCGGGCTCGCCGCGCTCGAGCACTACTACGCGGACCGCGTCGGGCGGCTCGCCGCAGGCGCCTATGCGGGGGAGACGGATCCGTTCAGGCGGGCGCACGGCTTCCTGGCGCACGCTTCCAGGATCGTTACGGACCTGTGGAAGGAAGGATGCCTGCTGGCCGGCTTCGCGAGCGAGGCGGCCGGATCGGGCCGCGCGATTTCACGGGCGCTGGAGAAGCGGACCGGGGACTTGCGCTCGCTCGTGGCGGACATGCTGGGCCCGTTTGCGACGAAGGAGGTCTCCGCCCGCGATCTCGCGGACCAGTTTCTGGTCTGCATTGAGGGCTCGATCGTCCTGGCGCGCATCCATGACGACCCCGGCTATCTCAAGCGCGGGATCGCGCAGTTCCGGCGCTGCCTCGGGGCTTGAGAAGCCGCCTCAGGTCCTCTTCCACCGCGCCGGCGTCTCGTTCGTCTCCACGGCTACGTCGGCCCGCGCCGCGTCCAGGGGCCTGACTTCCACGGTCAGGCCGAACTCCAGGCACGGATTCTCCGCCGCGATTGCTGCCGCTTCTTCCAGCGTCCCGGCGACGATGAACCAGAAGCCGCCGATCAGCTCCTTGGTTTCCGTGAACGGCCCGTCGGTGATCGTGCCCCTGGACACGACCTTGGCCCTGTTCTCGAGCCGGCTTCCCGCTTTCAGTCTTCCCTGCTTGAGCCCTCGCTCGTACCAAACGTAGAAGCGGTCGATCGCGCCCTGGACTTCCTCCGGGCTGGCGCTTTCGTCCCACTGCCCGCGGGAGATCACGAGGTATTCGTTCATGCCGGCTTGAGGATCGGCCTCAGGTCCTCGAGCTTGTCGAAGAGGTGCCAGATGTAGTCGCGCGTGCCGTTCACGCGGTGGGGATGCAG